>NZ_JACDRR010000012.1 GCF_013449375.1 Pectobacterium sp. CFBP8739 | reverse complement strand
AGACAGGGGCTTTTTGCTGTGCAAACTTTGGAGAAGACAACACCGTCAGGAAGACCCGTAATGAATCTCTATATCCAGATCCGTAAAAATCAAATAACCGTACGTAATCTTTCCACTCTGCGTGAGGCTTCCACACAGAGTGCATTTAGCAACAATAGAATTTTGGTCGCTGATTTTATGAATGCCGCAGAGACTCTACGGGGTGTTGTTCGTCAGGTTGCTCCCTGTAATTGGTGTAACTGGTTCAGTAGCACAACACTACTGATTCACGCTCTGGAGATGAATGAAGGAGGGCTTTCTCCTGTAGAGGAACGCATACTTCAGGAGATCACCGTCATGAGCTATCGTAAATCTAGGCTCATTGTTATTTCTAGCGCTGTTCCTCTGAGTGATTCTGACGCGCTCAAACGTATTCAGCAGAAGTCGTTCTGATGGTGCATACTGAATCTCGTGAAACATTTTCACCTTATGCGCTGAGCACTCGACATTAGAACGAAAACTCGCTATCTTCGGGCATCTGGATGTCTAAACGTTTAAACGTATGCTTTGAGGATATAAGGTTATGCCAATTCGGGTTCCTGATGAGTTACCAGCCGTCAATTTTCTGCGTAATGAGAACGTCTTTGTCATGACGTCCTCGCGTGCTAAAACGCAGGAAATTCGTCCCCTCAAAGTGCTGGTGCTGAACCTGATGCCTAAAAAAATTGAGACTGAAAACCAGTTTCTGCGCCTGTTATCCAATTCTCCCCTACAGATTGATATCCAGCTGTTGCGTATCGATAGTCGTGAATCAAAGAATACGCCGGCTGAGCATTTGAATAACTTCTACTGTGATTTTGAGGACATTCAGAATGAAAACTTTGATGGCTTGATTGTCACTGGCGCACCGCTGGGATTAGTCGATTTCTGCGATGTTGTTTATTGGCCACAGATCGCACGCGTCATTGAGTGGGCAAAAGAGCATGTTACCTCCACATTATTCGTGTGTTGGGCTGTGCAGGCCGCTCTCAATATCCTCTACGGTATTCCTAAGATGACCCGTAAGGAAAAGCTATCTGGCGTTTATACTCATCAAACGTTACAACCCCATGCATTGCTGACCCGTGGTTTTGACGAAACGTTCCTGGCACCACATTCGCGCTATGCGGATTTTCCGGTTGATGTGATTCGACAACACACAGATTTGGATATTTTGGTTGAGTCAGAACAAGCTGGCGCCTATCTGTTTGCCAGTAAAGATAAGCGTCTGGCGTTTGTTACTGGACACCCAGAGTATGATGCCCTCACGCTAGCGGGAGAATTTTTCCGTGATTACGACGCTGGGTTGGATCCGGCGGTTCCGGTTAACTATTTCCCTGACGACAACCCTGAATTAGCGCCGAAAGCGAGCTGGCGTAGCCACGGACATCTGCTTTTTGTTAACTGGCTGAATTACTACGTTTACCAGATTACGCCTTATGATTTACGTCGCATGAATCCTACGCTGGACTAAGCCATCTTCCTTCTTTTCTCTAAGGCACCTTTTAAGGTGCCTTTCTTTTTGTGCTGAACCATTTCATTTCTATTAATGAGTGAAAGTCATTTCTTTTCTATTTCTATTTTTATCTTCATTTTTATTAATAAGTTATGCTTAAAATTACATAAAAATGGAAATTGTTTTTGATTTTGTTTTTTCTTGTATTACGCTTAATTCTGTCGGCTAAGAAATGTACATACTGGTTTGCCGATTTGGCGGTTGTTGATAAATGAAGCGGAATCTGAAAAGGAACCACGAATGATGCAGCAGACGATAAGCAGAGAATTGGCGTTTAGTCAGCGTTTTGGTGAAGGTGAGAAGCAAATTCTTACGGAGGAATCGATTGATTTTTTAACGGAGCTGGTCGCGCATTTCACACCGGCACGTAATCAGTTGCTCGCCGAACGGCAGATCCAGCAGCGTAATATCGATCAGGGTAATCTACCTGATTTTATTTCAGAAATGGCTTCCATTCGTGATAAAGCGTGGACAATACGCGGTATTCCCGATGACCTTCAGGATCGTCGCGTTGAGATTACCGGTCCGGTCGAACGCAAGATGGTGATCAATGCATTAAATGCCAACGTGAAAGTTTTCATGGCGGACTTTGAGGATTCGCTGTCACCGGGATGGGAAAAGGTGATCGATGGGCAAATCAACTTGCGTGATGCCGTACGCGGTACGATTTCCTACATCAATGAAACAGGAAAGGTCTACCAACTGAAACCCAACCCTGCCGTATTGATTTGCCGCGTTCGCGGTTTGCATCTGCCCGAAAAACACGTGTCCTGGCAGGGGGAAGCGATTCCCGGCAGCCTGTTCGACTTCGCGCTGTATTTTTTCCACAACTATCAGGAACTACTGAAGAAAGGTAGTGGCCCTTATTTCTATCTGCCAAAGACGCAGTCATGGCAGGAAGCGGCCTGGTGGAATGATGTTTTCTGCTATACCGAAGATCGTTTTGACCTGCCACGCGGGACGATCAAAGCCACGGTGTTGATTGAAACGCTGCCTGCCGTTTTCCAGATGGACGAAATCCTCTACCACTTGCGCGATCATATCGTTGGGCTGAACTGCGGCCGCTGGGACTACATCTTCAGCTATATCAAAACATTAAAGAACCACGGCGATCGCGTTTTGCCCGACCGCCAGTCGGTGACGATGGAAAAACCCTTCCTTAGCGCTTACTCACGGCTGTTGATCAAAACCTGCCATCGCCGTGGTGCGTTCGCCATGGGTGGGATGGCGGCGTTCATCCCAAGTAAGGATGCGGAACGTAATAACTGGGTGTTAGACAAGGTTCGTAAAGACAAAGAGCTGGAAGCTCACAATGGGCATGATGGTACCTGGGTGGCTCATCCGGGGCTGGCAGATGCGGTGATGGAGGTGTTCGATCGGGCGTTAGGTGAGCGTAAAAATCAGCTCGATATTCGCCGTGAGCAAGATGCCCCCATTCGCGCCGAGGAATTGCTGGAGCCTTGTCCGGGAGAGCGCACGGAAGTGGGGATGCGCGCGAATATCCGTGTTGCGGTGCAGTACATCGAAGCATGGATATCCGGTAATGGCTGCGTCCCGATTTATGGGCTGATGGAGGACGCAGCGACGGCAGAAATTTCCCGTACCTCAATTTGGCAGTGGATTCGTCACGGCAAGACATTGAGCGATGGTCGCGTGATCACCAAGGCGCTGTTCCGCCAGATGTTGGCCGAAGAGATGTTTGTGATTCAGGAAGAGCTCGGTGATGCCCGTTTCAGCGGAGGGCGCTTTGATGATGCCGCCCGGCTGATGGAGCAAATTACCACGCAAGATGAGCTGGTCGACTTCCTGACATTACCCGGCTACGCACTGCTTGATTAACCCTGACTGATAATAAAAAGGAACCTCTGCTATGACGACCTCTCGTACCCAACAAGTCCAGCATATTGAAAAAGAGTGGAAAACCGCCCGCTGGGAAGGCATTACGCGCCCTTACAGCGCAGAAGATGTGATTAATCTACGGGGCTCGGTGAACCCGGAATGTACGCTCGCGCAGCTCGGTGCAGCTAAGTTGTGGAATCTACTGCATGGTGGCGCCCGCAAAGGCTATGTGAATTGCCTGGGGGCGCTGACGGGCGGACAGGCTTTACAGCAGGCGAAAGCCGGTATTGAAGCGATTTACCTTTCCGGCTGGCAGGTGGCGGCGGATGCCAATCTGGCGTCGAGCATGTATCCCGATCAGTCGCTCTACCCGGCGAATTCTGTGCCTGCGGTGATTGAACGCATCAATAATACGTTTCGGCGTGCCGATCAGATCCAATGGGCAAACCACATCGAGCCGAGCGACAAGCGCCATACCGACTACTTCCTGCCGATTGTGGCAGATGCGGAAGCGGGATTCGGCGGCGTGCTTAACGCGTTTGAGCTGATGAAATCGATGATTGAAGCGGGAGCCGCAGCGGTTCACTTTGAGGACCAACTGGCATCGGCGAAAAAATGCGGCCACATGGGCGGTAAAGTGCTGGTTCCCACTCAGGAAGCAGTTCAGAAGCTAATTGCCGCACGTCTGGCGGCAGATGTGTTGGGGGTGCCTACTTTACTGGTTGCGCGAACCGATGCGGATGCGGCGGATTTGCTGACGTCTGACTGTGATAAATACGATCGTGACTTCATCACCGGAGAACGTACGGTAGAGGGATTCTATCGTACCCGTGCGGGGATTGAGCAGGCTATCAGCCGCGGTTTGGCCTATGCACCTTATGCCGATCTGGTGTGGTGTGAAACGTCTACACCGGATTTATCGCTGGCGCGCCGTTTTGCTGAAGCTATCCATGCGAAGTTCCCCGGTAAGCTGCTGGCATACAACTGTTCACCTTCCTTTAACTGGAAGAAGAATCTGGATGACAGCACGATTGCGCGTTTTCAGGACGAGTTGTCGGCGATGGGCTACAAGTATCAGTTCATTACGCTGGCGGGTATCCACAGTATGTGGTTCAACATGTTTGACCTGGCGCATGCCTATGCGCAGGGCGAAGGGATGAGACACTACGTAGAAAAAGTACAGCAGCCTGAGTTTGAAGCGATTAAGGATGGCTATACCTTCTCATCACATCAGCAGGAGGTAGGAACCGGCTACTTCGATAAGGTGACAAACATCATTCAGGGAGGCGAGTCTTCGGTGACGGCGCTGACGGGATCGACGGAAGAACAACAGTTCTGATCCTAACCCGGTCAGTGAACCGCTGGCCGGGTTTCATCGGGAGATCATGATGACGCGTGACCTTGAAAAGCTGGTGGCGCAGACGATCCTGCAAGGGTTTGATGCGCAATATGGACGTTTTCTCGAAGTGACGGCGGGGGCGCAGCAGCGCTTTGAACAGGCTGACTGGCCTGCCGTACAACAGGCAATGAGACAGCGTATTCATCTATACGATCACCACGTGGGTTTGGTGGTCGAACAGTTGCGCTGTATTACCGGTATCCGCTGTGATGACGCGGATTTTTTGGCGCGAGTGAAGCATATCTACACCCGCTTACTGCCGGACTACCCGCGCTTTGAGATTGCTGAGAGTTTCTTTAATTCTGTCTACTGTCGGCTGTTTAACCATCGGGAACTGACGCCGGATAAGCTATTTGTTTTCAGTTCTCAGCCTGAACAGCGTTTTCGTGAGATTCCCCGACCTATCGCCAAGACATTTATGCCAACCGACGGCTGGCAGAACATGTTGGAAAAATTGTTGGGTGATGTGCCGCTGCGGTTACCGTGGGAAGATTTGCCACGTGATATTGGTTATATCGCGGCGTATTTACAGCGCACTTTCTCTGCGGAGCAGCTGGCTCAGGCGACATTACAGGTGGCTAACGAGCTGTTTTATCGCAACAAAGCGGCCTGGCTGGTGGGCAAGCTGTCGCTCCCTGACGGTATTTTTCCGTTCCTGTTGCCGATTCACCACAATGAGCGCGGTGCGCTATTTATTGATACCTGCTTAACCAGTCAGTCGGATGCCAGCATTGTGTTTGGTTTCGCCCGCTCTTACTTCATGGTGTATGCCCCGCTGCCGTCTGCGCTGGTGGCCTGGCTGCGGGATATTTTGCCGGGGAAGACGACAGCGGAGCTTTATTTGGCTATTGGCTGCCAGAAGCACAGTAAAACCGAGTATTACCGTGAATATCTGCACTACATTGCTGAATCAGAAGAGCAGTTCATCATCGCGCCCGGCGTGAAAGGGATGGTGATGCTGGTGTTTACGCTGCCTTCTTTCGATCGCGTCTTTAAGGTCATCAAAGATCGTTTTGCGCCGCAGAAAGAGGTGAGTGCGGAGCGGGTCATGGCGTGCTATCAACTGGTGAAAGAGCACGATCGTGTAGGGCGCATGGCGGATACGCAGGAATATGAAAACTTCGTCATCGATAAACATCGTCTCAGTCCAGAGTTGCTGGATGAGCTTTGGCATGAGGTGCCAGAGAAGTTGGAAGATCTGGGCGATCGGTTGGTGATTCGGCACTTGTACATGGAACGCCGGATGACGCCGCTGAATCTCTATCTGGAGCAGGCAAATGCACAGCAGTTGCATGATGTGATTGAAGAGTATGGCAATGCCATCAAACAGCTGGCGGCGGCGAACATTTTCCCCGGCGACATGCTATTCAAGAATTTCGGCGTCACGCGTCATGGGCGGGTTGTGTTTTATGACTACGATGAAATTTGCTACATGACCGAGGTGAATTTCCGCAAAATACCACCGCCGCGTCACCCGGAAGATGAACTGGCCGCAGAGCCGTGGTACAGCGTTGCGCCGAATGATGTGTTTCCCGAAGAGTTCCCCCATTTCCTGTGTAGCGACCACCACATTCGCACGCTGTTTGAGGAAATGCACGGCGATCTGTTTTGCGCGGATTACTGGCGGGCGCTACAGCAGCGTATCAGGGAAGGGCATATTGAGGATGTGTACGCCTACCGGCGGAGGAAGCGCTTCAGCCAGCGTGCTGATCCGCGGTACACAACTGCTGAGAATGGTTCTGGTTTTTGTTGTTATCCGGCGTAAAAAATTATGCAGCGGTGGGTTTGACCGCCGAGTGAGCGACAGGACGTCGCGAAAGCCAGTGCCGCGTAGGGAACGCGTCACTGGCGGCTCGACTAGCGGTCAGGAACACCGATGGAACCGCGTCAGCGGCATAATTTAGCCGGAAAGCCTGGGTACACAGGGCGGCGGCGACTGAGCGCCCTGTGTCGGGCGCGTGCTACGAAGTAGCATGAAAATAACGGCACTATTGCGCACGAAACCTTCCACAATCTGCATAAACATGCATCTAAAAGGCTTATAACCCGCTGTATTCCTGCATCACCTGCTTGGCGGCTTTGATCACCAGTGCGCCGAGCTCCGTGACGCGGTCGTCCGTGATGCGAGATACGGGGCCGGAGATGGAAATGGCGGCGAAGGCGTCGTGGTGTTCATCCAAAATACAGGCTGCGATACAGCGTAGCCCCAGCGCGTGCTCTTCGTCATCGAAGGAATAGCCCTGCTTGCGAATCAGCGACAGGTTTTCCTTCAGGGCTTGCGGCGAACTAAACGTGTGTGGCGTGTAGCCGTGCAGCCCTTTTTTGTGCAGCAACTGAGCGACCTGTGCATCAGGCAAATGCGCCAGAAAGGCTTTCCCGGCACCAGAAGCATGCATCGGCAGCTTACCGCCGATCGGCGCAGACATACGCATCAGTGCCGTGCACTGCACCTGATCGATAATGATCGCCTGGCTGTCGGTCTTATCAAGCACGGCCAGATTGACGGTTTCGCCCGAATCTTCCATCAGCTTGCGTACTATCGGATGCACAATCGCTAGCAGGTTGCGGCTTTGCAGAAAGCTACTGCCGACGATAAACGCGTGTGAGCCAATCGTCCACAGCCCCAAATCGCCAACCTGACGCACAAAGCCCTGCTGTTGCATGGTCGTGAGCAGGCGATGGGTCGTAGAATTCGGTAAACCTGCCTGTTGAGCGAGATCGGTTAGCGCCACGCTGCCGTTTGCTCTGGCGATATACTCCAGCAGCGTCAGGCCACGGGTCAGCGACTGAACCTGCCCGGTCGGCTGTGCGGTAGCGCCCGTGCTGGATCGGGGTTTTTTCCCTCGTTTGGCTGGCTCTGGTGGCGTCATGGCGTCGATTCCTTTTTATGGTAATGGAATTGATTTTCGTTTTTTTGCCGCAGAATGCAACTCTTCTTTCTCTGGGTTTTTTATCGGCAAATGATCTGAAAAAGTCTCATGCTGCACGGCGTTAGTGTGTTCATTACTTATGCTAGGATAGACGCAATAGATATCGTATTTATTGGCTGGGAATGGGGTTCGCGTGAGTAATCGGGTAGATGAATTACGGCGTCAGTTGGCGCAACGCATTATGGTGCTGGATGGTGGTATGGGAACCATGATCCAGGGTTATCGCCTACAGGAAGCAGATTATCGCGGCGAGCGCTTTGCCGACTGGCCGAACGATGTGAAGGGAAATAACGATCTGCTGGTGCTCACCAGGCCGCAGGTGATTAGCGAAATCCATGATGCTTATCTGGAAGCTGGTGCCGACATTCTCGAAACCAACACCTTCAATGCCACCACCATTGCGATGGCGGACTATGATATGCAGTCGCTGTCGGCGGAAATGAATACCGTCGCCGCACAGCTCGCGCGCGCTAGCGCGGATAAATGGACGGCATTAACGCCGCATAAACCGCGTTATGTTGCTGGTGTGCTCGGCCCGACCAACCGCACTGCGTCGATCTCTCCCGATGTAAACGATCCGGCGTTTCGCAACGTCAGTTTTGATCAACTGGTGGAGGCGTATCGCGAATCGACACGCGCACTGATCGCAGGCGGCGTCGATCTGATCATGATCGAAACCATTTTCGATACCTTGAATGCCAAAGCGGCGAGTTTCGCGGTTGAAAGTGAATTTGAAGCATTAGGGATCACATTGCCGGTGATGATTTCCGGCACGATCACGGATGCGTCAGGGCGTACGCTATCCGGCCAGACAACAGAAGCGTTTTACAACTCTCTACGCCATTCTCGCCCGCTCTCGTTCGGTCTGAACTGTGCGCTGGGGCCAGATGAACTGCGCCAGTATGTCGCTGAGCTGTCCCGTATTTCAGAATGCTATGTGAGCGCGCACCCCAATGCAGGGCTGCCCAACGCCTTTGGGGAGTATGATCTGGATCCGGCCGATATGGCGAAACATATCGGCGAATGGGCGCGATCCGGTTTTCTGAATATCGTCGGTGGCTGCTGCGGATCGACGCCCGCACACATTGCCGCGATGGCGAAAGTGGTGGAAGGCGTGCCGCCGCGCAAGCTGCCGGAGATCCCGGTCGCCTGCCGCTTATCCGGCCTGGAACCGCTGACTATCGATGCCAAAACCCTGTTTGTTAACGTCGGGGAACGGACGAACGTTACCGGCTCTGCGCGTTTTAAACGACTGATCAAAGAAGAGAAATACAGCGAAGCGCTGGACGTCGCCCGTCAGCAGGTAGAAAGCGGCGCGCAGATCATCGATATCAACATGGATGAAGGCATGCTGGATGCGGAAGCGGCGATGATCCGTTTCCTGAACCTCATTGCTGGCGAGCCGGATATTGCCCGTGTGCCGATCATGATCGATTCCTCAAAATGGGACGTGGTTGAGAAAGGGCTTAAATGTATTCAGGGCAAAGGGATTGTTAACTCGATCTCCATGAAGGAAGGCGTTGAGGCCTTTGTTCATCATGCCAAGTTGGTACGGCGCTATGGTGCCGCCGTGGTGGTCATGGCCTTTGATGAAGTCGGTCAGGCGGACACCCGCGCACGTAAAATTGAGATTTGTCGGCGTGCTTACCGCATCCTGACGGAAGAAGTTGGCTTCCCACCGGAAGATATCATCTTCGACCCGAACATTTTCGCCGTGGCAACGGGGATCGATGAACACAACAACTACGCAGTGGATTTCATTGAGGCCTGTGCTGACATCAAGGCGCAGTTGCCCCATGCGATGATCTCCGGCGGTGTATCTAACGTTTCCTTCTCATTTCGCGGCAACGATCTGGTGCGTGAAGCGATCCACGCCGTCTTCCTTTATCACGCGATCCGCAACGGCATGGACATGGGGATCGTGAATGCTGGGCAATTGGCGATCTATGACGATCTCCCTGCGGAACTGCGCGAGGCGGTGGAGGACGTGATCCTGAACCGTCGCAGCGATGCCACCGAACGTATGCTTGAACTGGCAGAAAAATACCGCGGCAGCAAAACAGAAGATGAAGGCAGTAAAACGCAGGCGGAGTGGCGCGGCTGGGATGTGAAGAAACGGCTGGAATATTCGCTGGTGAAAGGCATTACCGAATTTATTGAGCTGGATACCGAAGAAGCGCGCCAGCAGGCTGCACGGCCGATAGAGGTGATTGAAGGCCCGCTGATGGATGGCATGAACGTCGTTGGCGATCTGTTTGGCGCGGGGAAAATGTTTTTGCCGCAGGTGGTGAAATCTGCCCGCGTGATGAAGCAGGCGGTGGCCTATCTCGAACCCTATATTGAAGCGAGCAAAGCCAAAGGCACGTCAGCTGGGAAGATCCTGTTGGCGACGGTTAAAGGCGATGTTCACGATATCGGTAAGAATATCGTCGGCGTGGTGCTGCAATGTAACAACTACGAAATTATCGATCTGGGCGTGATGGTGCCGACGGATAAGATCCTGAAGACCGCGCGTGAAGAGAACGTCGATATCATCGGGTTATCTGGGCTGATTACGCCGTCGCTGGATGAAATGGTCAACGTGGCGAAAGAGATGGAGCGTCAGGGCTTTACGCTGCCGCTGCTGATTGGCGGCGCGACGACGTCTAAAGCGCATACCGCCGTGAAGATTGAGCAGAACTACAGCGGCCCGACGGTCTACGTGCAGAATGCGTCCCGCTCTGTTGGTGTGGTGTCAGCGCTGCTGTCCAGTACGCAGTATGACGACTTTGTTGCGCGCACCCGTAAAGAGTACGAAACCGTGCGCATTCAGCACGCGCGTAAAAAGCCGCGAACGCCGCCAGTAACGCTGGAAGCGGCTCGCGCGAATGCCTCAGCGCTGGATTGGGAAAGTTACACACCGCCGGTGGCGCATCGTTTGGGCGTTCAGGAAGTGACGGCCAGCATTGAAACGCTGCGCAACTACATCGACTGGACGCCGTTCTTTATGACCTGGTCGCTGGCGGGAAAATATCCTCGCATTCTGGAAGATGAGGTGGTGGGAGAAGAAGCTAAACGCCTGTTTGCCGATGCCAACGCGATGCTGGATGACTTATCCGCGCACGGTGCGCTGAACCCCCGTGGTGTGGTGGGCTTATTCCCAGCGAACCGCGTTGGGGATGACGTGGTGATTTATACCGATGAACGGCGTGAAACGGTGCTGTCAGTCAGCCACCATCTGCGTCAGCAGACGGAGAAAACTGAGTTCCCGAATTATTGCCTGTCCGACTTCGTGGCGCCGAAGTCTGGCGGTAAGCCAGATTATCTCGGTGCCTTTGCGGTCACTGGCGGGCTGGAAGAAGATACGTTGGCCGATCAATGGGAAGCTCAGCATGATGATTACAACAAGATCATGGTGAAGGCGATCGCTGACCGTCTGGCGGAAGCCTTTGCGGAATATCTGCATGAGCGTGTGCGTAAGGTGTACTGGGGCTATGCGCCGAATGAGAACCTCAGTAATGAGCTGCTGATTCGAGAAAACTATCAGGGTATTCGCCCCGCGCCGGGCTATCCAGCGTGCCCGGATCACACGGAGAAAGCGCAAATCTGGCAGTTGTTGGATGTGGAAAAGCATACCGGCATGAAGCTCACCGAGTCTTATGCCATGTGGCCGGGGGCATCGGTATCCGGCTGGTATTTCAGCCACCCCGACAGCAAATACTTCGCCGTCGCACAAATCCAGCACGATCAGGTTGAGGATTACGCGGTGCGTAAAGGTATGGAAGTGAGCGAGGTAGAGCGCTGGTTAGCACCAAACCTCGGCTATGATACCGATTAAGTTTCGACGTAAGTCGAGTATGACAACATCAACCTTGGAGAGGTTGTCATCTCAACTATGTCAGTGAGGGGGCGTTTCGTGCGTGATAGACCACATTATTTCTCTGTGGCACTAGCGCCACGCCCGCTCAGGGCGCTCAATCGCCGCTGCCCTGAGAACCCAGGCTTTCTGGCGAAATTATACCGCTGCGCGGTTCCTTCGGCATTCGAGAACGCTAATCGTGCCGCTAGTGACGCGCTTACTCACCCCATAAATGGGGTTCGCCCTGCGGGCCAGCACAAGTGCTGTTCAAAACGTCTTTGACGTTTTGTCCGGCGCGGCACTAGCTTTCGCAGCGTCCATGCTGCTCACAACGGCGGCCTCGCCCGCCTCAGTATAATTTTTAACGCCAGTTGGAAAACAAAACTGATTAGCTCGTGGATGTTTTTTGCCTCTAAACCTGTCATCACATGAAACTCATTATGATGAGAATAGTTATCAGTCTTATTGATGCGATTTTATGGTAATGGTAAGGTGAGCACCAATTAAGCAGAAAGCATTTTTCTGTCTTCATTCCACGTCATTTCCGCTAACCGCTGGCCTGATTCTGGGCGTTAAACAGGATGAGGGTATCTTCTCGCTCATGCTCAAACGACTCTTTTCCATTGAGGATTTCTTCGACATCGGTGAACGCTACGGGATCGATTACCACTTCCCGCAGCTGTTGTCTTGTCGTGATCGAACGAAAGAAAAACGTATCGTCGTGCAGGGGGATGTCGAAGAGATGACGCTCTCCTCCGGTATTTGCCTGACGAACTCCAACGTGCGCGTGTTACAGCCCTACGAATCGACGTCTTTACACTGTTGCCCGTTTTATACGCTGGTGGTGCTGGAAGGGTGCGTCGCGCTGCGTCTGAACGGTAAGGAGTTTGTGGTGCGAGCCGGTATGGCATTCAGCACTCGGCTGGGCGACCCGTTAGTTATGAACGCCAGCCACCTTGCGGATTGTCACCTTCGTACCGTATCACTGGGTATTTTTCCCGCCACTTTTGCTTTGAATCCGCTGTTGGGCTCGTTGCTGAGCGAGTGGGAACAGGAAGGAAAACCGACATTTTTATGGCAGGTTCCCGGCTATTTATTATCTGGGTTGCAGCACGCGCTGGAAAACACCGTGCCGGGGTTATCGCGCCAACTGATGTTGGAAGGCGTAATGCTACAACTGCTGGGGCAAGGCCTGTCATTCGGGCAACGTGGCGGAGAACGGCGCGTACTGCCTCCGCCCGGCGAGCAGGAGCGGCTGGAGAACGTTCGGCGGCTTCTGGCGCAACAGCCTGAAAAAGCGTACACCCTTAATGAGCTGGCGCAGTTGGCCGCGATGAGCAGCAGCAGCCTGCGCACCAAGTTTCGTCAGGCGTATGGCCATTCGGTCTTTGACTATCTGCGTGATTGTCGGCTGGAACTGGCTCGGCGCTATCTGGTGCAAGGATACAGCGTTCAGCAGGCGGCCTGGATGTCGGGCTACCAGCACGCGACCAACTTTGCTACGGCTTTCCGGCGACGCTACGGTATGGCGCCGAGCGATGCACGTATTCCCAGCTAGTGTTTCCCTTCATTAACTCTCCCGAACGTTATTTATGTCAGAGGCTGCCTGCCTGACTGGCGTTTTCTCACTGAGTTCCCGTTTTGTCATTACGCATACGCAAGTTGTCACTGCGCATAGCTATCGCAAGGCTAAAAGCGGTAATAATTCTTATTTACAATAATAAGGTCTGTGGAGATTCCCATGTTCAGAAAAACGCGGCTGGCGCTGGTGGTCGGCTGTTTCACCAGTGGATTCACTGTGTCGGCACTGGCGCAGGATACGCCATCCTCTTCTTCTCAGGGTGATACGTTAGTCGTGACGTCTCAAACGCAACGCGGCGCGACTAAGCTGGAAACGCCCGATATCGAGACTCCTCAGGCCGTTTCTATCATTACGCGCGATCAGATTCAGGAACAGGGTGCGACCAGCGTTCGTCAGGCGGTCGGCTATACGCCGGGCGTGTACAACAACCAAATCGGCGCGTCTAATCGTTTTGACTACATGGTGCTGCGCGGCTTTTCCGACGGCAGTCTCGATAACGTCTATCTCGACGGGCTGAAGATGATGGGGGATACCAACTCCCATAGCTCACTGGTTATCGATCCCTGGTTTCTCGACAGCATTGAAGTGGTCAGAGGCCCGGCGTCCGTACTCTACGGGCGTTCTTCTCCAGGTGGGATTGTGGCGCTGAATTCCCGTCAGCCGTCGTTCGATCGCAGCGGGCAGATCAAACTTTTCGCAGGCAACAATGCCCAGCGCGGTGCAGCGTTTGATGTTACCGGTCCGCTGGATGACGACGAGCGTTTTGCATTCCGTCTGGGCGGGATGGTGCGTGAGGCTGATACCCAATTTGGGCCGCTGAAAGAGGAGCGCTATGCGGTTGCGCCTAGCCTGCTGTGGCTGATTTCCGATAAAACTCGTATGGAATTGATGGCTTACCTGCAACGCGATCCTGAGGGTGGCAGTCACTCGGGTTTACCGTATGACGGCACGGTGGTGGCGCATAACGGGCGGAAAATCTCGAATACCTTCTATGAAGGGGAAGAGAACTATGAGAAATATGACCGTAAACAAAACATGGTGGGATACAACTTTGAGCATGGTTTTGATAGCGGCTGGGCTGTACGCCAAAAACTGCGTTATTTGCGTACCAAGGTGCATTTGGATCAGGTATATGCCTATGGCTGGGAACCGTTGGGTAACAATACACTGACCCGTTACTACTCGGGTTCCCGTGAGTCGCTGTCGGCGCTCACGTTAGATAATCAGCTCGATGGTAGCGTGGATACCGGTGCGGTAAACCACCGTCTGCTGGTGGGGATCGATTATCAGCAGCGTAATAACAATATGAACTGGCCTTCGGGTTCCTTCCCAGCGATCGACGCGTTTAACCCTGTTTACGGTGCTGGGCCAACAGACATGTCTGGCACGCTGGAAAAACACAAGCTGCAACAAACCGGCATCTATGTGCAGGATCAAATGAGCTGGGAACGCTGGCGTTTAACGTTGGGCGGTCGTCACGATCAGGTGAAAGTCACCCACATTAACCAGACGAAAGGAACGCACAGCGAGTTGGATAAAAACAACTTTAGCTCGCGTGCCGCGTTGCTCTACCTGTTTGACAATGGTTTTGCGCCGTATGTCAGCTATTCCACGGCCTTTACGCCGACCAGCTTCGCTGATGATAACGGCAACGTACTGGAACCGATGAAAGGCAAGCAGTGGGAAGCCGGGATGAAGTATCAGCCTGAAGGTTCTCAAGATCAGTACAGCCTGTCGGTATTCCGTATTAATCAGAAGAACGTAGCGACCAAAGTTCAGCCTAACGACCCTTACCGTTCCGTGGGTGAAATCGAATCGGAAGGGGTGGAGCTGGAGGCCGTGAGCCATGTTACGGAGAATCTGAGCCTGCAAGCGGCTTATACTTATACGGATATTCGCTATAAGAAGAGCAGTGTGGCTGAGCAAGGAAAACGTGTGGTGTATGCGCCGCGCAATCAGGCCAGTGCCTGGGCCAGCTATGATGTCAAAAGCGGTCCCTTGGACGGCCTGACGATAGGTTCCGGCGTGCGTTACGTGAACGGTGTGACCTCTGATCGTGCCAATACCCATACGCTGCCGTCTTATACGCTGGTGGATCTGGCAGTGGGATACGATCTCTCGAAGGTGGGCCTGAAAGGGTTGAGTGCGCAGCTTAATGTGAACAACCTGACCGACAAACGTTATATCTCCGCCTGTAACTCGCTGGAGTTTTGTTACTTCGGTGCCGAACGCAGCGTCGTCGGCAGTGTCTCTTATTCATTCTGATCGCGTGTGTTGCTGTAATAAAACGAAAGCCGGGTTTCCCCGGCTTTTTCACATCATTTATTCGCTAACGATCAATACAGGCCAATCGCTTTCCACCACAGCAGACCCGCGCTCATAAAGATCGCTTGATTCACCAAACTGACGACGAATCCGGTACGCCACCAGACGGCGGTGGGCACGTAACCCGCGCCGAACAGGATGGGGCCGCGTGCGTGGGTATATTGGGTCAGTGAACAGTACAGGCTACTGGTAAACGCCAGCATGAACGCCATCGGCACTGCGGGAATGTTCAGGTTGATCCCGACACCGAGGAACACCGCAAAAAGCGCGGCGATCTGCGCGTTGCCGCTGGCGAAGAAATAGTGGGTGTAGAAATAGGCCGCATTTAGCAACAATAGCACCAATACCCAACTGGTTCCCTGCATCAGGTGGCCGATGTTGCTACCGATGAGATCGCCAAACCAGTTAGTGAAGCCGAGTTTTTTCAACTGATTCGCCATCATCAACAGGGCGGCGAACCAAATCAGCGTATCCCAGGCGCCTTTCTCGCTCTTCACGTCTTCCCAGCTCAGTACGCCGGTTAACAGCAGGAAAGACAGACCGACGAACGAGGCCGTCGTGGCATCCACACCTAATTTATCGCCAAAAATCCACAGCACTAACAGCAGGACGACGGTGAAGGCCATCAGCCATTCACCGCGGCTCATGTTACCCATCTTTGCCAGCTCGGCGACGGCCAGTTTTGGTGCATCCGGCGTATGGCGAATTTCCGGCTTGGTCAGCCAGTACACGAGCAGGGGAACAATGGCCAGAGAGATCAAACAGGGCACGAGCGCTGCCAGAAACCAGCTTCCCCAGGAGATGGTCACCCCTGCGTTGGCCGCAAGTTTCACCGCTAGCAGGTTGCCAGTGTAGGCGGTCATAAACAGCGCCGCTGTCACATCGTTAACGTTACCGATGCAGGTAATCAAGAAAGTACCGATCTTGCTGCGTGAGGCATCTTCCGGTTTGGAATCAAAGCTGCGCGATAGCGAATCGGCAATCGGATAAATAATTCCGCCGCAGCGTGCGGTATTGCTTGGCATCGCAGGAGACAGCACCAGATCGGCGAAGGCCAATCCGTAAGCCAGACCCAGCGTGCGTTTCCCAAGCAGGCGGATCATCTGCAAGGCGATGCGGCGGCCCAGACCCGTTTTGATAAATCCGCGAGCAATCATGAATGCCACAACAATCAGCCAGATCAGCGAGCTGTTCAGATCGCTAAGTGCGGTCTGTATTGCGCCGCTGGCCGTTTTATCCCCTGCGGCATACGTCAGTGCAAAGAGCGTGATACTGATAATGCCGATAGCCCCAATCGGAAGAACATTCGCGACAATAGACACGATCGTTGCGACGAAAATGACGGCGGAGTGCCAGCCGGCGGGACTTAAACCCGTTGGAGGGGCCATTTGCCAAAACAAGGCGGCGATAGCAAGAATCACGATCAGTGGGAGCCAGTTCAGTCCATACGAGGTTTTCGTCTTCATCCATTTTCCTTACACGAGCTAGCGGAATACTGCGGGGTTATAACCCATAAGAGTTATAGGGATAAAAAGATCATAGCGCTAACTAGGGAAGGCGTGAGGCAAAATTATCGGCTTATTGATTTGGATTCTGTTTTTTAAATATTGTCAGTTAATTAATTTTTATCATTAATTGATTGGAGGGCAATTTTACTCTGGCGCGGGCTGCCTCGCAGTATGGCCTGCTAACATCTGGTAAGATGATGGTGTACTACGTCATCAACAGATTGTCTTTCATCAACACATGTTTAGCTGGAGGCGCGGACTTTTTGTTAACACTGTTGAATCTCCTTTCTGCGATTGCGTTACTGGTGTGGGGCACTCACATTGTCCGTACCGGTATCATGCGAGTTTATGGCACCCAGTTACGACGGGTTCTCAGCGACAGCGTTGAGAAAAAACCGTTGGCTTTTATGGCGGGCATTGGTGTTACTGCGCTGGTGCAGAGCAGCAATGCGACCGCATTGCTGACAACTTCATTTGTCTCACAGGGACTGGTGGCGCTAACGCCAGCCCTGGTGATTATTCTCGGGGCAGATGTCGGAACGGCGCTGATGGTGCGAATTCTGACGTTCGACCTGTCTTGGCTGTCTCCGCTGCTGATTTTTCTTGGCGTAATCTTCTTCCTTAGCCGTAAGCAAACACGGGTGGGTCAAATTGGTCGTGTGGCGATCGGGCTCGGGCTGATTTTGCTGGCGTTGGAAATGATTGTCGTGGCTGCCGCTCCGATCACGCAAGCGTCGGGCGTGAAGGTGCTGTTCTCCTCGTTGACGGGCGACATCATGTTGGACGCTCTGGCTGGCGCGTTGTTCGCGGTGATTACCTATTCCAGTCTGGCGGCGGTGCTGCTGACGGCAACATTGACGGCGAGCGGTGTGATCTCGCTGGAAGTGGCGATGTGTCTGGTCATTGGTGCCAATCTGGGGAGCGGATTACTGACGATGATGAGCACCTCGACGCAGAATGCAGAGGGGCGGCGCGTGGCGCTCGGCAGCATGCTGTTTAAGCTGCTCGGGTGTCTCGTCGTGATGCCACTGGTTGAGCCGCTTTCGCGCTGGCTGACGCGTATTCCGCTGGGGGCCGAAGAGCTGGTGATTTATTTCCACCTGTTTTACAACCTGATCCGTTGCCTGCTGCTCATTCCGCTTACCGGCGTGGTGGCTCGCTTGTCTTGTGCGATGATTGCGGACTCACCGCAGGTCGATGTCCAGATGAAACCGCGCCATTTGGATACCCATTCGCTGGACACGCCAGCGCTGGCGCTAGCCAACGCCGCGCGGGAAACGCTGCGAATTGGCGATGTGCTGGAGCAGATGCTGCGGTTGTACCGCGACGTGTTGCAGGGCGACCCTATGCAACGCCGGGAGATTCGCCGGCTTGATGATGATGTCGATATTCTTTACACCGCGATTAAGCTCTATCTGGCGCAGATTCAGAAAGACGGGTTGGATGAGCGGGATTCCCGACGCTGGGCTGAGGTGATCGAAGTGGCGCTGAATCTGGAGCAGGCGGGAGATATTATCGAGCGCATGGCAGACGACATCGCCAATCATTCCTCCGGTGTACGTATGGCATTTTCCGCGCAGGGTCTGGAAGAGTTGAACCATCTACATGAACAGCTGCTGGCGAATCTGCGTCTGGGACTGTCGGTTTTCCTGTCGGAGGATGTCACTAGCGCGAAACGCCTGCGCCGTGCCAAACACCGCTTCCGCATTATGAACCGTCGTTATGCCCATGCGCATGTTGATCGTTTACATCAGCACAACGTACAGAGCCTGGAAACCAGTTCGCTCCATTTGAGCTTACTCGGGGACATGAACCGACTGAATTCACTGTTCTGCGCAGTGGCGTATAACGTCTTGATTGTGCAGCAGGATGGTGAGGAAGAACGCGAAGAATCACCGCTGACGCTGTGATTCTCTTTGTGGGGTTTCACTGGATACAGCCGTCTATTTTTATGCTGATTGAGAGATAGTTTCGTGCGCGATAATGCTGCCATTTTCATGCTACCTCGTAGCACGCGCCCGACACGGGACGGCTCAGACGCCGCTCGCCCCGTGACCCCAGGCTTTCGGCGGAAATTATGCCGCTGACGCGGTGCCTTCGTCGATATCGGGCTTAACGGACCGCTTGCGACACGCTCCATGCGTGGCGCAAGCTTTCGCCGCGTCCATGCGGCTCATCCTAAGCCAGCCATCTCCTCAGCATAATTTTTTACGCCGAATAACGGCAAAATCCGCGTCTGCATAAGAATATGACGAAGAGACAGACTAGACGTCGTGAATCTACTCGAACAGGCTGCGGTGCAGCGTCTGTACCACGCGTTCGGCGTCGTCGCCAGGAACCAGGAAACACAGGTTGTTGCTGCTGGCACCGTAGCAGATCAGGCGAATGCGGAAAGGTTCCAGTACGCCAAACACTTCCTTCCCGACGCCACAGGCCTGAGACAGATTGTTGCCGATCAGCGCGACCAGCGACAGATTCTCTTCAACCTCGACACGACACAGTGATGACAGTTCAGTCAGCAGGGCGCTGGACAGCAGGCTGTCGCCCGTGGAGGTGGAACCGGTGGTGTCGAGCGTCAGCGCGACGTTGACTTCTGATGTGGTGATCAGGTCAACGGAGATGTTGTGACGTGCCAGAATGCTGAACACTTCGGCCAGAAAACCGCGTGCGTGCAGCATGTTCAGACTATACAGCTTAAGCAGCGTTTGTTTACGACGCAGCGCTAGCGCGCGGAACAGCGGCGGGTTTTCGGTTTTATTGCACACCAGCGTACCACCAGCGGCCGGATCTTTACTGGAGCCGACGAATACAGGGATATCGCTACGTACCGCAGGCAGCAACGTGGCTGGGTGCAGGACTTTCGCGCCAAATGTCGCCATTTCGGCCGCTTCTTCAAACATGATCTGGTCGATGCGTTTTGCTGTCGGCACCACGCGAGGATCGGTGGTGTAGATGCCAGGCACATCAGTCCAGATGTCAATCCGGCTGACGTTGAGGGCTTCGCCCAGCAGCGCCGCCGTATAATCACTACCGCCGCGACCCAGTGTAGTCGTGCGGCCTTTCGCCTCACTGCCGATGAAGCCCTGTGTAATCACCAGACCTTGCTCAAGACGTGGCTGCAACTGGCTGCGCGTCAGTTCGCCCAGCACGTCGCAGTCCGGCTGTGCACGGCCAAAGTGATCGTCGGTGCGCATGATTTTGCGCACATCGAACCATTCTGCCACGACATCACGCTGGCGCAGAATCTCGACAAACAGCAGGGTAGACATCAGTTCGCCGTGGCTGACCAGTTCATCGGTCAGGGCGTTCGATGTGGCAAGCGCCGCCGCTTCAGACAGCGTGGTGACGTTGTCCAGCATGCGGTCAATTTCATCGCGAATAACGTTTTGATTGGTTAGTTTATCGATGATGGCGTATTGGATCTGGCGGATTTTCGCCAGATGCTCGGCGCGCGCTTCCGGAGCTAACCCTTCTGCGAGCGCGACCAGTAAATTCGTGATACCTGCCGACGCCGACAGCACCACAACGCGCACATTCGGATTGGATAACACCACATCGGCACTGCGATTCATGGCGTCAAAGTCCGCCACGCTGGTGCCGCCAAATTTGGCAATAACGGTAGAATTCGCGTTTGCGGAGACTTCAGTTGCAGACATGTCAAAAAACCTCGTGTCAGGGGGTAGGCTGTTTTTCAGTAAACAGCATTCCATTAATCAGCCTTGGCACAGGGGGAGAGCAAAAGTAGGGGGCAGGCGTAGAAAAAATGACTACGATACACCCAGAAGCGCTCCACCTTGCTGGATGTCCATCAGGACAAATCCGGTGACAACCCAGAGGATTCAGCCTCTGTAGTCGATAGGGTGAAAACCGTATTTTCACCGCATCTCGGCATCGCTCCCCCTCGGATATCATCAGCGGATTACGGTTCCT
The DNA here is from genome assembly GCF_013449375.1 of Pectobacterium sp. CFBP8739. Lineage (GTDB taxonomy): Bacteria > Pseudomonadota > Gammaproteobacteria > Enterobacterales > Enterobacteriaceae > Pectobacterium. The sequence continues at coordinate 16,576 of NZ_JACDRR010000012.1, read as the reverse complement.
CCGACATCTTACCTGGGCGATGCGCCTCTTCTGGCTTGCACACCGAGTGTGCAAGTACGGTGTTACAAATAACGGGTTATGCGGTTTCTGTCAATAAACAAAACGGCATGAACCGCTTTTAGCAAGAAAAGGGATCTCAATCTGAATTTTAAGGGATACAATCGATTCAGTCACTTTGAACTCATGCTTAGAGAGAAAGTCGCATTATGAAAAATATTAATCCAAGCCAAACTGCCGCCTGGCAGGCATTACAACACCATTTTGACGCGATGAAAGAGGTGCAAATCAGCGAGCTATTTGCACAAGATAGCGATCGTTTCGCGCATTTTTCCGCGACGTTCGACGATCAGATGCTGGTGGATTACTCCAAAAACCGCATCACGGCAGAAACGATGGAGAAACTGCACGCGCTGGCACGGGAAACCGACCTGTCTGCGGCGATTCAGTCCATGTTTGCCGGCGAGAAAATCAACCGCACGGAAGACCGTGCCGTTCTGCACGTTGCCCTGCGTAACCGTAGCAACACGCCGATTCTGGTGGATGGCAAAGATGTGATGCCGGAAGTCAACGCGGTGCTGGCGAAGATGAAAGATTTCAGCGAACGCGTGATTGGTGGTGAGTGGAAAGGCTATACCGGCAAAACCATTACCGACGTGGTTAACATCGGTATCGGTGGCTCCGATCTGGGCCCATTCATGGTAACGGAGGCGCTGAAACCGTATAAAAATCACCTCAACATGCACTTTGTCTCCAACGTTGACGGCACGCATATCGCTGAAACGTTGAAGCCGCTGAACCCTGAAACCACGCTGTTCCTCGTCGCGTCAAAAACCTTCACCACGCAGGAAACCATGACCAACGCGCACAGCGCACGCGACTGGTTCCTGAACACGGCGCAGGATGAGAAACATGTTGCCAAGCACTTTGCTGCGCTGTCTACCAACGCGAAAGCCGTCGGCGAATTTGGCATTGATACCAACAACATGTTCGAATTCTGGGACTGGGTGGGCGGACGCTACTCCCTGTGGTCGGCGATTGGGCTGTCGATCATTCTTTCTCTGGGCTTTGAAAACTTTGAAAAACTGCTCAGCGGCGCTCACGCGATGGACAAGCATTTTGCTTCCACGCCAGCGGAGAAAAACCTGCCTGTGCTGCTGGCGCTGATCGGCATTTGGTACAACAATTTCTTCGGTGCCGAAACCGAAGCGATTCTGCCGTATGACCAGTATATGCACCGTTTCGCGGCCTATTTCCAGCAGGGAAATATGGAATCTAACGGAAAATATGTCGATCGCAACGGCAATCCGGTGGATTACCAGACTGGGCCGATTATCTGGGGTGAGCCGGGCACGAATGGCCAGCATGCGTTCTACCAGTTGATCCATCAGGGCACCAAACTGGTTCCGTGTGATTTCATTGCGCCAGCAATTAGCCATAACCCATTGAGCGATCACCACAGCAAGCTGCTGTCGAACTTCTTTGCACAGACGGAAGCGTTGGCGTTTGGTAAGAGCCGTGACGTGGTGGAAGCGGAATTTGCTGCGGCCGGTAAAAGTGCCAAAGACGTGGAACACGTGGCACCGTTTAAAGTCTTTGAAGGCAACCGCCCGACCAACTCCATCCTGCTGCGCGAAATTACGCCGTACAGCTTGGGTGCGCTGATTGCGTTGTATGAGCATAAGATTTTTACTCAGGGCGCGATTCTGAACATCTTCACGTTCGATCAGTGGGGCGTGGAGTTAGGTAAACAATTGGCGAACCGTATTCTGCCAGAGCTGGAGAATGACAGTACGATCGACAGCCATGACAGCTCCACCAACGGGCTGATCAACCGCTTCAAGGCGTGGCGTAGCTAATCGGGCCTATGCCCTTTGGTTTTTCAATCGCAAGGAGGAAGATATGCAGATTCGTATTCTGTTGGGGCTATCCGCCGCACTATTAGTGGCGGGTTGCAGTAGCTCCAATCAACTCAGCGCAGCCGGACAAACCGTGACGTTCACGGATACCAAACCAGGAAGCGAATGTCAGCTTTTAGGGCAAGCCAGCGGTAGCCAATCCAACTGGCTGTCAGGCAATCATGGCGACGGAAGTGCTATGCGCGGTGCGGCGAACGATCTGCGTAATAAAGCGGCGGCGATGGGAGGCAATACTGTCTATGGCGCAACCAGTCCGAGTGAGACCTTCTGGTCAAGCTTTGCGCCGCTGGACAGTAAAATGAACGGCAGCGTTTACAAGTGTCCTTAAGCTAAGAAAAACCCAGTGAGAGCGGGACAATCCGCTCTCACTGTCGTGTTTACTTACTCAGTCAACGTAATCGCTCAGTATCGTCCTGATGTTGCTTCATCCCTAAATCCAGCGGCGTTTTGCTGGCTTCTCCACCGATTTCCCGTGCCAGACGCGGCACCAGATAGCCTGATACCTGCTTCATTAGCGCTTTAACCAAGAGGCGTGCCTCGTTGTCATCCACCAGAAAATGCGCAGCCCCTTGAACTTTGTCCAGTACATGCAGGTAATAAGGCAGAATACCCGCATCAAATAAGGCATTGCTGAGTTGAGCAAGTGTCTCTGCGCTGTCATTCACCCCACGCAGCAGCACACTTTGGTTGAGTAGTGTCACGCCAGCGCGGCGCAAACGCGCCATACTTTGTGTTAAGTCAGGATCAATTTCCTGCGGATGATTAATATGCGTCACCAGCAATACCTGAAGCGAACTGCGTGACAGGCGATCGCACAGTGCGTCGGTGATGCGGGCAGGAATAACCACAGGTAAGCGGCTGTGAATGCGCAGGCGTTTCAGATGAGGGATAGTTTCCAGTTCGGTGATCAGCCAGTCTAGCTCGTGGTCTTTGGCCATTAGCGGGTCGCCGCCGGAAAAAATGATTTCATCCAGTTCGGGATGCTGGCGGATATAATCCAGAGCCTGACGCCAATTTGCCTTGTTGCCCTGATTATCCTGGTACGGAAAATGACGGCGGAAGCAGTAGCGACAGTTCACCGCGCAACCGCCTTTCACCAGCAATAACGCGCGGTTGTGATATTTGTGCAGCAGGCCCGGCACGACGCTGTGTTGCTCATCAAGCGGGTCGTGGGTGAAGCCTGGCGTGGCAGTAAACTCCTCGCGTGCGGTTAATACCTGTAGCAGCAACGGATCGTCAGGATTACCTTTTTGCATCCGTGCAGCGAATGCGCGCGGTACTCGCAGAGCAAAAAGCCTGCGTGCATCGTTACCTTGTCGGAGTTTAGCGTGATCGTTCAGTGCCAAAAGTTGCAGTAATTCATCAGGATCGGTAATTACGTCTGCAAGTTGCTGCAACCAATCTTCTCTGGAAGGTATATTTAGGGTTACAATGTGTGCCATTTTTTTGGCTTCGTACCAGTATTAAATTGTAGAGGGCCTTTATGGCGACTTATTCTAGCAACGATTTCCGTTCCGGTCTTAAAATCATGTTCGAAGGCGAGCCGTATGCCATCGAATCCAGTGAATTTGTTAAGCCGGGTAAAGGCCAGGCTTTTGCTCGCGTAAAAATGCGTCGTCTGTTGACGGGTTCTCGCGTTGAGAAAACCTTCAAATCTACCGATTCTGCAGAAGGCGCAGATGTTGTAGATACCAACATGAACTACCTGTATAACGATGGTGAGTTCTACCACTTCATGCACCCTGAGACGTTTGAACAGCATCAGGTTGAAGAGAAAACCGTGGGTGATTCTGCAAAATGGTTGCAGGACAACGCTGAATGTATCGTTACCCTGTGGGATGGTCGTCCTATCGCCGTTCAGCCGCCGAACTTTATCGAAGCTGAAATCACCGATACCGATCCAGGCCTGAAAGGCGATACCGCAGGTACTGGTGGTAAGCCAGCAACGCTGAGCACCGGCGCGGTCGTTAAAGTGCCATTGTTCGTACAGATCGGCGAAGTGGTCAGAGTTGACACGCGTTCTGGTGAGTACGTTTCACGCGTTAAGTAATGTATCTGGAAATGCCGCCTTCTGTGAGGGTAATGCCGATCGTTTAAGGATCGAGATACCGGGGGCGACCACGGTGCGAGGTATCCCTGCGGGAACCTCATCACCGTGTTTCCCCCTAAATCCATGCTTAAGTGAACCGTATTAGCCTTCTGTCAGGGTGGCTTTTTGATTTTTTCGCTTCGTTGATATCCTCTTTTGGCTTTCCTCTCTCCTCATCCGAAAAAACCGTCACAAGCATCAAAATTGGCTACGCTTAACAAGCAGTCCTTTCGTACCGTTGAAATCCTACTCTCATAAAGAAGGAAGCGAGTATGTTGAAGAAAGCGTGTGTTGCCATTTTCTCTCTGGTTATTCTCTCTGCGGTGGTCGGGTGTAATACCACTCGTGGTATTGGACAAGATGTTGAGGCGGGTGGGAAGGCTATTCAGCGCAGCGCCCAGTAATAGCCATACCCATCATTTTTCAAGCGGCTTGTGTGTTGGCCGCATGGCGGCCAACATCGTCAGGTTACTGATTGACCCAGATAAGTGCTTCTGTCGGGAAGCCGTAGTGTTTGGCTGTGGCGACCAGTTTGTCGCGTGTCGCGACATCCAGCGTTGGCGTGCGTGAGAGAATCCACAGATAGTCACGGTTCGGCCCACAAATCAGGGCATAGCGGTAATCGTCATCCAGCTCAATAATGTTGTAACCGCCATAAAATGGCCCGAAGAACGACACTTTTAGCGCGCCACGCTGAGGCGAACCGGTGAAATAGGCTTTCCCGGTACTTTCTTTCCATTCCTGTTTTTCGACGTTAAAACCACGGTTGATTACTTTGATGCCGCCATCATCCCGTAGGCTGTAGGTTGCTGTCACGCGTTCCAGATGGCGTTCAAAGCGATGGTCGAGACGAGCGATCTCGTACCATGTGCCGAGGTAGCGATTGACGTCAAAATTTTCCACGACGGTGACGTTATCGGGCGGCGTTACGCTACAGGCGACAGAAAAGAGTGCCACCAGCGCGGCAATGCAGGCTTTTCCGCAGCGCTTGATGGTGAGTAACAGGGGTTTGAAGAAAAGCGTGTTAAAGCGAATAGCGTTAAAGTGCATCATATTGACATCTCATCGTTTTCATCACTGTTCCAGTGTAGACGATGAGGCGTGCAGGTGCGGAAATAAAACGGCCTGCGACGATGTGTGCAGGCCGTGAGGTACAAATTTGCCGATGTGACTTCTACAGCGTGACGACGCCGATGACGGTCACCACAGTTAGGATTGCCGCCAGACCGTAGAACACCCATTTTCCGGCAGGAACGTGGATTTTCAGGTCATGCATCGCGTGGTGGATGCGGTGTAAACCACACCAGAGCGGAAGCACAATCATCAGCAGCAAAAAGACGCGGCCGATAAAGCTCTGGCTGAACGCGGCGATGCGTTCATAGGTTAGCGCGTCTGGGAACAGCCCCAGAGGCAACATCACGCCGACCAACAGAATAATCACTGGGGCGAAGAACGCGCTCCACATCCCACCGGCGCCGAACAGGCCCCAGAAAGGCGGTTCGTCAGAACGTTTTGGCGTTGGGTTAATCACGTTATTTCTCCTGTTCAGAATAGTAAGGCGATCGCCAGAACGGCTACGGTTACCACCACGGTGACAGCCCACAGCCCTTTAATGAGTGGCTCTGGCCCCATTTTTTCATCTTTAACGATGATGATGCTGGCTTTTGGCGCCAGTTCAAACCAGGTCTTGGTGTGCAGCACGGCGGCCAGTAGTGCAACGATGTTAATCAGCAGCACCAGTGGGTTTTGCAGGAAGCTGACAAAGTGTGCCCAGCTTTCCGGCCCGTTCTTCAGTGCGAAGACGCCACACATCAGTACGATGCTAAACCAGACGGCGGGGACTGCCGTCCCCTCACGCAGCATATAAAAGCGGTAAAATCCCAGCTTTTTCCACCAGGTCGGCGACATGTCGCGAACATACGCTTTACGTTTAGATGTCATCATTGTCCCTCCCTTATTGTGGTTTCAGCATGGCGATCATGAAGTCTTTCGCGCTCTCGACTTTGCCTTGCTGGATTGCAGCGGCTGGGTCGACGTGTTTTGGACACACTTCTGAGCAGTAGCCCACAAACGTACAGCTCCACACGCCGTTATTACCGTTCAACTGCGGCATACGTTCTTTCTTACCATGATCGCGGTTGTCCAGGTTATAACGGTGCGCCAGCGTAATCGCCGCCGGGCCGATGAACTCAGGGTTCAGGCCAAATTGCGGACATGCCGCGTAGCACAAACCACAGTTAATACAGCCGGAGAACTGGTGATACTTCGCCATTTGCGCCGGAGTCTGCTTGTTCGGGCCGTCAGATGGTTTACGATCGTTGCCGATGATATACGGCTTGATGGCTTCCAGACTCTCGATGAAGTGGGTCATATCGACCACTAAGTCGCGCTCGATGGGGAAGTTGCCTAGCGCTTCGACCTTCAGACCCTTGGTGTAGTCACGCAGGAACGTTTTACAGGCCAATTTAGGGACGTTATTGACCATCATGCCGCAGGAACCACAGATCGCCATACGGCAGGACCAGCGATAGGAGAGGTCCGGTGCTAGGTTATCTTTGATATAACCCAACGCATCCAGCAGGGAAGTCTGCGTGTTGTACGGGACATCGAACGTTTCAAAATAGGGTTCATTGTCCTGTTCAGGGTTATAGCGCATGACTTCCATTTTCAGGGTTTTGATCGTCTCAGCCATTCGCCTGCTCCTTTTTGCTGCCTTCCTGCGCATCACCTTCTGCACCGTATACGCGTTTTGCCGGTGGAAGTTTGGTAATCTTCACATCGCTATACTCCAGACGTGGTGCGCCTTCTGGGTTATAGAACGCCAGCGTATGCTTCAGGAAGTTAACGTCATCACGCTCGGTGCAACCTTCATCCAGACGCTGGTGAGCGCCGCGAGACTCTTTACGGTTGATCGCCGAGTGCGCCATACATTCCGCCACATCCAGGCTGTGACCCAGCTCAACGGTGTACAGCAGATCGGTGTTGAACACGCTGGAGCGGTCGGTGATTTTCACGCGTTTGAAGCGCTCTTTCAGCTCAGCAATCTTATCGACGGTTTTCTGCATCAGATCGGTGGTGCGGTAAATACCACAACCTTCTTCCATCGACATACCCATTTCGTCGCGGATTTTCGCCCAGCTTTCGGTGCCTTCCTGATTCATCAGGTCATGCAAACGCTGTTCGATGTCGCGCGTTTGCGCATCCAGCGCCGCACCGTTGGCGGGTGCTGCTGCCTGTGCGCGCTGTACGGCGTGTTCACCTGCAACGCGCCCGAAGACCACCAGTTCGGCCAGCGAATTGGAACCCAGACGATTCGCGCCGTGCAAGCCAACAGAGGAGCATTCGCCGACGGCGAAGAGACCCTTGATGCGAGTTTCGCAGTTTTGATCGGTTTCAATGCCGCCCATGGTGTAGTGCGCGGTAGGACGAATAGGAATCGGCTCTTTCACCGGATCGACGCCGACATAAGCTTTTGCCAGTTCGCAGATGAAAGGCAGACGTTCCAGAAGCTTCTTCTCACCGAGATGGCGAAGATCGAGATAAACCACATCGCCCAACGGGGTTGAGACGGTGCGGCCAGCGCGCCATTCGTGCCAGAACGCCTGCGAAACTTTATCGCGTGGCCCCAGCTCCATGTATTTGTTCTTCGGTTGACCGAGCGGTGTTTCCGGTCCCATTCCGTAGTCTTGCAGGTAACGGTAGCCGTCTTTGTTGACCATGATGCCGCCTTCGCCGCGACAGCCTTCTGTCATCAGGATACCGGAACCGGGCAAACCCGTCGGGTGATACTGAACGAATTCCATATCACGCAGCGGTACGCCGTGGCGGAACGCCATGCCCATACCGTCGCCGGTGACGATGCCGCCGTTGGTATTGTAACGGTACACGCGACCTGCGCCGCCTGTTGCTAGTACCACGGCATTCGCGCGGATCTGAACCAGCGAACCTTCCATCATATTGATGGCAACAAGACCGCGCGCCTGGCCGTCATCGACCAGAACGTCGAGGACAAAGTGCTCATCAAAACGTTGGATTTGCGGATATTTAAGGGAGGTTTGGAACAGCGTATGCAGCATGTGGAAGCCGGTTTTATCGGCGGCAAACCAGGTACGTTCGATCTTCATTCCGCCAAAGCGGCGAACGTTGACAGAACCATCCGGTTTACGGCTCCAAGGGCAGCCCCACTGTTCCAGTTGAATCATCTCTTCTGGGCAGTGTTTGACGAAGTGTTCAACCACGTCTTGTTCGCACAGCCAGTCGCCACCGGAGACGGTGTCGTTGAAGTGATAATCGAAACTATCGTGTTCCTGAGTCACTGCTGCTGACCCACCTTCTGCCGCCACGGTATGGCTACGCATTGGGTAGACTTTCGAGATCAGTGCAATTTTCAGTTGAGGGTTGGCTTCTGCGGCAGCAATTGCCGCTCGTAGGCCAGCACCACCGGCCCCGATAATAGCCAAATCGGCATTAAAGGTTTGCAATGCATTCCTCCAGTTAATTAAGTTAAAATAAAAAAATAATATCTATTTATTTCTGTCTTTATATCCGAGCTTAATATCAAACTCGCTGAAAATTATGTGATAGAGATATAAAGAATAGATAAACCTATAATTTTTGTATGGGAATAATGATACCGAATAATAGGTAGGTGAAACTTGATGTAATCCTGCATTTTGTCATTTTTTCAGCAAGTCTTGTATTTATTGATAAAAACGTGATCGAAAGACTTATTTAGGAAGAAAGAATACTTTTATTTCTTTAATAACCTTTTCGACATGGATATGGGAAAGGGTCCACAAGGTATAATTTACGGCTGCGCTCCTGATTACCTTCTCCTAAAAGGCAGAACATACCGTGCTGAAACCCGCAACGGACCTTTTTTCTGCTGGAAATTTGGGCTGATGCGGGTAGACTGCACCCCCTGTTTGACTTTGGAGTAAGAACCATGAGCGAGACGACAAGTTGGCAACCTAGTGCTTCTGTCGCTAATTTGTTGAAACGAGCGTCGATCATTGCCACTATCCGGCGCTTTTTCACCGATCGTGGTGTATTGGAGGTCGAAACGCCCGCCATGAGCCAGGCCACGGTAACGGATGTTTTTTTATACCCGTTCCAGACCCGTTTCGTTGGTCCCGGTGCTGCAGATGGTATGACGCTGTATTTGATGACCAGCCCGGAATACCACATGAAACGTCTACTGGCTGCTGGCAGCGGGCCAATCTTTCAGCTGTGTCGCAGCTTCCGCAATGAAGAGTCAGGCCGACACCACAACCCTGAATTCACCATGCTGGAATGGTATCGCCCTCACTATGATATGTACCGCCTGATGAATGAGGTCGATGATCTGTTGCAGCAGGTACTGGATTGTGAAAGCGCGGAGATGCTCTCCTATCAGCAAGCTTTTCTACGTCATCTGGAGATTGACCCTCTGTCTGTCGACAAAGCGCAACTGCGTGAAGCGGCAGAAAAAATTGGGGTGGGCGATCTCGCCTGCCGCGAAGACGATCGCGATTCGCTGGTACAGATGCTGTTTACCTTTGGCGTGGAGCCGCACATCGGGCGCGACAAACCGGCGTTTGTCTACCATTTTCCGGCCACCCAGGCTTCGTTGGCCGAGATCAGTTCGGAAGATCATCGCGTCGCCGAGCGTTTTGAAGTTTATTTTAAGGGGATCGAGCTGGCGAACGGCTTCCGTGAATTGACCGATGCCGATGAGCAGCGTCAGCGCTTTGAGCAGGATAACCGTAAGCGCGCCGCACGTGATTTGCCACAGCAGCCGATTGATGAAAATCTGCTGGCGGCGTTGAAACACGGTCTGCCGGAGTGTGCAGGTGTTGCGTTAGGCGTGGATCGTTTGATCATGCTGGCGCTAAATGCCGAGAAGTTGAGTGACGTGATTGCGTTCTCGGTAGAACGCGCGTAATCCATCTGATCCAGGGCGGTGCCATATCTGGCTGCCGCCCATCTGCCCTTCTTGTAAGTTATAAGCTCCCTGGCGTCCGCTGCCGTGGCGTCAGCGTTCTTCCACTGCGCGACAGATTGTCCATTCTCACCTGGAACGGTGGGAAAGGGAGATCCAGATTGTGCTTGCGATAGTTTTCCAGAATCAACTGGTGCAACTCATGGCGCAGCGGCATACGGTGCCCCATTTCGGCGGCGAACACGCGCAGCTCGAAAATCTGAATGCCCTGTTGCAGGTCAACCAGAAAGGCTTCTGGCTCTGGCGTATCCAGAATCAGCGAACAGCGCTTTACCGCATCCATCAGCAGTTCCGTGACTTCCTGGCTGTTTGCGTCCGCCGGAGCCGGCACCGTCAGCACAACACGCGTGACGGAATCCGACAGCGACCAGTTGATAAACTGCTCGGTAATAAATGCCTTGTTTGGCACGATGATTTCTTTGCGGTCCCAGTCGGAAATGGTGGTGGCACGGGTATTAATGCGCATGACACTACCGGTGAGATCGCGGATCGTAACGGTATCGCCGATACGGATCGGTTTCTCAAACAGGATGATCAGGCCAGAGATGAAATTGGCGAAGATCTCCTGCAAACCGAACCCGAGCCCCACACCCAGTGCAGCCACCAGCCATTGCAGCTTCGACCATTCGATCCCGATGAGTGAGAACCCCATCAGACAGCCGATCAGCATCAGAATATATTTGCTGATGGTGGTAATGGCATAGCCGCTGCCCGGCGACAGATCGAGATGCTGGAGGATCGCCAGCTCCAGCAGGGCGGGCAGGTTACGCACCAGTTGTGCGGTAATAATAAAGATCAGAATGGCGATCAGCACCGAGCCTAGCGTAATCGACTGTACGCTCTCCACACCTTTGACCGTGCTGGAAACATCCCACAGGCTGATATTTTCTAGGAAAGCGAAGGCGGAGTGAATTTCCGACCACAGCGCGATAACGGAAACCAGCGCGATCAGCGTCAGAATGGATCGCACCAGTTGCAGGGATTTGGCGCTGATGGCGTCCAGATCGACGACGGGTTCTTCCACCGCTTCCGAACTGTTTTCATGGGATGATGCAGACGGCGCATCTTCTTCACCTTTGGCACGCTGCGCCAGAATCTCTGAACGCCGCTGTTTGGCGCGGTCGAAGGCGATACGGCGTCGCTGAATCAGCATCCAACGGCGAATAATGTGGTAGACCACCAGCAGGAAGAACCAGATGGAGACGGAGGTTTCCAAACGTGCCAGCAGCGCCTGTGCGGTTGCCAGATAACCGATGCAGGAGGCGAGAGCGGCTATCAGCGGTATGGCGATCAGTATGCTCCACATCGCACGGTTGACAGAGTTTTCCCCTGAACCTTCTTTATCCAGATACAGCGGGATACCGGCGCGTTTTAACCCAGTCGTGACCAGGCTCAACGCCATACAGAGCAGGATGAAACAGAGCCGCCCCAGCGTGCTGGAAAACTCGCGATCGTTGAGCTTATCGAACGTAATCAGCGCCATAATCAGCGGTACGATAAAGGCGATGGAAAGGCGATAGTAGCGCATCGCTCTGGCGACGCGCTCCGGCGACCAGCGGAAGTGGACGATGAACAGCCCCTGCGGATGCGCGAATGAGGCGCTAATCATCACCAGCCACATCAACGGCACGGTGGCGGTCACGCTGTCGCCGATGGCGACGGCAATCGGATAAGGCCAGGCGTTTTGCAGCCCGTAGCCCAGCGCTGCCCAGAGTACCGGTAGTGGCAGAGCGGTAAGGATGGACCAGAATACGGTACGCAGCGTCAGCATAAAGTGATCGAGCGTGACCTTGCCGACGCGACTGCTGGCGCGCTCCATAAACGCATGATAGTGACGACGGGAGCTGATGCTGAATCCCACCAGCAGCAGTGCGCCCAGTAGCGGCAACACGGTTTCCTGACTGGTGACCATCATGACCAGCGCGCTACCCAACTGCGTCAGCGTATCCAGTGACAGCAGACGCGTCAGATCTTGCACTAATTTGAGTGGGTAAGCGAACGTTACGGGGTTGACGTCGGCCACCCAGAACAGATCGCGATGGGCTGCTTCCCGTGTTTCGGTCAACGCATCCGCCAGTTGGTTATTGGCGACTTTGAGTTTGGTCAGTTCCAATATCTGTGAGTCACAGCCGGAGATCAGTGAAGTCAGCAGGTCGCGCTGAGTTCGCATCTGGTCGGTCAGAATACGTTGCTGTGCGCTGGTCAGCGGATCGCCGTTGTCCTGCTTGGCTTTATCAAGATCCTGCGGTTTGTTGATCAGGTCTTCAAAATGCAGACGCTGTACGCGCAGCTGCGCCATGTCGCTATCCAGCAACTGAGGTTTGGGCATTTCCGGCAGGCGCGCTATCTGTGCCCGTAACGTTTCTCCCAATATCGGTGAGATGCCGAGCCACTGTGCCTGTTCGCGGATCGTGCTTAGCGCCTGGCGAACCTGAATGGTGTGCGTGGCAGCCTGACGCTGTTGAGAAGCGATCAGATCCATCCGCTGTGCCTGTTGGTTCAGCGCGACGGAGAGCTCACGGTTAATCTGTAGCTGCTTGCTGATGACGTTGGGTAAATCGCCGCTTTGTTCAGCGAGCAACTCTGTGCGCTCTAATGCCTGCTCGGCTTCACGCTGACGTAGATTATTAAGCCTACTGCGTAAATCCTGTTGCAGCAGGTCCAGTCTGTCGTGGCGTTTTTTATACAGCTCGACACGTAGCCGAGACAGTTCCTGACGATTGCTGGCGGAAAGCTGCGCCAGCTCCAGTTCGTCCACCCGGCTTTTACGTAGCGCGGATTCGGCCTGAAGCGCGACGAGCTGCGCTTGCCCCAGCGGCGTGGCTGGCGTGCCAAGAGACTGAATACGGCGTTCCGCATCGCTTTGCATGCGGCTGGCTTCGGTTTGCTGCTGCGGAAGCTGGCTCAGTGAATCACTGATTTCACGCAGCCGATCCTGCTCCTGTTGGAGCTGGCGGGCTTGTTCCAGCAGTTGGCTGCTCGTTTGCAACAACTGCTGTTCAAGATCGTTGCTGGAAAGCCCCTCTGGAATCGACGAGGGTTTGCCGTCTTCGGCATTAAGCTGGCGACGCAGTTCCTGAACCAGTTTGGGGAAATCATCAATAACGCGCTGATATTGTGTGGCGCGTTCCAGCGCCTCTTTGCGATCCTGTAGGGTGCTCAGTGCAGCCTGATATTCTTCAACGACTTTTGCCTGATCGGCTGCACCTTTGTTGGCTTCCGCCTGCTGTAGCTGCTGGCGTAGCTGCGCCTCATTGGGCGCTGTGGCCGCCAACGTGGCAGTTGATAATAAACATCCCAGAAGAAAAGTCAGAATCAGACGCACGCTAGCTACCTTATTACAAACAACACTTTTACAAGCGACTAAAATCGGACGCTATTTATGGTGCGTCAGGTTTGTGACCCGTATGGCCGGATGCGTCAGCCGCAGTATTTTGTCCTTCAGCCTGAATTGCTTCAGACGGTGTGGCGTCGTTGGTTGCCAGCTCGGTTCCTTCCGGGAAGACGACAGGCGTTGAATCGTCCTGACGGACTTCGGCAAACGGTTCACCCATACGGGTCACACTCATGTTATTCAGGTGGGCGGCAAATTGGAGATTATTACCTGCGGCAAACAGGTTAATCACGGTTGAGCCCAGCTTGAAGCGGCCCATTTCCTCGCCTTTCGTCAGCACGACGGCACCTTCTTCACCTGCCTGCGGGTAAGTCCAGCGCTTGATAATGCCTTCACGCGGTGGTGTCACCACGCCTGACCACACGGTTTCGATACTGCCGACAATGGTCGCACCGACCAGAATTTGTGCCAATGGGCCGAATTCTGTATCAAACAGGCAAATGACGCGTTCGTTACGCGCAAACAGATTCGGCACGTTATCGGCCGTCAGCAGATTGACGGAGAACAGATCGCCCGGCACATAAATCATCTCGCGCAGCACGCCGTCGCACGGCATGTGGAGGCGGTGATAATCACGCGGTGAAAGATAAATGGTGGCGAACAGACCATCGCGGAACAGATCGGCCATCATATAGTTACCGGCCAGCAGCGCTTCCAGCGAGTAGTCGTGGTTCTTCGCCTGAATCAGCTTGCCGTCGGTAATGGGGCCAAATTGCGACAGCACGCCGTCAGCAGGTTGCACCAGACGGTGTGCATGAGGATCGACAGGCCGAACGCCTGGGCGCAGAGGGCGAACGAAAAATTCGTTAAACGTGCGATAGGATGTGGTATCTGGTTGCTGCGCTTCCTGCATGTTGACGTTGTACTGGCGGACAAACAGATCGATCACCAGCTTTGTGAGCTTTCCCGCTCGCTTATTGGCCCCCCAGCCCGCTAAGCGGGTTAGCCAGATCTTGGGAAGCCAATACTGTAATTTGATTTTGATATTATCCAGCACGGTGAGCCTCTTGTATTAATAGTGCGCCATAAAATAAACAGTCTGGGAAACTCGCCTGACGTTGCCAGCGGTAGCCCAGAAGAGAGTCAGCGGATTCGTAAACTCTCAAAGGGGGCGCATTGTAACGATGGTCATGATAAATGTCAGTTATCTGTATCTGAAAAGCCTTTACGCGTTTTTACTTGCGCCATGCTTTCCAGAATTCGGTGATAGTTATCATAGCGCTCTACGGCAATCTCTCCGCGCTCCAGCGCGGCGTTAATGGCGCAGCCCGGATCGTTTTCATGTTTACAATCGCGGAATTTACACGAACCGATGTATTTGCGTAGTTCGATGAAACCGCGCGTAACCTGTTCGGGTTCCAGATGCCACAGACCAAATTCGCGCACGCCCGGTGAGTCGATGACGTCGCCGCCGTGCGGAAAATGGTAAAGTCGGGAGGCGGTGGTGGTGTGCTGTCCCAATCCTGAGGTATCGGAAACCTCATTCACCAGAATCCGTTCTTCATCCAGTGCGAGCAGCGCGTTAAGCAGGCTGGATTTCCCTACGCCTGATTGTCCGGCGAAAATACTAATACGGTCGGTGAGCGCCTGTTCCAGCTCAGGGATACCTTGTTGAGTATGGCTGGACACCATCAGCACGCGATAGTTGAGCGCGCGGTAGATATCCATCAATTTATCAACAAACTGACGGGATTCGTCATCCAGCAGGTCAATTTTGTTCAGTACGATCAGCGGTTCGATCTCCAGCGTTTCGCAGGCGACCAGATAGCGATCGATAATGTTCAGCGACAGTTCAGGTAAGATCGCGGAGACGATCACGATCTGATCGATATTGGCGGCGATCGGCTTAATGCCATCGTAATAGTCAGGACGTGTCAGGACGGAATGACGGGGGTGAACGGCTTCCACGATCCCGCTGATGCCAGCGAGTGATTCATGGCCAGGGCGCCAAACGACGCGGTCGCCAGTCACCAGCGATGAAATGGTCCGACGAATG
Source organism: Pectobacterium sp. CFBP8739 (assembly GCF_013449375.1). Taxonomy (GTDB): domain Bacteria; phylum Pseudomonadota; class Gammaproteobacteria; order Enterobacterales; family Enterobacteriaceae; genus Pectobacterium. Next base: position 1,201 of record NZ_JACDRR010000012.1, on the reverse strand, counting down.
TTGCAGCGGTGCACCACACCATCGGCGGCTTCCACATCGGCGTGCATACCGAATCGGCTGATGATAATACCTTCCTGCGCATCGCCCAGTTGGCTATCTTCCCATTCAACTTTGCTTTCCGTTTTTTTCAGGCGACGCTGATGGTTTGCGCTAACCCGACGCTGCTGACCTTTCGACAGTTTCTTTTTGCTCACTGAGCCTCACTTAAGACGATTTATCGTTCGCGGCAGTGCGTTATCGCCCGCCGCGTTTGAACGGACTATAATACACCCTATTTGATTTTAATTAACTGATACCACCTTATCGGTATCAGCATTGAGATTGATACTGGTATCCTTGTATCGACGACAGGGCACAAGGCAACAGTAACACCCACGCAACAGGAATTCCCACGATGGTAGATGAAAATAACCTGATCTGGATCGATCTCGAGATGACCGGCCTGAACCCGGATCGCGATCGCATCATTGAGATCGCAACGCTGGTGACGGATGCTAATCTGAACGTGTTGGCTGAAGGGCCGGTCATGGCGGTGCACCAGTCAGACAGCCAACTGGCGCTGATGGATGACTGGAATGTGCGTACACACGGTGCCAGCGGCCTGACGGATCGCGTCAAAGCCAGCACCACGGATGAACGTGCCGCCGAGCTGGAAACGCTGGCGTTTCTACAAAAATGGGTGCCAGCGGGTAAATCGCCGATCTGTGGCAATAGCATTGGGCAGGATCGCCGCTTCCTGTTCCGCTATATGCCGGAGTTGGAAGCCTACTTTCACTACCGCTATCTGGATGTCAGCACGCTCAAAGAGCTGGCGCGACGCTGGAAGCCGGAAATCCTGACAGCCTTTAAGAAGCAGGGTACGCATCAGGCGATGGACGACATTCGCGAATCACTGGCGGAACTGGCTTATTACCGTGAGAATTTTCTGCGGTTGTAGATGAAGCAAGCGGGGTAGGGCGTGATGTGCAGCGAACCGCTGCTATTGACGCCACAACGCTACGCAACACCGTCTGTTTTGTCAGCGAGTGTCTGTTTTATCAACATATTGTTTTTTTTATCAGCAGTCAGACAAATTTTCATTTTTTGGGGCTTGCGGTTAAACGGATTTCTCGTATAATGCGCACCCCATAACGATGAAGAATTTCAATTAAAGAACTTCAACATTGTGTGAAGATTTCCCGAGCGGGAATAGCTCAGTTGG
>NZ_JACDRR010000011.1 GCF_013449375.1 Pectobacterium sp. CFBP8739 | reverse complement strand
CCGATGCACAGCGGGATCAGGGGATAGATATTGTCACTGTTTGCCTGCGTGACTTGTTAACACACACAACTCGATAGCGCCGAGTTTGAGGTATCGCACAGCAGCGTCGGTATCAGCACGGGCGGCCTAGGTGCACAGGATCTGCTGAAAAATGCCGTGCAGAATCTGGCGGCCAATGGTCTGGGCGCGGATGGCAGCGATGGGAAGGCTTCCGGCACCACCTATGCCGCTTTCTCACCAGGGTCGCTGATTATTCGCGATCAGGCCAATCAACAGCAGGATGTTAGTGAGCTAAGCCGCGATGTCGAGCACGCTAACCAAAGCATCAGCCCCATCTTCGATAAAGCGAAGGAACAGCAGCGCCTAAGCCGATTGCGCTTAATTGGTGATGTTGTGAATCAGGCTGTCGATATTACCCTCACCCAAGGCCAGATTATGGCGAACAATGCAGGAATTAAAGAAGCTGGGGAGTGGGATGGTAAAGAAAAGCGTGATGTTTACTGGAATCGAGTCAAAAACACAGAAGCTTATAAAAGCGTGAGTGACCAGTATAAGGCAGGGGGTGATCTTGACCGTGGAGTTCGAGCTGCTGCGGCTGCAATGACTGCTCTGGCTGGTGGAGACCCAGCAAAAGCGCTAGCCGCCGGAGCTGCGCCTTATATGGCTGGAGTAATCAAAGGCATGACTGTAGGTTTTGATGAAAACCCTACAGCCGGTCAAATTGCGGCAAATGCCATTGGACATGCTGTATTAGGTGGTGTCGTTGCGGAATTGTCAGGAACAAATGCTGCTGCAGGCGCCATAGGCGCGGCGAGTGAAGAACTCGCTGCACGTGCTATTCGTGAATATTTATACCCTGGTGTTAAAACGGAAGATCTCAAACCAGAAGAGCGCACAAAGATTAGCAATCTGGCATCACTAGCAGGAGCCCTTGCTGGCGGGCTCAGCACGGAGACTTCTTCTGGTGTTATCACTGCACATGATTCCAGTAAAAATGCCGTGGACAACAATGATTTGTTAAGCCCTGGAATGATGTCCTGGGGTTCTGGTGCGGTGTCACTCGCCAAATATGAGATTGAGCAGGGTAAAACACCTGAGCAGGTCAGTGAATCATTACGCATCTATAACAGAGGCACCCTTTCCGAGAATCAGGATCCGGTCAGAGCATTATTGCAAGCCTGGGGCTTCTTTATGGTTAATGCCCTGACACTCGGTGGAGGGAGTACAGTGACGGGAGGAGCAATCACAGTCAATGGAATCATCGGTGGTGCAGCCAATATTAATAATCAGGTAATAACGATGAAACCGGGTGAAAAAATAAGTTACACCGATGCTTTAATTGCTACAGGCGTCAGCGCCGTCACCACTGGGAAGAGCTTCCTAGCAACCCAGGCTTGGGGGATGAGCGGAGCCTATGTTGGCAGTAAAATTAAGGGTGACCAAGATTCTACTGGGGCTGTTACTGGCGCTGGTGTCGGTAACGTTGCCGGTGCCACTACGTCGACCATTATCAGTGGCGCAGCGGGTACGAAATTGCCGAAACCTGCCGCAGATATGCTGGGAAGCACTTTTGGAGCCGCGGTTTCTGAAGGGACAGGGACGGTAATCCAGAAAGCAATTGATAAGAAACCACAGGATCAACAAGGAAAATAAGCCGTGAGTACAAAAAAACCTGGCTTTAGTACGCTTTTATTTCTGATGGGAGGCTGCTTCCTGGCGCTCTCCTGCACGGTGGCACTTGTCCATTTTGGGGTATGGCTCTACTACCAGTTTATCCTGCAAATGCCATCAGGTATGCAGTGGCAGCCATTACTGGCTCAGGCTCTGCGAATTGGCATCGCTTCAGGGCCAGTGATTGGCCTGGGTGTTTGGATACATATGCGCATGGAATACAGTAAAGGAGATAAACAGTGAAACGGTTGCTGCGTTCTGCGAACGCAGCGGTCATTCTGATCGCTGCAGGCTGTGCCTTTACTCCAGACCATACTTTTTTCGTTCCCCCACCTCAAAGTGCTCATGCTCCATGGCTGAGAATTGTCGATAACACTGAACAAACCAGCCTTTATCAAATGGTCAATGGTGAGAGCAAAGGTGGCCTGATACGATCCAGTGAGTGGGTATTACAGAATACAGTGGATCGGGGGATGCCAAAAGTTGCCGGAGAGAAATACAATATTGACTACTACGAAACACAACTCATTGCAGGTGCAGAAACCGAAGTCGTCAATGTTTACGTTGAAGGTAAGCATACCTGCCTTGTGGATACTTATTTCACGCCGGAAGAAGGGAAGTTTTATCAGTTCCAACTGGAAACCGATACATTGCGGTTCCGCTGTCGCGTTCATGCCAGTGAAATAGTGAAAGACAGTAATGGTCTGTGGCAGTTGAAACCATTAAATACGGTACGCTACACAGCCAAAGAAGGCAGTGGCTGGCACCTGATGCACAGTGGCATTTAATTTTAAATATCAAACAGATAAATCAGCATGGTTCTGAAGGCGAAGATTATCTTGTTGGCTATGAAGGTAACACGAAAATGAGTGATTACTTCCGCTTCTTAACACCTACGGTTTATGGTTCGATAGCCGATTTTCCCAGCGAACTGCGTCATGGCATTGCCGTATCCGATGTAGCCGACTTCACAACGGTGAGAAATACGATATCGANNGTTCCCGGCGTGGAAACCGCTATTGAAAATGTGTACGTCGAAAGTAAATACACCTGCCTGATTACCACCCGTTTCATTCCGGAAAAAGGCAAGAAATATGAATTCCAGTTGGAGACCGATACGCTGCGTTACCAGTGCCGTGCCATTGCCAGCGAGATCGTGCAGGACAGCAATGGTCAATGGCAGCGCATACCACTGCAAAACGTACGCTATAGCGCGAAAGAAGGAAATGGCTGGCATCCGATGCACAGTGCGATCGGATCATAGAGATTGCAGCAAAAAAGCCGCGCGACATTATCCACTTTCGACCCAGTCGTAGGGTGGATAACGTCAGCGAAAGCGTATGACCGATGGCAAATTACAGGTGACGAAAGCGGTTCTGAACGCCAAACGTTTCCGAGGTGACATAGCGCTCGATGTTACGCAGGCGCTGTTCGCTGGCCTGCAATGTCGCGTCCGCCTCATTCAGCAGTTGGTTGGGCGTTCGGGTCACCTTTTCATCCTCTTCTACCATTCCCGCCGGAGCCGGATCGAGCATAAAGGTCAGGATGATATAAGCCACGATGGTGAAAAAGAACAGGCCGAAAAACATCGACAGCACCACGATTATCCGCAGGAGCTTCACCGGCACGTCAAAATAACGCGCTAAACCAGCACAAACCCCTTTCAGCATGCCTTCTTCCGGTATGCGGTATAACGTTTTACCTGACCGCGTATTTTTCATTACGAGTTTCTCCAGTCCGGGTGTTCTGCATCCAGAATATCTTCCAGCGCTCTGATACGCTCACGCATGCGGTTGGACTCTTCCGTTAAGCGTGTCAGACGTTGCATATCATTTTGTCCCAGTTGAGCACTGTTTTTACGCTGGCTGTAATGTAGCCAAAGCCATATCGGTGCCACAAACAACATGAAAATGGTCAACGGAATGGCAAGAAACAACGCACTCATTGTGTCTCCTTAGTTATTATTCACACGCTGGTGGCTGCCGTTTTCTCACAACAGCCATCCGATGGCGTTTATGCTTTATTCGTCTTATTACTCTGCTGGCTTAACTTTAGCTTTAAGTGCCGCCAACTGCGCGCTGATCTCATCGTCCGCTTTCAGTTCGGCAAACTGCTGCTCCAGCGATTTTTGTTTGCCTAGCCCGTGGCTTTCGGCTTCCGCTTCCATCGTGTCGATACGGCGCTCGAACTGATCGAAACGTGCCATCGCTTCGTCCAGCTTACCGCTGTCCAACTGGCGGCGCACATCACGCGATGATGCCGCAGCCTGATGGCGTAACGTCAGCGCCTGCTGGCGAGCACGCGTTTCACTTAATTTGTTTTCCAACTCGCCGATTTCACGCTTCATACGCTCCAGCGTTTCATCCACACTGTCGGCTTCATGCTGCAACACCGCAATCAAGTCGGTCAGTTTTTGCTTCTCAATCAGCGCGGCACGAGCCAGATCCTCTTTATCTTTACGCAGCGCCAGTTCCGCTTTTTCCTGCCATTGATCTTGCTGACCGTGCGCTTGTTCAATGCGGCGGGCAATCTGTTTCTTTTCTGCCAACGCCCGCGCCGAGGTTGAACGCACTTCAACCAACGTATCTTCCATTTCCTGAATCATCAGCCGCACCAATTTCTGCGGATCTTCTGCTTTATCCAGCAATGAATTGATATTGGCGTTCACGATGTCAGCAAAACGAGAAAAAATACCCATAATTACATCCTCTTCATGATTTCCAGCGTCTGATTACGCCTGATTTATCACCGTGACCAGCCGAGCCAGTCGCGATTTCCCTATAGATACATCAATAAACATGCCAACTTTTAATTTCTTTTAACTAATTGAAAATAAAGAAATAGACAATTTTGACTATTTCCCTTTTTTCGTTAAATTAGTCAAATACGCTAATAATTAGTAAAAATGACACGGTAGAACATCATGCTTCAGGAAAAAGAGAACCTGCTGGGCGAAGCCAATAGTTTTTTAGAGGTACTGGAACAGGTATCACAGTTGGCACAGTTAAATAAGCCGGTACTGGTAATCGGCGAACGCGGTACGGGTAAAGAGCTGATTGCCAGCCGCCTGCACTACCTCTCCCCCCGCTGGCAAGGGCCATTCGTTTCTCTCAACTGTGCGGCACTCAACGAGAATCTGCTCGACTCCGAGCTATTTGGTCACGAAGCCGGTGCCTTTACCGGCGCGCAGAAACGTCATCTGGGACGCTTCGAGCGCGCCGACGGCGGAACGCTATTTTTGGATGAGCTAGCCACCGCGCCGATGCTGGTGCAGGAAAAATTATTGCGGGTGATCGAATACGGCATGCTGGAGCGCGTTGGCGGCAGAGATCAGCTACAGGTTGACGTGCGGCTGGTGTGTGCAACCAATGACGATTTACCTGCGCTTGCCGCGAGCGGTAAGTTCCGTTCCGACCTGCTCGACCGTCTGGCCTTTGACGTTGTGCAGCTTCCGCCGCTGCGCGAACGCCAGCAGGACATCATGCTGCTGGCCGATCACTTTGCGATTCAGATGTGCCGCGAATTACATCTGCCGCTGTTTCACGGTTTCACGCCCGCCGCGCGCCAGACACTGCTGAATTACCGCTGGCCAGGCAATATCCGCGAGCTGAAAAACGTCGTTGAGCGTTCGGTGTATCGTCACGGCGACAGCGAACAACCTCTTGATGCCATCATTCTGAATCCCTTCCGTCGCCCTCCCGCCGTTCAGGATATTTCCTCACAGGCGACAATCGGCCTGCCGGATTTACCACTGGACATGAAGCCGTGGCTGCTGGAACAAGAGAGAAGCTTGATCGAACGGGCATTGAATCAGGCAAAATTTAACCAGCGTAAAGCCGCTGAGCTGCTGGGATTAACCTATCACCAGTTGCGTGGATTGCTGAAAAAACACGACATTGCGATCAATGAGTGAGAAACGGGAAAGAAAAGGCGGGCGAATTCACACCCGCGCAGTAAAGGGTTAAAAAGAGTAAATGAATTAGTCGGTTAACAGCGCGCTATTACGGCTCCACACCCCAGACCAGCGTACCTTTATCATGTACGGTGATCTTATCCCAGTTGGTGTAGCTCGTGACATTAGCACCGTATGAATAGTCATTCGTTTCATTCACGTTGCTCCAGTCACCAGCGTGGATACGCACCTGTACTTCACCGGTTTCCGCGCCAGGCTGAAGAGAACCGGCCCCGCTGCTGAAGGTCACCAGAACGTAGCGGTTAGCCTTATCGGTGCTGGCGGCAGGGGTGCCTGTGCTGGTCACGATGTTTTGCGGACCGACGTTCGCCCAGTCAACAAAGAGGTTCGCACCAGGTTTGCCATCATCATGGAAGTAGTAGCGCACTTGCAGATCGCTCAGTTTGATCGGCGTACTTCCAGTATTTTTAATGTTGACAGCCATACGAATCGCATCATCGGAAGGGTTGTTATCCACATTTCGATATTGCAGTACGATGTCGCCCGTGGTTCCACTACCTGGATTAGTCGGTTCCGTTGGCGTAGTCGGTGTATCACCGCCGCTTAAGTTCGCCGCCGCACGAATCTGCTCTCTGACAAATTTCCCTGACGTTGACAGATTTTGCTCCGTCCAACCGCCTGATTTGCTCGCTCCCGGCGCCAGCGCAGCGGAGGCCTCGGCTTTGTCGGTAAGCGACCAGTTCACCCAGCTCACGCCACGGTTGTTCAGGAAATCGATCCAGGTCTGCGATTCAGGCAGGAACGGCCCGCCCCCACCGGATGCATCGCTGGTGCCCCACTCGCTGACAAAAATCGCCGCGCCGCGGCTTTGTGCATAGTCAATGCGGTCGCGCAGGAACTGCCCGTGCGTGCCTGCATAGAAATGTAGCGCGTACAGCGTATTCGGATCGGGCAACTGATTATCCGCCGCGTCATGGATATCCTGACTCCAGGTACCCGTACCAACGATAATGAGGTTATCAGGATCTTTACTACGGATAGTATCAGTCACTTCCAGTGCATAAGGCCGAATCTGTCCGTTCCATGTCACGCCGCCATTGGGTTCATTGGCGATTTCATAAATCACGTTCGGCGAATTACCGTACAACCCCGCCATTTCGGCAAAGAAGGTTTTTGCCTGTGCTTTATAAATATTAGGATCGTTGTCCGACAAGATGTGCCAGTCGATGATGATGTAAACACCGAGGCTTTGTGCCGCTGCAACGGCCTCTTTGACTTTATTGGCAAGGGAAGGATTAGCGATATAGCCACCGTCTGCCGTATACATCGCCACCCGGAATACGTTAATCCCCCAGTCGTCACGCAGCCATTTCATCGAATCTTTGTTGACGTAGTCACCAAACCACTGCAAACCGTGCGAACTGACCCCTCTCAGTTGCACCCTTTTTCCCTGTTCGTCCACCAGTCGTCCATTTTCAATGGACAACTGACCATGCGTTTCCACCGGCGTGGCGGATAATGCTGAGAAACTGAGCGACATGCCCAGTGCTGCGGTTACTACACCTAACGTCAATTTCCTGACGAATTGATTCCTTCTGATCCACATATTCCTTATCTCCATTGTGAACACCCATGATCTTGGGTACAGGCATGATAAGGGAGATTTTCGTTCCCGCAAACAATTTAGGAAACATCCCAATGATATTGATTTTATTAATTATTTAAAGAAAAATAGAAAGCAAGATAAGTATTTGCGAGGGCATTTTGCAGGCGAAAAAAAAGCCAGCACATAGGCTGGCTAAAATAATACTGGAAGCAATGTGAGCAATGTCGTGCTCTCCTTCAGTGCCTGCGAGAAGCCACCGCCGAAGTGCGAAAATGATGATAATGGTTATCAGTATCACCTGTAAAGCACTTTGTTGAGAATTTTTCTCATTTCCATACTGACTATGGGGTTCCTGCCGATGTCATTCACAGCAGAAATACCGGTAGAATAGGATGATTTCTCTCCCCTCTGCTGACCGTGTTGGTGGTTTAAACGGTTGGAAAGTCGCCAGACGCGCATAACAAGAGTGGGGAGGATGCCAAGAGTGCGATACACTCTGTATATAACCGTATTGACTGAAAAATCCCGTATGTTCGGAAAAACCTGTTTCGCACTGGCATTCACCTGGCTGGCATTGCCTGCACTGGCCGCCCCGACGTCCGTGCCAACGTCACCTGCTTCGCTGGAAAATATTCGCCAGAGCGGTTTTGTCTATTGTGTCAATGATGTCCTGAACACATTTAACCCGCAGATGGCGCGCAGTGGTGTCACCATTGATACACTAGCGGCGCAGCTTTACGATCGTCTACTGGATGTCGACCCTTATACCTATCGTCTGATGCCAGAACTGGCCCAACGCTGGGAAGTGCTGGACAATGGTTCGACATACCGTTTCTATCTGCGTCGCGATGTGCCGTTTCAGCACACCGCCTGGTTCAGCCCGACCCGCAATATGAACGCCGATGACGTGATATTCAGCTTCCAGCGCATGCTGGACGAAAAGCACCCGTATCATGATGTCAACGGCGGCGAATACCCCTATTTCGACAGCCTGCAATTCGCTGATTCGGTGCAAAGCATCCGTAAGCTGGGCGAGTATAGCGTTGAGATCCGCCTTAACAGTCCGGATGCCTCTTTTTTATGGCATTTGGCTACACACTACGCCCCGATTTTGTCCGCAGAATACGCACAACAGTTGACAGAAGAAGATAAAAAAGAGCTGTTAGATCGCGAACCGGTCGGCACTGGGCCTTACTTACTCAACCAATATCGTCATGGGCAATATATCCGGCTGATACGCAATGGAAATTATTGGCGCGGTTTGCCACGTATGCGGCAGGTGGTTGTCGATCTCGGTTCCGGCGGTACGGGACGTTTGTCCAAACTGCTGACGGGCGAGTGTGATGTTCTCGCCTATCCGGCTGCCAGTCAGTTGACGATTCTGCGTAACGACCCCCGTCTGCGTCTGTCGTTGCGCCCCGGCATGAACGTCGCCTATCTGGCCTTTAACGTGCGTAAACCGCCGTTGGACGACCGCCGCGTGCGGGAAGCCATCGCGCTGGCGATCAATAACGACAGGCTAATGCAGTCGATTTATTACGGCACGGCGGAAACGGCCGCGTCTATACTGCCCCGTGCATCGTGGGCATACGACAATGAATCACAGATTACGGAATATAACCCGCAAAAAGCCCAGCAAATCTTGCAGGAACTGGGGCTGACTAACCTCAGCCTGCGCCTGTGGGTGCCCAGCGCCTCACAATCTTACAACCCCAGCCCATTGAAAACCGCAGAGCTGATACAGGCCGATCTGGCGCAAATTGGCGTCACCGTGACCATCGTGCCGGTGGAAGGCCGTTTCCAGGAAGCGAAGCTCATGGAACTCAGCCACGATTTAACGCTGGCAGGCTGGGCAACGGACAGTAACGACCCAGACAGCTTTTTCCGCCCGCTGCTAAGCTGCGCGGCAATTCGTTCCCAGAGCAACTACGCGCACTGGTGCGATCCTACGTTTGACGAAGTGCTGCAAAACGCGCTCTCGTCACAGCAGCTTTCTAAGCGGATTGACTATTATCAACAGGCACAGCGTATTCTGGCGGAGCAACTACCTGTGCTGCCGCTGGCGTCGTCATTGCGACTGCTGGCCTACCGCTATGATATGAAAGGGCTGGTATTAAGCCCCTTCGGCAATGCCTCATTCGCGGGCGTCTTCCGCGAGGATCAACATGCGCAGCAGAAACCCTCTGCACCGGAAACCGTGGAGGAAGCACAGCCGTGATTATTTTTACCTTGCGACGTCTGGTGTTACTGATAGTGACACTGTCACTACTAACGCTGATTGGCTTTAGCCTCAGTTACTACACGCCCAACGCCCCGCTCAACGGCGCGGCGCTGTTTGATGCCTATCATTTTTACCTCACCGGCCTGCTTCAGGGAGATTTCGGTCGCTCCAGCATTAACGGACAAGCTATCAGCGAGCTGCTGAAAGAAGTGTTTCCAGCCACGATCGAGCTTTGTCTTCTGGCGTTTGCGCTCTCGCTGCTGGTCGGGATCCCGCTGGGCATTACCGCTGGCGTGATGCAGAATCGCGGCGCGGATATTGTGATCAGCACGCTAGCGCTCATTGGTTTTTCCCTGCCCGTGTTCTGGCTGGCGCTGCTGCTGACGCTGTTTTTCTCGTTGCACCTCGGCTGGTTGCCGGTTTCAGGCCGCTTCGACCTGCTCTATCAGGTGAAAACCGTCACCGGATTTGCCTTGATTGACGCCTGGCTGTCAGATTCTCCCCATCGTAGTGAAATGATCGTCAGCGCTATTCGCCACCTGATTCTGCCGATTACCGTGCTGGCCGTTGGGCCGACGACCGAAGTGATCCGCCTGATGCGCGTCAGTACCACGGAAATTATCAGCAAAAACTACATTAAAGCGGCGGCAACCCGCGGACTGTCTCGCTTTACGGTCATTCGCCGCCATCTGATTCATAACGCGCTACCACCGATTATTCCCAAACTGGGATTACAATTTTCCACGATGCTGACGCTGACGATGATTACCGAAGTGGTCTTTAACTGGCCGGGAATTGGCCGTTGGCTGGTCAATGCCATTCGCCAGCAGGACTACGCGGCGATTTCTGCGGGCGTCATGGTTGTCGGCGCACTGGTCATCACGGTCAACATCCTGTCTGATATTTGGGGTGCTATGGCAAATCCGTTAAAACACAAGGAATGGTATGCCCTTCGATAACGTGTATAGCGAAAAACGGTTGCCTAGCCGACTGGGCGATACCTGGCGCGCATTCCATCAGGATATGCTGGCGATGATCGGGCTGTACGGTTTTCTGATCCTGCTCGGTCTGTGCCTGTTCGGCAAATTTCTCGCACCTTATGAAGTTGACCAGCAATTTTTGGGCTATCAATTGCTGCCCCCTTCCTGGTCACATTATGGCGAAGTGTCGTTCTTTCTCGGCACCGATGATTTAGGCCGCGATCAGCTAAGTCGCTTATTGAGCGGTGCAGCGCCGACCGTAGGCGCGTCGCTCATCGTCACCTACGCAGCGGCGCTGTGCGGCATCGTACTGGGCGTTTTTGCAGGCGTCACCCGTGGGCTGCGCTCTGCGATGCTCAATCATATTCTGGATACGCTGCTGTCCATTCCGTCGCTGCTGCTGGCGATTGTGGTCATCGCTTTTATCGGCCCCAAGCTCGAACACGCGATGCTCGCCGTTTGGCTGGCACTGCTGCCGCGCATGGTGCGTACTATCTACAACGCCGTACACGATGAAATGGATAAAGAGTATGTGATCGCCGCTCGTCTCGACGGTGCGTCCACGTTTTATCTGGTGTGGTACGTGGTGCTGCCGAATATCGCCGCGCTGCTGGTTTCCGAGTTTACCCGCGCGCTGTCGATCGCCATTTTGGATATCGCCGCGCTGGGCTTTCTCGATTTGGGTGCACAGCTACCGACGACCGAATGGGGGGCTCTGCTTGGCAACTCCCTGGAGTTGGTTTATGCCGCACCGTGGACCGTGATGCTGCCCGGCGCGGCTATCGCGCTGAGCGTGTTAATCGTCAACCTGCTGGGCGACGGCATCCGCCGCGCGCTCGCCGCGGAAACGGAATAAGAGGCGACGACTCCCTATGCCATTACTTGATATCCGTAACCTGACGATTGAATTCCTGACCCCCGACGGCGCGGTAAAAGCCGTCGACCGCGTCAGCATGACGCTGAGCGAAGGGGAAATTCGCGGGCTAGTGGGCGAATCCGGCTCAGGTAAAAGCCTGATCGCCAAAGCCATCTGTGGGATCACCAAAGAAAACTGGCGCGTGACCGCCGATCGCTTCCGCTTTGATGATATCGACCTGCTGCAGTTGTCGTCGCGCGAGCGACGTAAACTGGTCGGCCATAACGTCTCCATGATTTTCCAAGAGCCGCAATCCTGTCTCGATCCGTCCGAGAGTATCGGGCGGCAGTTGGTGCAGGCGATTCCAGGCTGGACGTACAAAGGCCGCTGGTGGCAGCGATTCAACTGGCGCAAGCGCCGCGCTATCGAACTGCTGCACCGCGTCGGGATTAAAGATCACAAAGATATTATGGGCAGCTATCCCTACGAGCTAAGCGACGGCGAGTGCCAGAAAGTGATGATTGCCATCGCGCTGGCGAACCAGCCGCGCCTGCTGATTGCCGATGAACCCACCAACGCGATGGAATCCACCACGCAGGTGCAGATTTTCCGCCTGCTGTCGCGCCTGAACCAGAACAATAACACGACGATTCTGCTCATCAGCCATGACCTGCAAACCATGAGCAAATGGGCTGACCGGATTAACGTGCTTTATTGCGGGCAAACAGTGGAGAGCGCCACCTGTGAAGATTTGATCACCGCGCCGCGCCATCCTTATACGCAGGCGCTGATTCGTGCAATGCCCGATTTCGGCCGCTCGCTGCCGCACAAAAGCCGACTCAACACCCTGAACGGGGCGATTCCGTCGTTAGAGCACCTACCGATTGGCTGCCGGCTTGGCCCGCGCTGCCCGTATTCACAAAAGCAGTGTATGCAAACGCCGCCGCTGCTCTCCGTTAAGAACCACTTATATGCTTGCCACTTTCCGCTCAACATGGAGGAACCGTGATGGTTGAGATGCTGCTTGAAGCCCGCAACCTGACCAAGACGTTCCGCTACCGGACCGGGCTGTTCCGTCGTCAGCATGTTGAGGCGGTGAAATCCGTCAGCTTTACGCTGCGCGAACGGCAAACGCTCGCCATTATCGGTGAGAACGGTTCGGGGAAATCAACGCTGGCTAAAATGCTGTCGGGCATGATCGCGCCGACGTCCGGCGAGCTGGTTATCGACGATCATCCGCTGCACTACGGCGATTACCGCTACCGCAGCCAACGCATCCGCATGATCTTTCAGGATGCGAGCAATGCGCTCAACCCGCGCCAGCGCATTGGGCAACTGCTGGACGTCCCGCTGCGGCTCAATACCGATCTCAGCGCCGAAGCGCGCGAAAGAGCGATTAATCAGGCGCTGCATCAGGTTGGGCTACGGCCCGATCACGCCTATTATTATCCGCATGCGCTTGCGCCAGGGCAAAAACAGCGTGTCGGTCTGGCACGCGCGCTGATTCTGCAACCAAAAGTGATTGTCGCCGATGAGGCGCTGGCGTCACTGGATATGTCTATGCGGTCACAGATTATTAACCTGATGCTGGAGTTACAGGAAAAGCACGGTATCTCTTATATTTACGTGACGCAGCATCTGGGCATGATGAAGCATATCAGCGACCAGATTCTGGTGATGCAGGCAGGCGAAGTGGTCGAACGCGGCAGTACCGCCGATGTGTTGTCCGCCCCGCTCCATGACCTGACGAAACGTTTAATTGCCAGCCATTTCGGCGAAGCGCTCAGTGCCGATGCCTGGCGACGCGACGGCGCACAACGTTAATCTCCGCGCACCACGGCGGTATCCCCGCGACAGCCACAGGGCTGTGGAAAAAGGCGGATACTGCTCGGAGTACCCCTACCGTCCCCAACATGGTAGAATCGCGCGGTTTATTCATCTCGGTCGCCACTTGCCGCGTAGGTTTACCGGCACCGAAGTGGCGATCGCAGCAACAATGATCACAAGGATTACTGCTATGGGTTTTCTTACCGGTAAGCGCATTCTGGTAACAGGTGTTGCCAGCAACCGTTCTATTGCCTACGGTATTGCACAAGCAATGCAGCGCGAAGGTGCCGAACTGGCCTTCACGTATCAGAACGACAAATTGAAAGCACGCGTTGAAGGCTTTGCCAGCGAGCTGGGTTCCAGCATCGTTCTGCCGTGTGATGTCGCTGAAGATGCCAGCATCGAAGCACTGTTTACCGAACTGGCTAACGTATGGCCGACCTTTGATGGCTTCGTGCACTCTATCGCTTACGCACCGGGCGACCAACTGGACGGTGACTACGTTGATGCCGTGACCCGTGAAGGTTTCAACATCGCTCACGATATCAGCTCTTACAGCTTTGTTGCGATGGCAAAAGCCTGCCGTAAAATGCTGAACCCGAACTCTGCGCTGGTTACCCTGTCCTACTTGGGTGCTGAGCGCGCCATCCCGAACTACAACGTGATGGGTCTGGCAAAAGCGTCTCTGGAAGCGAACGTGCGTTACATGGCGAATGCGATGGGTGCTCAGGGCGTGCGTGTTAACGCCATCTCTGCGGGCCCGATTCGTACACTGGCTGCGTCTGGCATCAAAGATTTCAAGAAAATGCTGTCGCATTGCGAAGCCGTTACGCCAATCCGCCGTGTCGTGACCATTGAAGACGTGGGCAACTCTGCTGCGTTCCTGTGTTCCGATCTGGCTGCCGGTATCTCCGGTGAAGTTCTGCACGTTGACGGCGGTTTCAGCATCGCTGCAATGAACGAGCTGGAACTGAAATAAGTCATCAAAAGTAGCCTGTCATTGATAGGCTACTTTCCTTTTTCGGCTATAACACCTAGATGGTGCTGCTCGGTTAAGTCAGGTAAGACAATACGCTTGTCACGTCTCTCTGGACTAAATATCCCTTTAGTAAACAGATTGTTACTCTTGTTTTTCAATGCTAACGGCCACCGAATAATCCGTATCCAGCAATTCAAACGTATGACACCGCTGCGAAGAGAAAATAATTTCTCGTGCTTTTGTCACAAATATCGCTTCGATATCCGGCTGGTTTTGTAGAAATTCAATACCCGCGTTCACGCCCATGCCATAGAGCAGCGTGGTGTAGATATCGCCGTCGAGAGAATCATTCGAGATAACCGTGACGCTGTGCAGTTCATTATCCAGCGGATAACCCGTTTTGGGATCGAGAATATGGTGGTATATATGGTCATCCACGGTAAAAAAGCGTTCATAGACGCCGGATGTCACCACGGATTTGTCCTTCACCTGAATGATGCCCAGCAGGCTATCGCGATCTGCGAAAGGCTTTTGCAATCCGACGTTCCATAATCCCTGCTCATCCGTCAACGCTTTACCGATAGCCAGCACGTTTCCCCCCAGATTGATCAGCGCATCCTGAATCGCATGTTGATGCAGAACGTCCCGGACGATATCGGCAATATACCCTTTCGCGATCCCGCCCAGGTCTATCTCCATTCCCGCGCTTTCCAGCAACACCGCGCAGTCCTGTTCTCGGAG
Organism: Pectobacterium sp. CFBP8739; assembly: GCF_013449375.1. Lineage (GTDB taxonomy): Bacteria > Pseudomonadota > Gammaproteobacteria > Enterobacterales > Enterobacteriaceae > Pectobacterium. The sequence continues at coordinate 327,089 of NZ_JACDRR010000011.1, read as the reverse complement.
AATAATGCGCTCGGGATGCGTTAATGCCAGCGCCCGTTGTATCGATGCGCAGTCAGGCACCGTGCTGCCGCTAAAACCGATTTTCCACAGTTTGACGACGGGGCCAATCGCCACATTAAAAGCACTATTTTCCATCAGGCTCACCGCTTTGGCGCGTTTAATCAGCTCAAAGACAATCGGGCTGACCGACACATACGCTTTGCCCGCCGCATGATTGATGCTCATCACTTCCGACTGCGCTCGGTTGACGGTTAGCTGAGCTTCAAGTTGCTTGATGCGTTGGAAAACCTGCCTGACGGCGGTTTCATCATGGACAAACAGTTTGAGCAGAATGGGGCTGCCCATCAGGTGAACGGAATAGACGTAAGCATTATCGACAGAAGGCATACCGTGACTCCCATGGACGATTTCGGTACAGAGAGGAAATGGCAGGAAAACCGCGAGCGCCCTTTGAGACGCTCGCCATCAGCCTTACTCTTTTATCACGTTCTTTTCTATCACTTACTCTGCGACCAGTATCGGCTGCTTTTCAGCCGTTTTCGCCGCCGCTTTCGCAAATCTTGCTTTACGTGCCTTCGTTGGAAAAACGTCCGAACGACGCGGTGCTCGCGCATAGGCCGCCGCCTGAATCCCCGCCTGAATACCGAAGATAATGATATCCGCGACGGCGTTGCCACCAATGCGGTTCGCACCGTGAATACCGCCAACCACTTCCCCTGCGGCATACGCTCCGGAGATCGTCTCTTTATAACGGTTCAGCACTTCTGCCTTCTCGTTGATGGTAACGCCCCCCATCGTATGGTGTACGCCCGGCGCTACCTTAATGGCGTAGTAAGGCGCCTGATTCAGCGGGTCACGCATCCCCGTCGTGCGGCCAAAGTCCTCATCGTGCTTATCGGCAATAAAGGCATTGTAGCGCTCGAATGTGACATGTAGCGCAGCCTGTGGCATAGCGAGTTTGTCGGCCAGTTCCGCAACGCTGCCCGCGCTAACGGTCAGCCCTTGTGCGACATACTCTTCGACCGCCCGATTGCGGCTTCTCACCTGCTCGTCAAACAGGATGTACGCATAGCCTTCCGGCAGATTCACGATGGCTGAAGAGACATTATCCCGCGTTTCCATTTCGTTAAAGAAGCGTTCCCCGCGCTGTGACACCAGAATTGCCCCGCCGCCGCGAATGGATTCGGAAATCAGATAAGACGTCGTCTGTTCAACCGTCGGATGGGTCTGAATTTCCCCCATATCCACCGTATCTGCGCCGATCTGTTCCAGCAGGCGAATGCCGCCGCCCGTTGCGCCTTTATGGTTGGTGGTGACAAAGCCTTTCAGGTCTGGGCGGTATGACTCCACCATCGCCTGATTAGCACTAAAACCGCCCGTGGCGACAATCACCGCTTTTGTCGCAACCAGGCTCTCTTCCTGCTCCTCATTGACGATTCTGACGGCACTAACCTTGCCTTTTTCCTGAACAATTTCGGTCACCGACGTTTCCAGCAGCACCTCAATGTTGTATTTATTGAGGCTTTTAATCAGCCCGCTGACCAGGTAGCCGCCCACCGCGGCACCGTTGGCAGGCCGATGCGTTCTGTCTACGCTCATGCCGCCCGTCGTGGTGATATCGCTCAGTTCAATATCGTGCTGCGCCAGCCAGTTAATCGCGTCAGACGCATGATCGACGAAGTATTGCACCAGCGCAGGATTGTTCTTCTGTTTGCCGCTTTTCAGCGTTTCGTCATAGAACAGCGCTTGGCTATCTTCAATACCTTTATTTTTCTGGAAGACGGTGCCTGCCGCATTCATACCGGCAGAGGCCTTGATGGTATTGCCGCCGATGACGGGCATCTTTTCAATGACGATAACGCGCGCGCCCGCTTCGCTGGCCTGAATCGCTGCCGCCAGCCCCGCGCCGCCGCTGCCAATGACCACCACATCCGCCTCGCGACGCGCATCCGGATTACCGCCGTCGGCAATAATGGCATCTTTGCTCGATTTCACCATCGCCTTGGTAACGGCTTTTTTAATTGCTTCACTCTGCGCCGTTGCGCCCGTTACGGCATCAACGTGAGGACTATTGGTATCCAGAATGCGCTCGCGGATAATCTCAAAACTGATTTTCAGTGAATCATCAATTTCGCTATTCTCCAACGCAATATCGGCGACCCGATTCTGCTCAAAATGAACCTGAATTCGCAGCTCGCCACATTCATCCTGAACGTTTTCCTGATAAACCCCGGATTTAAATTTTTTGCCGGTTAAATTCACGTCCCGAATCATGGCTTCAACTAATGAAAAACGCCACAGCGGTTCAGGGATCGTTAATGCTTCACGTTTATCGCTGGCAATATAAAGCTCGAGTTTTTCCTGCTCGGCAATGCGATCCGTCCAGTCTGGATAAGCAATACAGGCTCTGCCGACGGCAATCAGATCATAACCATTTTCCAGCGCCGCGTCGGCGTCTGCCTGATTGACAATATCTCCTACGCCAATAACCGGAATCGCCGCTAATGTCGCGGAACGGCGGGCAACGTATTTTTTAATCAGCGGCGTCGGATCGTTTGTTTCGACAATCGATGAACGCAGAATATTTCCCATAGAGAAGTGAACGTAATCCAGCCCGCGTGCCGCTAATTTTTCCAGCAAATAGAGTGAATCATCAAAATGAATACCAGGTTCTTCGATCTCTTCCGGTGAGAAACGATAGCCGATAATGAATGAAGAATCGGCGTATTTACCGGCAACATCATGGGCAATATCCAGAACGGCCAGCGGAAACGCCGCACGTTTATCACGGCTGCCGCCCCATTTATCTGTGCGCCGATTAGAGTGAGGTGAATAAAACTGTTGGATCAGGTAGGTGTTCGCGCCGTGAATTTCCACGCCATCAAAACCCGCCTGAATGGCACGATGAACGGCATCGCCAAACTTGCCGATCATGGCATCAACCTCATCGCCCGATAGCGCGACCGGAACGATGGCACCCGCGCGCGGCGCGGCAATGGCACTCGGCGCCACGGGTGTCGCACCACCGATAAAACGCGGTTCGACCATACGGCCGCCGTGATAAATTTGCAGAATTGCCGTCGAGCCTTTCTCTTTAATCGCCGTCGCAATTTTAGCCAGCCCGGCAATTTTGTCGTCGTTGTCTATTCCTATCGCGCCGGGAAAAGCCAACCCTTTGTCATCAATAAAACAGCATTCCACAATCACGGTGCCGATGCTGCCTGCTCTGGCCTGATAATATTCCACCAGCTCTTTGGTCACGCTGCCATCATAAAATCCACTACAGGTGGTCATGGGCGCCATCAGTACCCGATTTTTCAGCGTCGTGCCGTTGGGGAGTGTAAACGCAGCAAATAAATCATGGTGACTATTCTTCATAATGAATACTCCACTTAAAATAAAATCCTGTTCGAAAAGGCCATGTTTTTCTTTTAATCATTAATTCTTCTGGCTGATAATTTGCGAACTTATTACTTACCAAGTATCTATTTTTTTTGATGTTATAAAATGTTTTCTTACTATTTAAACTATTTTGTAGATCCGATTTTATTAGGGGTATTCGCACAACTCTTTTTTATATTTAATATTCCATTCACTTCATTAACATCTCCTTATCCTTAAAATAACCAATCGGATATTATTGATATTCTGCATAACAAAAAAAACGCCCCGGTAAACAATAAGACCGGGGCGCAGCAGGAAGAAATAGGATGACTATTGATGCTGATAGGTGTCCGTGTGAACGCCGTTGATGTATAACTGGCGTTGCTCGCCCGCGGGCAGGCGTAGCGTCGCGTGCCGCCAGGCAGGCTGATATCGCCCTTCCGGTGTGAACGTCACGTCAATCCGTTGGTTATCCGTACGGATTTCCCAGCGTAACCACAGCGCGTTACCTTCACGCCATTGCCATGTTTCGCCATCGTCTTCAAACAGCAGCCCGCTGTCCGTGCCGCCAGCAACGGGTGGAAAGAGCAGGAATTCACGCTGGTCATCTTCATGCGGGCTGACGTGCGCCGTTCGTCCCGATAGCGGGATCATCGCGCCCGCGCGCACCAGCAATGGAAGTCGCTCCAATGGCGCGTCCAGAACAATCGTTTGTCCGCCGCTGAACCACTGGCCGGAATGGAAATCGTACCAGCCTGACGTATTCGCCGGCAGGTACACCGTGCGCTGGCGCTGCCCCGGTTCCACCACGCTGGCAACCAGAATGTCTCGCCCCAGCATGAAATCATCGGTTTCTGCCAGCGTCGCGCTGTCCTGCTCGTGGTCGAGGAACGTCGGGCGCAGCATCGGCTCGTCGTCTGCGCTGGCTTGCCACAGTAAGGTGTAAAAATACGGCAACAGACGATAGCGTAGCTCAATAGCGCTGCGAATCGCTGGCGTCACCGCAGGATACATCCACGGCTCGTTCACCGTCTGGTCGTCATTCCAGGAATGAATGGTGAAACGCGGGTGCATCACGCCGTTTTGTACCCAGCGTACAAACAGCTCGGCGTCTGGCTTGTCGCCCGAAAACCCGCCGACGTCGTGCCCGACATTAAATAGACCAGACAGACTCATCCCTACTCCCATTCGGGTGTTGTAGCGCAGCGTCTGCCAGTTGGTGCGGTTATCGCCGCTCCAGGTCTGCACATAGCGCTGCATTCCTGCACAGCCGGAACGGGAGATCAGATAAGGGCGCAGCGTCGGCGCAAAGCGCTGCTGCGCCTCCAGCGAGGCGCGCATCATCAACAGCGGCATCAGCGGGCGAATGTGTTTGATCGCCATCGTTTCGCCGAAGCCGTGACAGCGGGCTTCGCCATCCCAGACTTCATATTCGTTATTGTCATTCCACGTTGAATCAATCCCTTTCTCCAGCAGTTGCCGGGTGACGTTTTCCTGCCACCACGCCACCGTTGCCGGGTTGGTGAAATCAAGGTGCGAACCTTCATCGTCCCAAAAACTGGAGCGCTCTGGCACATCGGATTCGGAATCAAGGATAAACAGCCCCTGCGCCGATACCTCGTCATATTTCGGGTGATCTTGCAGTAAACAGGGTTTGATATTGGCAGCCAGCTTGAGGCCCGCAGCATGAAAGGCCTGCGACATCACCTCCGGCTGAGGGACTTTGTCGTAGTTCCAGTTAAACACATAGCGCTTATTGTTAATCGACGTGTAGCCCGACGAGAGTTGAAACGAATCACACGGAATGTTGTGCTCACGGCACAATGCGATGAATTTCATCAACTGCTGCTGCGCATCGGGCGCATCGGTGTAATGCATGGTGGATCCGCTGTAGCCGAGGCTCCACTTTGGTCCAAAGAGCGTTTTACCTGTCAGGCGCACGAACGCTTTCGTCACATCCAGCACGCGTGGCCCGATAAACAGGTAATAGTCAAGATCGCCCGCCTCCGCCTGATAGCGCCGATAAGCCAGATGATAGTTATCGATTTCATTGCCGAGATCGAGCCAGGTCGTGCTCAGATTATCGTAAAACAGGCCGAAGCTGACATCGTCACGTCGGGTAATGGTAAACGGAACATGCTTATACAGCGGATCGGTGCTCGCCGCGTTGTAGCCCATCGCATCCAGATTGCGGAACTCAAACCGGCGTCCGGTGCGTTCAAGATCGCCCGTTTTCTCACCCAGCCCGTAATAGCGTTCCGTCGGAAAACGGCGCTGATAGTGCGCCACGCCGTCACCGTGTGAGTTGAGCAGGTAGGCGCTGGTGGGTCGATCGGCGGCAAACGGCTGCCATTCGCCCTGTTCGTCACAGTATTCCCACGCCAGCCACAGCGGCTGATGAATCGTAATGCGCATCCGCGCGGTGCTGATACGCAGCGCATCGTCCAGTTGTTCCAGCGAGAATCCCGGCAGGCTGAAACCGTCGCTGCTTTCGCGGCTGCGCCCTTGCCAGGGGACATCCTGCTGCGGCGCAATGCTCCAGGTGCGGTTCAGCTTCAGTTCGCCATGCTGTTTAACCAGCACGCGGGCCAGCATCGGTTCCAGCACGTACAGACGGAAAACATGTTTATCATCCACCAACAACTCAACATGATCGGCGCTCTGATGACGAAACACCCAATTTTTCAACGTTTTCATACAGCGTCCTTTTCAGGAAAGAATAAACTCGTCGTTATGCTTAATGCAGGTCCCTTAAGCCCATTTTTAGGAGAAACACGGGGATGAGGTTCCCTCAGGGAAGCCTCGCCCCGTGGTCGCTCCGTGTATCTCGCGTCTTAAACGAATGGCATAATCCGTTATGCCTGTGGCCGCGTTTGCCCACGACGTTCAGCAATAAACGCGATCAGGAAGACGGCACCGATCAGATCGAAGAATCCCATCGCGACAAATAGCGGGTTAAACCCGATTTTGTCGGCGGTGACGCCAATCAATAGTGAGAACAGGAAGCTGGCAATCCAAGCAAATGAACCGCGCATTCCGTTCACGGTTGCCATTTGCCCTTTATCAAACGATTCCACCACCAGTGCGCTCAACATGCAGGAGATCACCTGATGGCCGAATCCGCCGATGGAAATCAGCAGAATCGCCACCCAGGGATCTTTGCTGATAGCCACCAGCGCCAGCGATAACATCAGGAATGCGCCCGTTACCGAACTGGCCACAATCGAGTTGACGCGCGAGCAGCCAAACCAACGGACGTAAAGTCGAGTGAGGTAGCCGCTGGCGACGCTGCCGAGATCGGCGGCAAGAAACGGCAGCCACGCGAACATCGCAATTTGTTTCAGATCCATACCGCGTTCATTCGCCAGATAAAGCGGCACCCAAAAACTGAGCACCGCCCACGCGGGTTCCGCCATAAAGGCGGGGATCGCAATACCGTAAAAACGTTTGTTTTTTGAGACCGTTTTCAACGCGGTGAAGAAAGGCAGTTTGACGGGAGGCGCTTCGTTGTCCTGGCGAATGAAATCCAGCTCCTCGCGGCTTAAATTCGGGTGTACTTCCGGATTATGGTAGAACAGCCACCACAGCACCACCCACAGCAGCGCTAGCCCACCGGTGAAGATAAAAGCGCCCTGCCAGCCCAGATAGGCATGTGCAACGACGATGATCGGCGGTGCCAGCATCGCGCCGATAGAGAAGCCCACACCGGCCCACCCTGCCGCAATCGGACGTTCCTTTTTCGGGAACCACTCACCCAACGTTTTCGCATTCGCCGGTGTCGCCGCAGCTTCTGACGCGCCCATAAAGAAACGCAGGATCGCCAGATGCAGCCAGCTTCCCGCCCCCGCGTGGAAGATGCACATCAGCGCCCAGATTGTGGCGCAGATCATAAAGCCCATTTTCAGACCGATGACATCGATCAGCCAGCCGCAAATCGGCTGAAAGATGGTGTACGCAAGCTGGAATGTGCCCACAATCCAGGAATATTGCTCGGTGGTGATACCCATCGTGGTTTTCAGCTCTGGTGCCAGAATGCCCAGCGAGTTACGCGTGATGTAATTCACCGTAACGCCAAGCAAAAACAGGCCAAGAACCCACCAGCGTAAATTTCTGAACGTCCGTTTACCTTTAGTAGCGATGGAGGACGAATTGATGTCGAGACTCATGGTGACTCCTATACAGGAAAGTAGGGTTACATTGGTCTGATATCTCGGCGTAATTTTTATATTTATCGCCTATCGAACAATCAAACCGTTTTCATATCATTGTATTTATTAACTTAATCCTTTTTTTATCACGTCTAACCATCAGTAATTGGTTTACCAAATCGAGAGTAGAACAATTGAAAATCGTGAAACACTCACTTTTTTGAAAACATTTTCATGCTATGGTCAAAATGCAATCAAAAAACCGGTTATAGCGCCTGAAAACAGGCGATAAGTAACAATGAAAATTTTGTCATTTTCGAAGGTGAACGGGATCACAAAATGAAAGGAAACCTGAAAATACGTGAAATTGCGCAGCGGACAGGCTACTCGATCAGTACGGTTTCACGCGTATTGTCTGGTCAGTCCAATACCAGCGAGCATGCAAAGGCAGACATTCTCAACTGCGCCCGCCAGTGCGGTGTATTGGCCGATCTCGCCAATGGCCGTCTGCTCTTGAACGGGTTAACAATCTTCGCTCCACCGCGCGCGTTTGATATTCGGTCAGACATCTTCTATCACAAGGTGGTGCAGAGCATCATTGATGCCCTGAAGCCACACGATGTGCGAGTGCGGTACTGCGGGCTGGAGGAAAACGACAGCGATGCGGCGCTCTTTTTAGACAAAATGCGCGATCCCGCCACGGAGGCGGCGCTGCTGATCGGCATTGACGATCCCTATATTCACGCGTTGGCGGCAGACAGCGGTAAGCCCTGCATATTGATTAACTGCATTGACCGCAAGATGCGATTACCGGGTGTCGCGCCGGCACATCGGTTAATTGGCGAGTTCTCCGCTCACTATCTTTTTGAGCAAGGGCACCATGATGTATTGACGCTGCAGTGCCTGCGTCGCTACACGATGGAACTGCGTCTGGACGGGATTCGCGATGCCTATCAGCACCATAATCTGCCGTTTTCCTTTGAGGATAATTTGCTGGCGTTAGATAATTTCAGCACGGCGGATGCCGAACAGGCGATGACCGCCTTTTTAGCCCGCTGCCCGCGAGATAAATGGCCTACGGCTATTCTCGCAGGCGGTGATTTCATCGCGGTCGGGGTGGTGAATGCGCTGCATAAGGCAGGATTGCGCGTACCGCAGGACGTCTCGGTGATGAGTATGGACGGCTTCAATCTGTCGGCCATTCACGATGTGCCGCTCACATCAGTACATGTGCCGCGCGAGGCGCTGGGTGAAGAAGCCATCAGGCTGTTGCAATATCGACTGATCCGCCCCGAAGCCCCGATTGGCAACATCCTGCTCAACGGTACGCTGGTGGTACGCCAGTCCGTCAGGCGGCTACGCGCCAGTAAATCGGTCGCACCAGTTCAGGATGAAAGCCTTTACGACTGAGTGTGTAACCATTGCTGTACCACATCAAAGAAGTTCTGCGCCAGCGGCGTCGCTCTGCCTGCCTGTGCGACCACAACCGCCGCACGACGGTGCATGGGTGGAAATTGCAGCGGTCGCAGCGCTAACGCAGGCGTCATTTCTGGAATGAGGCTGCCACGGGGAACAATGCCGCATCCCAGCCCGACATAAACGCTTTGGATCAGTTGCAGGATAGACGCGCTTTCCACTTTGACCCACGGCAAGACGCCCATTTCACGGAAATGGCTATCCAGATAGCGACGGAAATAGCGGCTGGCTTCCGCCAGACAAAGCGGCACATCGGAAAGCGCAGCCAGAGGCAGCGGCGTGTCCCCGACTAACTGCGGGAAATGGTGAGGATGGAACAACAGATCAATGCCCTGCTCCGTCAGAGGCGATGCCTGAAAGTGCAGTTCCTGTAGCGTCGAAAATTCAAAAAAACCGATGCCGACATCCACCGAATGCGCATTCAGCGCTTCCAGCAGTTGATCCGCACTGAATAGCGAGATCTGAAAATCCAACTGCGGATAGACCTCGTTGACCGCCACCAGCAGACTCGACAGCGCAATACTGCTTTGCGGCACCGCACCGATGCGCAGCACGCCGCTGACGCCGCGCTTCAACGACGCGACTTCCAGTTTCAGCCCCTGATACACCGAGACGATTTCCCGCGCCCAGGCCAGCACCCGCTCACCTTCGGCGGTAAAGCCTTCAAAATTGTTACCCCGGTTGATGAGCGGCAGATCCAGCTCTCGCTCCAGATTTTTCAACCGCATGGAGAGCGTGGGTTGACTGACAAAACTGGCTTCCGCGGCCCGGCCAAAATGGCGCTCTTTCTCCAGATTGCACAGGTATTGCAGTTGCTTAATATCCATCGTCAGGCTCGATCGTCAGACACAGTAGTGGGTAAGCGGTAAGTATACCTTGATAAACCGCCTCTATCCCACCATAGCCGCATTTGATTAGACGGGATCACCGACCACACCTAAACTTTCCTCAAGAGCAAATATTTAAAATTTTGTTCACATAAAAAAAACATTATCACCTGCGGAACATGTCATGAAATTCAAACCATCCATCAAGCCATACCGCAACGCGGCTGGCGGCTGGGGCTCATTGGAAGCCACCACACGCTTTGTACTCGACAGCAAGCAAGCGCTGAAAAATATCCGAAACTTGTTGCGGGTCAATAAATCGAAAGGGTTTGACTGCCCCGGTTGTGCCTGGGGGGATGACAACAGCAGCACGTTCAGTTTCTGTGAAAACGGCGCGAAAGCGGTCAGTTGGGAAGCAACGCGCAAAGCGGTCGATCTGGATTTTTTCGCCGCCCACAGCGTCACGACGCTACGCCAGCAAAGTAACTATTTCCTTGAATATCAGGGGCGCTTAACCCACCCGATGCGCTACGACCGCGCCAGTGACCGCTATGTTCCCATCGACTGGGACGCGGCGTTTGCGCTGATCGCTCACCACATCAATAACATGGATCACCCCAATCAGGCGGAGCTTTATACGTCTGGTCGTGCCAGTAATGAAGCCTCTTATCTGTATCAGCTTTTTGGCCGTATGCTGGGCACCAACAATTTCCCTGACTGCTCGAATATGTGTCATGAGGCCAGCGGTACGGGTTTGAAGCAAAGTATCGGTGTGGGCAAAGGCACCATCCGACTGGACGATTTCGAGCACGCTGACGCCATCTTCGTTTTTGGTCAGAACCCTGGTACCAACCACCCGCGGATGCTGCATAGCCTGCGTCATGCCGCCGATCGCGGCGCGCACATCGTCTCCTTTAATACGCTACGCGAGCGCGGCCTAGAACGTTTTGCCAATCCGCAGAACCCGCTGGAGCTGCTCACGCCGCTGTCTGGCACCATTAGTGAAACCTATTTGCAACCCAATCTGGGCGGCGATATGGCTGCCGTGCGCGGCATGGTCAAAGCGCTGCTGGAAACGCATCGTCAGCGCCTGTCCGCAGGGGAAGTGGGCTTATTCGATCAGGATTTCTTGTCTACACATACCCAACAGGTGGATGAGTACCTTGCGGTGGTTGATGCCACAAGCTGGCAGAAAATCGAACAGCAGTCCGGCCTGAGCGAAGCGCAGTTGCGCTATGTCGCGGCGATTTATCAGCAGTCACCGCGCGTGATTTGTACCTGGGCGATGGGGATTACCCAGCACAAACATTCCGTCGCTACCGTGCGGGAGATCGTGAACCTGCAATTGCTGTTCGGGCAGTTAGGGAAACCGGGTGCCGGTCTGTGTCCAGTGCGCGGCCATAGTAACGTGCAGGGCAACCGCACCATGGGGATCGATGAGAAGCCGACGGCGGCATTTCTCGATCGTCTGGCGGCGCATTATGATTTCACACCGCCTTACGCCGCCGGCCACAACACCGTAGAAGCGCTGGAAGCCATGCTGCGTGATGAGATCAAAGTGCTTATCGCGCTGGGCGGTAACCTCGCGGCTGCCGCACCGGATTCGGCACGAACCGAAGAGGCACTCAGCCGCTGTGATCTGACCGTGCACATCAGTACCAAGCTCAACCGCAGCCACCTGATTACCGGCAAGATCGATGCGCTAATTCTGCCGACGCTCGGTCGTACCGATCTCGACATGCAGGCCAGCGGCCCGCAGTTTATTACCGTTGAAGACTCCTTCAGCATGGTGCATGCGTCACAAGGTGTCGGCCAGCCGCTTTCGCCGTTGCAGCGCTCGGAAACAGCCATTGTCGCTGGGATTGCCGATGCGGTACTCGGTCATGAAACGCTCGACTGGCTGGCGCTGGCGGACGATTACTCACGCATCCGCGACCATATCGCGGCGACGATTCCCGGTTTTACCGATTTCAATGCCAAGTGCGACCTGCCGGGCGGATTCTATCTCGGCAATGCAGCCGCCGAACTGCACTTCAATACCCTCAACGGGAAAGCGCAATTCAGCCATGCCACGCTGCCCGATACGCTGTTCCCACAGCTACAAGGCAGCGATGTACCTTTTACCCTGCAAACCTTGCGTTCACACGACCAGTACAACACCACCATTTATGGACTGGACGATCGCTATCGCGGTGTGTATGGGCAACGGGAGGTGCTATTTATGCACCCCGATGACATCCGCGCGCTAGGGCTGGCAGATGGCGATCGGGTTGATATCGAAACGCTGTGGAATGACGGTATTACCCGCGTCGTCAACGGATTCAAGCTGGTGAGTTACGCCATTCCACGCGGCAATCTGGCAGCCTATTACCCAGAAACCAACCCGCTGGTGCCATTGTCCAGCTTCGGGGATGAAACACACACGCCAACTTCTAAATCGGTGCCGGTTAGCGTTCGTCGTAGTATGCAAGCGGCGTCTCTGTTACGTATCGCCTGAATTGCATATAGCCTGAACATCTGTCCACTAGGCTGTCGCCACCTCAAAAGCTCCCCCTGTCGTGCAGTGAAATCCGTCGAGTGCACGGCTGGGGGACACGTTCAGATCGGCGCTGACTTGACGCGAATTGATGCGCGCCTGTACGGCTGAAGGGGGCGCCTCCTTTTCCCGATTATTCTTGCCGCCAGCACCCGATTCGAGTAAAACTGTGAACCGCTAATTGAGCCATTCACAACCGTATTTCTGGACGCTATGTTTCAAGATAATCCGCTGCTTGCACAGCTAAAACAGCAACTTCACTCTCAGACACCGCGTGTTGAAGGTGTCGTCAAAGGCACCGATAAAGGATTTGGCTTTCTTGAAGCTGACGGACAAAAAAGCTATTTCATTCCCCCTCCGCATATGAAAAAAGTGATGCACGGTGACCGGATTACCGCCACCCTGCATACCGAAAAAGAGCGGGAAATTGTCGAGCCAGAAACGCTCATCGAACCCTTCCTGACCCGATTTGTTGGGCGCATTCATAAAAAAGACGATCGTTTATCCATTACGCCTGACCATCCGCTGCTGAAAGATGCGATTCCCTGCCGCGCCGCGCGCGATGTGACGCACAATTTTCAGGAAGGTGATTGGGCGGTGGCAGAAATGCGCCGTCACCCGCTGAAGGGCGACCGTGGATTTCATGCAGAACTGACGCAATACATCACCACGGGTGATGACCCGTTGGTGCCGTGGTGGGTGACATTGTCACGGCATAATCTGGAGCGTGCAGCGCCGGACGTTGAAGCAACGGAACGCCATGACGGCGAACTCGTCCGCGACGATCTGACCGCGCTGAGCTTTGTCACTATCGACAGCGCCAGCACTGAAGATATGGACGATGCGCTATACGTGCAGGACAACGGCGATGGTTCACTGCAATTAACCATCGCGATTGCCGATCCGACCGCCTATGTCGACGCGGATAGCGAATTGGACAAGATTGCCCGCCAGCGCGCCTTCACCAACTATCTGCCCGGCTTCAACATCCCGATGTTGCCGCGCTCGCTGTCCGATGATATCTGTTCACTGCGCCCAGACGAGCGCCGCCCTGTGCTCGCTTGCCGCGTGACAATTGCCGCCGACGGTACGCTGGGTGACGATATTCACTTCTTTGCCGCCTGGATCGAATCCAAAGCCAAGCTCGCGTATGACAATGTCTCCGACTGGTTGGAAGAACAAGGCGAATGGCAGCCGCAAAATGATGCCATTGCTGAACAAATTCGTTTGCTGCACCGCGTCTGTCTGGCGCGCAGCGAATGGCGTACCACCCACGCGCTGGTGTTTAAAGATCGTCCTGATTACCGCTTCCTGCTGGGTGAAAAAGGCGATGTCTTGGATATCGTGGTTGAACACCGCCGCATCGCCAACCGTATCGTTGAAGAGTCTATGATTGCCGCCAACGTCTGTGCGGCCATTGTGCTGCGCGATAAGCTGGGCTTTGGCATCTATAACGTCCATAACGGCTTCGATCCGGCATCCATTGATCAGGCCGTTGCGGTACTGGACACTCACGGCATTCAGGCCGACGCGCAGGCGCTGTTGACGCTGGAAGGGTTCTGTAAGCTGCGCCGCGAGTTGGATGCCCTACCGACACAGTTCCTGGATAGCCGTATTCGTCGCTTCCAGTCTTTCGCGGAAGTCAGCACCACACCGGGGCCGCATTTTGGTCTGGGCCTGGAGGCCTATGCCACCTGGACATCCCCGATCCGTAAATACGGCGATATGGTCAATCACCGCTTGCTGAAAGCGGTGATCACAGGGCAGGCTGCGGAAAAACCGCAGGACGATGTTACGGTACAACTGGCAGAACGCCGCCGCCTTAACCGTATGGCCGAGCGTGATGTCGGCGACTGGTTATATGCTCGCTACCTCAGCGACAAAGCGGGTACCGATGTGCGCTTCAATGCGGAAATCATTGATGTCACACGCGGCGGTCTGCGTGTCCGCCTGTTGGATAACGGTGCAGTCGCCTTTATCCCGTCATCCTTTATCCACGCCGTGCGCGATGAACTGGTGTGCAGTCAGGAAATGGGCACACTCGCCGTGAAGGGTGAAGTCGTCTATCGCCAAGGGGATACGCTGGACGTCGTCATCGCGGAAGTCCGTCTGGAAACCCGCAGTGTTGTGGCAAAGCCAGCCGCCTAAGTGTCATACCGCCGATGCATCTCGGCGGGCAGCCTCTCCGCGCGGGCGTTCATCGTGAACGACTCCGCGCGTCATCATCGTTTATTCCCTATAACAGGAGTGTTCCCGATGAAAAAAATCACAATCGGCACATCCGCGATACAGGCTTCCAACATTGCGCTGGGCTGTATGCGAATGGCGAAGAAAAGCACGAATGAAGCGGCTGACATCCTCAATGCTTCCGTCGAAGCAGGCATCGATTTCTTCGATCACGCCGATATCTATGGCTCTGGTCTGTCGGAAGAGATTTTCGCCGCCGGTTTACAGAAAACGTCTATCCAACGGGACACGATTTTTCTGCAATCCAAATGCGGCATTCGTAAGGGCTTTTTTGATTTTTCTAAAGCACATATCATCACCTCCGTTGAAGGCAGCCTACAGCGTTTAAAAACCGACTATCTTGATACGCTCTTGCTGCATCGTCCAGACACACTGTTTGAACCCGATGAAGTGGCCGCCGCCTTCGATGAACTGGAAAGCAGCGGGAAAGTACGTCACTTTGGCGTCAGTAATCAGAATCCGTTGCAGATTGAGCTACTGAAAAAATCCGTGCGCCAGCCGCTTATTGCCAACCAATTGCAGTTCAGCATCATGCACACGGGCATGATTGATGCGGGTTTTAACGTGAATATGACGAACCCGGCATCGGTGAATCACGATGGCGCCATTCTGGAATACAGCCGCCTGAATACCATGACCATTCAGGCCTGGTCCCCCTTCCAGTACGGCTTTTTTGAGGGAGTTTTTCTCGATAATGAGAAATTTCCCAAGCTGAACGCGACGATTAATCACATTGCCGAGCAACATCACGTGACCAATACCGCGATCGCCACTGCGTGGATCTTGCGTCACCCTGCCGCGATGCAAGTGATCATCGGCACCATGAGCCCAGAACGTATCCGTGATATCGCGGCAGCGTCTACGCTGTCGCTCAGCCGCGAAGAGTGGTACGAAATTTACCGCGCCGCCGGAAACGTTCTGCCTTAAGAAATGTGTTGTCTTAAGCGTATAGGCCCTGCTTATCCCTTGCAGGGCTTCACCTTTTTACCGCGTCAACACGTTACCCCTTGTTTAGGCTTTAATTTTCTTTACAAAAATTCACCTTCGCTCACATTTTCTCATCCATTTCCTTCTCTTCACCATTAAACCCACTATTGTTAAATTGCATTAACACTCGCGTTATACCCTTTCTGAATAACGAAGGAGCCGTTGTTATGAATAACGTAAAGAGCATTGTGATCTGGCTGCTAGTCGGCATGGCGGGCGCCTTTGCGTTCGCCACGCTGGCACTGAGCCGCGGTGAACACGTCAATGCCGTGTGGTTAGTCGTCGCTGCGGTATCGTGTTACAGCATCGCCTATCGGTTTTACAGCCTGTTTATCGCCAAAAAAGTCTTTGAGCTCGACGATCGCCGGCTGACACCGGCGGAGCGTCATAACGACGGCCTAGACTACGTTCCCACCAATAAATGGGTCCTGTTCGGCCACCACTTCGCCGCCATCGCCGGAGCCGGACCGCTAGTCGGGCCGATTCTCGCCGCACAAATGGGCTTCCTCCCCGGTACGATCTGGATTTTGGTCGGCGTCATGTTGGCGGGCGCCGTGCAGGATTTTCTGGTGCTGTTTATCTCCACTCGTCGGGATGGTCGTTCTTTGGGAGAGATGGCAAAACAGGAGCTGGGCACGTTCGCAGGTATTATCACCATGCTTGGCGCACTGGGTGTGATGATCATCATTCTCTCGGCGCTGGCGCTGGTGGTCGTTAAAGCATTGGCGGGAAGCCCTTGGGGGCTATTCACCATCGCCGCGACTATCCCTATCGCGCTCTTTATGGGCGTTTACATGCGCTTTTTACGTCCGGGTAAAATCGCGGAAGTGTCTATCATCGGTTTTGTGCTGATGATGTTGGCGATTGTGTATGGCGGTAACATTGCCGCACACCCCTACTGGGGGCCGCTCTTCACGCTGAAAGGCACGTCGCTCACCTGGGTTTTGGTGATTTACGGCTTCATCGCCTCTGTGCTGCCGGTCTGGCTACTGCTGGCACCGCGTGATTATCTCTCCACCTTCCTGAAAATCGGGGTCATTATCGGGCTCGCGTTCGGTATCATGTTTGCAATGCCAGAAATGAAAATGCCCGCAGTGTCTCGTTTTATTGACGGCACCGGCCCAGTTTTCTCCGGTTCGTTATTCCCCTTCTTGTTTATTACCATCGCCTGTGGCGCGATTTCGGGCTTCCATGCTTTGGTTTCCAGCGGCACTACACCGAAACTGGTTGAACGTGAAAGTCATATCCGCTTCATTGGCTATGGCGCGATGTTAATGGAATCTTTCGTCGCCATCATGGCGCTGATTTGTGCTTCAGTTATCGAACCGGGCATCTACTTTGCCATGAACTCACCTGCCGCCCTGATCGGTACCACGGTTGAGAGCGCCTCGCAGGCTATCAATAGCTGGGGATTTGTGATTACCCCACAGGAACTGAGCGCGATAGCCAATGACGTGGGCGAGGCCTCGATTCTCTCCCGCGCGGGCGGTGCGCCAACCTTCGCAGTAGGCATGGCCTACATCATCACCGAGATCTTTAACAGCCGGGCGATGATGGCATTCTGGTATCACTTCGCGATTTTGTTTGAAGCCCTGTTCATTCTGACCGCAGTGGATGCCGGAACACGCGCTTGTCGTTTCATGGTGCAGGATCTGGTTGGGATTGCGATCCCCAAACTGGCCAACAGCCACTCCTGGTTAGGCAATCTGGCAGGTACGACCGTCGCCGTTTCCGGTTGGGGATTCTTCGTGTACCAAGGGGTTATCGATCCGCTGGGTGGTATCAACACGCTCTGGCCGCTGTTCGGTATCGGTAACCAGATGCTAGCCTCGATGGCATTAATTCTCGGCACCGTGGTGTTGTTTAAGATGAAGAAACAGCGCTATGCGTGGGTGACTATCATCCCTACCGCCTGGCTGTTTATTACCTCGATGACGGCAGGCTGGCAAAAAATCTTCCATGAAAAGCCCAGCATCGGTTTTCTGGCACAGGCAAAACGCTTCGCGGCGGGTATTGAGCAAAACACCCTGATCGCCCCGGCTAAATCGATTAAAGACATGGAAACCATCGTCTTCAGTAACCAGATCAACGCCGCGCTGTGTGGGTTCTTCATGCTGGTGGCAGTAACGATGCTGGTTTCCGCATTCTTTGTCATTCGCCGTGCGCTGAACAGCGATGTGCCGACGGCAAAAGAGACCCCGATTGTCTTACGAGACGGCGCACAACCTTAAATGGCATCACGTCTTGTCCCTCCTTCATGGATAAGGCTTGTGAATTTAGGGGGGAAACACGGTGATGAGGTTCCCGCAGGGATACCTCGCACCGTGGTAGCCCACGGTATCTCGATTCTTAAACGATCGGCATGATCCTTCATGGAGGGATTTTTTATGGCGTGCTATTCAGCAACGAGGACGGTTGGCTAATCAATAACGATAGCGCCGCATTTGCGGCGCTATGTAACTTAAATGGAAAGTGAAAGGAATCACGCTGGTTTATTGTCCGTAATATGCGTTCTTACCGTGCTTGCGTAAGTAGTGTTTATCCAACAGAGTTTGCTGCATCTCGCCCAGTTGAGGCGTTAACTGGCGCGAGAAAATTCCCATGTAGGCAAGTTCTTCCAGAACAACGGCGTTGTGCACCGCATTGTCTGCATCTTTCCCCCACGCAAAGGGGCCGTGCGAGTTAACTAATACGGCGGGGACATCTACCGGAGAAATGCCACGCTGCTGGAACGTTTCGGCGATCACTTGCCCGGTTTCCCACTCATAGCGACCGTTGATTTCATCATCTGTCATCAAGCGTGTACAGGGAATAGGACCATAAAAGTAGTCTGCGTGCGTGGTTCCCCAGGCGGGAATATCTTTACCGGCCTGCGCCCAGATCGTGGCATGGCGGGAATGGGTATGCACAATACCGCCAATATCGACAAACGCCTGATATAACACACGGTGGGTATCGGTATCTGACGACGGTTTCTTCGTGCCTTCTACTACCTTGCCGTTTTCCAGCTCAACGACCACCATATCCTCAAGCGTCATGGCTGAATACTCCACGCCGGAGGGTTTGATCACCATCAGGCCGCGCTGCCGATCCACCGCGCTGACATTTCCCCACGTAAACGTCACTAGGTTGTGCTGCGGCAAGGCCAAATTGGCGTCCAGCACCTGTTTTTTTAGCGTTTCTAACATGTCGGCCTCCCATCGGCGAGATGACATCATTTTCGCGGCCTGACGAGCGCGTCGCTATGGGCTAAATCGCTAAAGACCTAGCGGTGTTCTGCTATGGGAAAAAGAAAGAGACACACCACAGGGTTGTGCAAAAAACAGCCAGAGTTATCAATTATTGCTATCGTTAACATAATGCAGGGGAATTAAGAATTTTTACCTGTTGCAGTTTTTTCCGATGATTATACTTATCATCAAGCGATAAAAGGCTCGGTTTGTTTATTTAATACCGTAAAAAGCACATTGTTCGATATTTCCTCACAAGAAACGTGAGACCAAGAGTAGAAGGGGAAAAAAGATGAAATTAAACAAACGTTTTGCGACAGCCGCTCTGGCAATTACGCTTGCTGTTACGCTCGCAGGCTGTTCAAACATGTCTAAACGTGATCGTAATACCGCAATTGGTGCCGGAGCCGGTGCGGTAGGTGGGGCTATTTTAACGAATGGCGGAACATTAGGAACGCTAGGCGGTGCCGCTATCGGTGGGCTGATTGGCCGTCAGGTCGATAAATAACAAATTGATAGCAGCAGGTTAACGGGAGTAAACCTGCTGCTTTTATACCCGCCATACTTTAGGCTTTAGGCCGCCTGTGTTAACCACCAGCCAGCTTAACCTTCATGCCTTTCGCTTCCAGCAGCTGTTTTAGCAGATCGCGTTTATCTCCCTGGATTTCGACCACACCGTCTTTCACTGAACCGCCGCAGCCGCATTTTTTCTTCAATTCAGCCGCCAGTTTATCCAGCGCGACATCATCCAGATCAAGACCGCTAATCAGGCATACGCCCTTCCCTTTGCGTCCGCTCGTCTGACGCTGGATACGCACGATACCATCACCTTTTGGTCGAGCTACCTTTTCCTCTTCCGGCTTAATACGCCCGGTTTCCGTGGAGTAAACCAGTTGGCTATTCTCGTCACGACGCAGGTTCATGAGGCCGCCCCGTTTAATAATGAGGCGCGAATCTCGCGCAGCGTCTGTGCCGGGTCTACCGATTGAGTGATCGGACGCCCAATCACCATATAATCTACGCCAGCCTGCTGCGCCTGAATCGGCGTCATGATACGGCGCTGATCGCCAACATCGCTGCCCGCTGGACGAATTCCAGGCGTGACCAACTTGAATTCCTGGCCGCATACCTGCTTCAACCGCTGGGCTTCATGCGCGGAACACACCACACCATCCAGCCCGCTGTTATGCGTTAACACCGCCAGTCTTTCCGCCTGTTCCGCAGGACTGACGGTAATACCAAGTCCGCGCAGATCGTCTTCGTCCATGCTGGTTAGCACGGTCACGGCAATCAACAGCGGTGCATCGTTACCAAACGGCACCAGCGCCTCTTTTGCCGCCGCCATCATACGCGAACCACCGCTGGCGTGGACATTCACCATCCACACGCCAAGATCGGCCGCGGCCGCAACGGCGTGAGCGACAGTGTTCGGGATATCGTGGAATTTCAGATCGAGAAATACATCAAAGCCGCGCTGTTGTAGCGTCTGCACGAACTGCGGCCCGAACAAGGTAAACATCTCTTTGCCTACCTTCAAACGGCAATCCTGCGGATCGATACGGTCAACAAACGATAACGCCGCCTGCTGACTGGCATAGTCCAACGCGACCACAATTGGGGATGATACCGTTTGATTATTTTGCTGTAGATTCTCGTTTTTCATTCGTCACCCAGTCTCTTGCGAAGCCAAAATTCCCGCCGCATTCTACATGCCCCGCCCCTGAAATCCCAGCCGCCTGAAGACCAATGCGGTTAAAGTGGCGGGCTGGAACGGAAATCAGTGAACACCTATTAGTATGTTGTAACTAAAGTACGTTAAATAACATTCACAGAATATCGTGAAACGTTACTGGCCATCGAGTCCACGGATCGGCTTGATGCTAGCCCAGGTACGGCAGGAAGGACACTGCCAATAGAGTGATTGAGACGTGAAACCACACTTGCGGCAACTGTAGCGGGGTTTGGTGCGAATCTGTTCGCCCACCATGTCACGCAACCCTTGAAGATTTTCTTTTGTTCGTCCGTCTTCCGCTTCATGCAGATGAAAATCCATCAGGCGATGGAATACGCGCATTGTGGGGTGACGCTGAAGCTGGCGATTGATATAAGCCTGTGCAACCTCAGCCCCCTCCTCTCTTTCAAGGATGTCGGCAAGCATCAATTCCGCCGTCGCACCGGTATTTTCTTCTACACAGCGTTTGAGGAAATTCGCCCAATCCAAAGGCTTATCTAAATACTGATAGCACTCTTGCAACATCGGCAGCGTTTCACTGACTAGATCTTTATCCTGCTCGATAACCTGTCGCAAGGCATCCACGGCGCGTGAATAATCCTGCTGCGCCATGTAGATGCGACCCATCATGATAGACGCACGGGCACACTGACTGTCCGCCGTCGCCCCTTTTTTCAAGAGCGTTAATGCCTTATCCAGATCGTCGCTGCCCATCGCCAACAGTGCCAATTCACAGTAAAAATGCGCGATGTCTACGCGAAGCTGGTCTTTTCCCATCTTGACCAGTTTTTCCGCCACATCAATCGCGGTCGGCCAATCGCTGGTCGCCTGATAGATCTGCAAGAGCTGCTGCAAGGCACTGCGTCGAAAATCTTCTTCATCCACCAACTGGTTGAAACTTTCTTCGGCGCGGTCATACAGCCCTGCGACCATATAGTCACGGCCCAGTTGCTGCACCGCCAGCAGACGTTGTTCAAAGGTTAAGGATGCGCTTTCAGTCAGCGCCTGATGGATGCG
Organism: Pectobacterium sp. CFBP8739; assembly: GCF_013449375.1. Classification (GTDB taxonomy): domain Bacteria; phylum Pseudomonadota; class Gammaproteobacteria; order Enterobacterales; family Enterobacteriaceae; genus Pectobacterium. The sequence continues at coordinate 305,505 of NZ_JACDRR010000011.1, read as the reverse complement.
AATCGCACGGTCAACTTCGCCGCGCGAACGAAACAGGTTACCGAGCGTGAGGTGGGCTTCAAAGGTGTTGCTGTCATCCTTGAGCATGTCGAGGAACAGCTCAACCGCCTTATCCTGCTGGTTGGACAACAGGAAGTTAACCCCGGTGACATACTCTCGGGACAGGCGGTTGGACTCCTGATCTTTGTCCTGCTGCGCACTTCTGCGCCCCATGTACCAGCCGTACGCGGCGGCCACGGGCAGCAACAGAAACAGCAGTTCTAACATAGAGAGGATTCCTTAGTGGGTGACCGTCTGCACTGGCGCCACGTTCTCCTCGGTGGAGGTAGAAAGCTGTTGTTCCAGACGCTTGATTTTACGTTGTGCACGGCCAAGCGCAATGCGCTGACGCAGATAAAACAGACCACAGATAACCCAGCCAAGGGCGAAGCCCAGAGCAAACAGCGTGGCAAGCAGTGTGGAGATGCGATAATCCCCCTGAGCCAGCAGGTAGTTAAATGTCACAACCTGATCGTTGTGCGCCCCCAGTGTGACAGAAATGATGAATATCGCCAGCACGAGTAAAAAAATCAGCAAATATTTCACATTGTCCTTCCTGTGATATCCATTAACCGGATGAATTATGCCAAATTTTGGCGACAAACCCCATTAAATTACCATGTCCGATGTGGACAAGGAAATCAAGAACCGCGCTCCACTGCCGTCTACGCTTGTTATTTATTCTGTGCTGAATAAAAATGACGGTAGCATGCCAGCAAGGGGAAAAGTCATGTCAAAGCAGGACGAACAGCGATTATTGGTCAAGATCGCTACGCTCTATTATAGCGAAGGGATGAAACAAGCAGAAATTGCCGCCTCACTCCATTTGTCACAGTCTTTTGTCTCCCGCGCTATCACGCGCTGTGTTAAAGAAGGTGTGGTCAAAATCAGCGTAATTCAACCCCCGAACATGTTCATGGGGCTGGAAGCGGCAATTCAGAAACGCTACGGCATCGATCAGGCTATCGTGGTGGATGTCGCCGATAACGCCACGTTGGCGCAAATCAAGCAGGCGATTGGCTCTGCGGCCGCACACTATGTCCAAACCAGTATCCGTCCTGACGATCTGGTGGGTATCTCATCCTGGAGCAGCACGCTGCGGGCGATGGTGGACAGCCTGCATCCGCAAAGCGTCAAGGCTCAGGGCGTCATCCAATTATTAGGCGGCGTAGGGCCGAACGGCAACGTGCAGGCGACGATCCTGACGCAAACCTTAGCCAATCAGCTCAGCTGTCCCGCTTACCTCTTGCCCGCACAGAGTATTGAACGCTCGGTAGAAGATCGCGCCCGTTTGGTGACCAGCGATGAAGTTTCCAACGTGGTTGATAAATTCAGCGAGGTGAGTCTGGCGCTTGTGGGTATTGGCGTACTGGAGCCCTCGCAGCTGCTGAAAAATTCCGGTAACTACTATCACGAAGCGATGCTACAACAGCTGGCGGAACGCGGCGCCGTGGGCGATTTATGCCTGCATTACTACAATGCGGACGGCGAACCAGTATTGCAGGATGATGAGGATCCGGTGATCGGTATGGCACTGCCGCAGCTGCGTCAATGTCCGCGCGTGGTAGCACTGGCGGGCGGTGTCGAGAAAAGTGCCGCGATTCGCGGTGCATTAACTGGGCACTACGTTGATGTATTGATTACCGATCGATTAACCGCTGAGACGTTGATCTAACGTACTCACCACTCGTGGTGAGCAATAAGAGTAGCGTCAGGCGCGGAATGCTTCCCCTGCTCCGTGCCTGACGTAGCGTGACTCGACTATTCGTTAACGTTAATGGATGACAATAGCGCATCCTGCACAATCCGCTGCGCCTGTAACGGATTCTGTGCTTCCTGCGCCGCCTGAAGCGCCGGAATATCCAGCTTATCCAGCGCGCGATAGATATGCTTCAAGAAACGAATAGACAGCTGTGCCGCTTCAACGTGGTTCTCACGGAATGGGAACTGATCGAGCTGCCAAACGCCCTGCCAGTTGTTGATTTTCAATACGTAGAAGAATTCAAAGATCTCGGTCATATGCACGGTGCCGACCACCAGGTCGTCATCCCAACCGCGCAGATTGTCATTTACATCCATGCCGAACAGACGACCGCGATCGATAATCAACTGCGCGGAATCGGCCGGTGATTCACCGCCATACAGCGCATGTCCGAAGTCCAGCAGCACCCCGACGTTATCCAGCCCGATATCTTCAATACCCAGCAGCGTTCGCGCAGCAGAGTCCCAGGTCATTTTCACGCGCGGTTCACGCGGCTTGTACTCGATGGCAAATTTCACATCGGGGTTCGCGCCCGCCAGATCGCGCATGCCATCAACCGCCAGCTTCCACAGGTTTTTATGGCTGACTTGGAACGGATAATCCCAGCCATCCTGACCCGGCCAGACTTTGACATAATTCGCGCCGAGTTCGCGCACAATGCCCGCAGATTCGTGCATGAGTTCAAACGCCGCCGCTCGGGCCGCTGGATCGGGGTTGGTAAAAGCACCGCGAGACCACTTTTGCAGATAAATTTCCGGTGTGATGCCAATCGCCTTCAGCCCGGCATCTTTCAGCGCATCTTTTACTTCGCTGAGCGTCACGCCCGGCGTGAAGGGATAAGGCAAGTCGACGTAGGAAAGCTCGCCGACGGCTTTCGCCGCTTTGATCTGATCGAGGGTACTTAATGCCGGGCCGTAGCCGTCCACCGCGTAACGGTCGATATAATTCGCAAAATGCCACAAACCGGCACCAAATTCAGGGTAAGTATACGTTGCCATAAAAGTCACCTCATTGATTTGTAATGATATTGAGCTGCTTATCTTTCGTATCGGATAGGTTCGTACTGTTAAAAATGCTTACTGTTAAAAATAATCATGATTCAGGCCGCAAACGCGCACGCGCTATCGCCGTTCGCCACTGTTGATAGCTCTCCAAAACCCCGTGGTTGGTCGTTGATGGTTCGATAATCTCGACGTCTCTGGGGAGCGCGGTGATCTGTTCGTTGTGCTCCCACCACCCCAGCATTTTTCCGCCCAGATACGCCGCACCCAGCGCAGATACTTCCGCGTTATGGTTGCGAATTAACGGGCGCTGCAAGAGGTCAGCCTGAAACTGCATCAGCCAGCGGTTCTGCGTCGCGCCGCCGTCCACGCGCAGCGCGAGTAACGCGGCCTGCGACGTCTGCTCCATCGCAAAGAAGACATCGGCAATCTGATACGCAATGGCTTCCAGCCCCGCTCGGGCGATAATGGCGGGCGTGGTGGCATCGCATAAACCACACAGCAGGCCGCGCGCTTGCACATCCCAATAAGGCGCGCCCAGCCCAGATAAGGCCGGAACAAAAAAGACGCCTTGATTAGACTCGGCGCTGAGTGCCAACTCAGTGAGTTGCGTAACAGAAGGGACGCCCAGCATCTGACCAATCCAAGCAAATCCCGATCCCGTGTGGGTAATGTTGCCTTCCAGCGCGTAGCGCAATTCACCATCGTGCCAAGCAATCGTGGTACTCAGCCCCACGGCATGTTGATGCGGCGTGTTGATGGTAGTCATCAGCGACGAGCCGGTGCCGTATGTCGCTTTGATTTCCCCACTTTGGGTGATGCCCTGCCCATACAGCGCCGCATGAGAATCGCCAATCAGCGCCACAATCGGTACGCCAGCAGCAAGCCCGCTGATTCCCGTTGCCCCCGTGTGACCATGCAACGCCGAGGACGGCGTGACGGCGGGTAGGCATACGCTGGGAATCCCGAACAGCGCCAGTAGATCCTCATCCCAGCAGCCGCGGTGGATATTGAACAGTTGGGTTCGTGCCGCGTTGGAATAGTCGGTGGAATACGCCCGTCCCCCGCTAAGCTGCCAGTTAAGCCAGCAATCCACCGTTCCGATACACAGCTCCCCCTGCATCGCCCGAGCGGCACCATCGGGCAATTCCGCCAGCATGGCGTGCAGCTTGGCAGCGGGAAAAAGCGGATCGACCTGTAGTCCGGTATGGGATTCGATCAGACGCGCTTCTGCACTGCCCTGCAATGCCTGGCAAAACGTCTCGGCACGACGATCCTGCCAACTGACCAGCGGCGTCAGCGGCTTTCCGGTTCGCCTGTCCCAAATCAGTACCGACTCACGCTGGTTACTGATCGCCACACCCACCACCTGAGCCCGGTGTAATGACGACAGGCAGGCTTCTGCCGCCTGACACACCGCACGCCAAATCGCCATCGCGTCCTGCTCGGCTCTGCCCGGCTGCGGGTGCATCACCTGCAAAGCGACGGACGCTTTAGCCAGAATGTGCCCTCGCTCATCGACGGCAATCGCCTTGGCGTTCGTCGTCCCTTCATCGATTGCCAAAATAACTGGCGTAAACATCATCAGCCTCCCGGACAAAGACGCAGTGCTGCGTTGACAATGCCCGTCGCGTCCAGCCCGTGATGCGCACGCATCGCGCTCCGATCGGCGGCAATCGCGTATTGACCATCGGGAATCCCCAACCGCACAAGAGGAATTCCGCTGCCCGCTTCCGCCAGCACTTCCGCTACCAGACTGCCTGCACCGCCGTTGACGTTATGTTCCTCGACTGTGATGACTCGAGGTGTTTCACTCAGAATTTCAAGCAATTGCTGAGTATTGCACGGGCGGATAGAGGAAAGATTAACCACCGTAGCGGAAAGTCCTTTTTCTGCTAATAATTCAGCCGCCGTCACAATTTCATGCACGGCCGACCCCAGCCCGACCAGCGTGATATCGCGACCTTTGCGCAGCACATCGATCTGTCCCGGCACAAAGCGATACCGCTCATCGTGCAAGGCAGGCAGCGGTTTCCCATCAAGGCGGATATAGACCGGTCCCTGATGTTCAAACGCATAATCGATAATCTGACGGCACTCTTCTGGGCTGGACGGCGCGTAGATCTCAATATTGCCAAACCCTCTCAGCACCGCGATGTCGTCAATACTGTGGTGCGTGCTGGCGAGCGGGCCATAGCTACAGCCCGCATTCAGCCCGAATAGCTTGACGTTGCTGTTGTTGTAACAGACGTCGACTTTGAGCTGTTCATTCGCACGGGAGATCAAAAACGGTGCCGCGTTACAGGTCACTGCAATCTTGCCGCCGATGGACAGTCCTACCGCCGTCCCCACCATAGTTTGTTCTGCGATCCCCACGTTGACGATGCGGTCGGGGAAACGCTGTATGAACGGTGAAATCTTCGCCGTAGAGGTCGAATCCGCCAACACCGGAACAATATCAATCCCGCGTTCGACGGCCTTGATGAACTGCTCGACCATGACGGTAGCCAGATGCTCTGCGTTACTCATCTTTTAATTCCTCCAGCGCCAGTGCAATTTCCTCGCCTTTCGGCACACGGTGATGCCACTCAGCCTGCCCCTGAATAAACGACACGCCTGCGCCTTTTTCCGTATTCGCAATCACCACGTTCGGCTTGCCGTTGCGCGGCAGATTCTCCAGCGTTTCCACTACCGAGCGCATGTCATTACCAGCGCATTCTGTGACCTGTAGGCCAAAAGCCTGCCACTTTTCCGCCAGCGGGTCGGTATTCATGATGGAACGCGTCGGCCCCGCCAGCTGTAGCTTGTTCTTGTCATTGATGATGATCAGGTTATCCAGTTGGTAATGCGCCGCCGCCAGCGCTGCTTCCCAGTTGCTGCCTTCCGCCAGTTCACCATCGCCCGTCAGAACAAATACCCGGCGCGGACTGTGATCACGCTTCGCCGCCAGCGCTATGCCGACGGCAACCGGCAACCCGTGCCCGAGAGCACCAGTGTTCAGCTCAATCCCCGGCGTTTTGTGTTTGACCGGATGCCCTGGCAAATGCGAATCAGGGTGCTGATAGGTCGCCAGCCACGATTCAGGGAAATACCCCGCTTCCGCCAGACAACAGTAATAGCCGCCGACTGCATGACCTTTTGACTGAATGTAAATATCCCGCTGTGGATCCTGAAGGCGATCCGGTGCACAGTTCAGAATGCGAAAATACAACGCCGTCAGGATCTCAACCTGTGACAGGTCGGCTCCAGTGTGCCCGCCAGCCGGACTATTGGCATTCAGATGAATAATGCGGCGACGAATGGCGCGGGCTTTGTGCGTCAGCGCCTCCACCGACAAAGAGTACGGATTCATACTTCACCTCGATTGAATTTTTACTCAAAAACGAATATTTATTCATATCAAATCAAAAAAAATTGCGCTCAAATCGGGCCTCGGCATACCTACCGACATCGCTCTCGCCACAACTCGACGCCCCGTGCTCGTTACACTTAACCTGCTGCTATCTACGCTTAAACTATGCCCCTTCCGCCACGGCCTTCTGCGACACAATGGCGGCCTTGTGCTGCATACGGTTTTGCATCTGGTCAATAATGACCGCTACAATGATGACGATGCCTTTAATCACCATCTGCCAGAATTCACTCACGCCCATCATCACCAGCCCGTCAGCTAGAATCCCGATAACAAACGCGCCAATCAGCGTGCCCAGAATCGTACCGCGTCCGCCAGCCAGCGATGTTCCTCCAAGCACAACGGCAGCGATCGCATTCATTTCAAAGGCGGTACCGGTTGCCGGATGGCTGGCGACCAGTTGAGAGGACACCACGATGCCCGCGATAGCCGCACAGAAGCCGGAAATGGTGTAAACCCAGACTTTGACCTGGCGCACTTTGACGCCGGAGAGTTCAGCGGCCCGTTCGTTGTCGCCAATCGCATAGACATGACGGCCGAACGGCAGGCGGCGCGCCACGTAGGCAATCACCACGGCCAGCACCAGCATCAGCCAGATCGCCAGCGGTAATCCGAGTATGGTGGCAGAGCCAATTAGCTCAAAACCGGTGTTGCCCAACTGCGGATTACCGCCCAAGCCGGGGAACGTTTCCCCACCGGAAATCAGCATCGATGCCCCACGCACGATGTACATCGTTCCGAGCGTGCAGATAAAAGGCGCAACGTTATACCGCGTGATGATCCAACCGTTGATGGCACCAATGAGCGCGCCAATCAGCAGCACGACGGGGACGATGACCCACACGCTGGGGAAAATCGCGACGCCGAACATCGGCAGCACAATTCCTTGGGTAATCATGTAGCCCGCCACCATGCCACACAGCCCTAACGTGGCACCGATTGACAGGTCAATCCCGGCGGTGATGATGACAAACGTGATCCCCAGCGCTAGAAAGGCATTGATGGCAATGTGCTTCACCATAATGATCAGGCTGCCTGTGGCCAAAAATCCGGGCACCGTGAAGGCAAAGAACCCCAGAATCAGGAACAGCGCGATAAATGTGCGCAGCCTGAGAATTAACAGCAGGATGCTCTCTCGTGAGCGTACAAACTTACCCGGTGATAGCGCGCCTGACGCCGCCGGAAGGTGAGTCGTTTTCATGTCAGAACCCTTGTGCACTTGCCGAAACCAATGCCGACTCGCTGACCGACTGACGCACGATATTCGCCGTCAGCTTGCCATTCGACATCACCAAAATACGGTCCGATACCGCCATAATTTCTTTCAGATCTGAAGTGGAAAACAGCACGCCGATGCCCTGTTCGGACAGCCCGACCATCATTTCAAAGACGTCGGCTTTGGCACCCACATCGATACCCCGCGTTGGCTCATCCAGCAGCAACACCTTAGGGCTGGTCAGCAACGAGCGGCCAATCACCACTTTTTGCTGGTTGCCGCCGCTGAGCGCCTGAATTTCCACCTCGGGCGAAGAGACTTTGATCGCCAGTTGCCCAATCGTGCTGGCAACCACCTCCTGCTCCTGCCGCTGGAAGATCGCCATGCCGTATTTCAGCCGCCGCCACAGGCTGGCGATGGTGAGATTGGAAGCCACCGACGAGAGCGGAAAGATGCCGGTTTTCTTGCGATCTTCCGGCACCAGACTCATGCCCATACGAATGCGCTGTGCGGTAGAAAGCCGCGGATTCACCGGTTTGCTATCGAGATAAATCTTGCCCAGATAATCATTCTGAATACCCAGCAGACACTCGAAGAGTTCGGTGCGGCCCGCGCCCATCAGCCCGTAAATACCGACGATTTCCCCTTCACGCACCATCAGCGACACATCATTGACCACCTGATGCCCAGCATCATTGAGACAGGTAAGGTGCTCCGCTTCCAACACGGGCGCACCAAACGTTCTGCCCGGATGTAAGAAGCTGGTGACAGGGTCACCGCCGAGCATTTCCCGCACGATCCACGGTACGTCGATGTCGCTGACGGCAGCTTCCGCCTGAAAACAACCATCTCGCAGAATGGTGATGTAGTCACCAATCGCCATCAACTCTTCCAGCCGGTGCGAAATGTAGATGATGGAAACATTCTGGCGAGTCAGCTCGCGGATCACGCGAAACAGAATCTCCACTTCGGTTTTGCTCAGCGCGGAGGTGGGTTCGTCCAGAATCAGAATATCGGCTTGATCCGCCAGTGCCTTGGCGATTTCCACCAGTTGTTGTTGGCCGACCTTCAGGCTGGCGACCTCAGTACGCGGCGAAATATCCTGATCGAGACGTGCCATCAGCTCCGCCGCAATCCGCTCCTGTGTCAGATAATCGATAGGCGCAACGCCCTTTTGCAGCTCCCGACCCAGAAAGATGTTCTCCGCCACGCTCAGGTTCTCGGACAGGTTAAGTTCCTGATGCACCATGCCGATGCCTTTTGCCGCCGCATCACGCGTATCCGCGATACGCACCGCTTCGCCATTCAGCAGAATCTGGCCGGACGTCGGCTGCTGCACGCCGGCCAGAATCTTCATTAGCGTCGATTTACCTGCACCGTTCTCGCCGATAATCACGTTGACCTTGCCGCGATAAACGTTGTAATCGACGTTATCCAGCGCTTTGGTACCGGGAAACAGCATGGTGATGCCGCGGGTCGCCATCACGATATCGGGTCGGTTTACCGCGTTTGATTGCAGAGAAGTGTCTGGTTTTTCCATCACTGCGCCCCTCCGCCGCTCGTTTCGGTCAGGTTTAGCGTCATCGGCACCGCATCACTGACGCCCTGTTTCGTGATCACCAGCGCCGCCAAGACATTGACCGGTTTACCCTGCACGCCCGCCTCTAGCGCAGGCAACGACGCGAGGGCTTTGTTATTCAGCGCACGCGTCAACTGGGCAAACTGCACCTGATTTTTGAAATCCTCAAAACGGATAAACCCAGCCGCATCGCGGATGGCATTGCCTTTAACGATCGGCCCGAGTTGAAGCGTGACAGCGTCACCTTGCACATCAAGCAGCAATTTCCCTTCACGACTTTCTCGGTCAATCCCGCTGACCGTGCCCTGAAACCGTGCATAGACCGCTTTACGCCCAGAACCCTCCAGCGTTGACCGCGTTTTCTTCACCTCGTCCCAGGACAGCGCCTGCTGCTGCGCGGTTGGAAGTAACTTTGCCTGCCACAGCGCTGTTGCGATGTTCTCTGGCGTCATGGTGCTATAGCTCAGCGTAGCCGCTGGGTCGGCCGGAATGATCGGTTTACCGTTTTCATCCAGATCGACCACCGTACAGGCCGACAGCAGCAAGGCACCGATCCCAACCCAGCAGGCGCGGTATCGTTCATCGAACAGCATAACGACTCCTTTATCAGCAGGAGCTGACGCTCCTGTCGCCTTCATTACGGTTTCAACGCAAAGGTGTTGAGTTTGGTCGCGTTAGATTCGTCGATCAGAATGCAGTCCATTAGCTGTTTTTCTTCGTGCTGTGCCTTGCCGTTTTTCAGGTAGTAATCTGCCTGTTCGACCGCCATCTGCGCCTGTTGCCAGCCAGGTTGCAGTACCGTAGCCTTGATATTGCCTTTATTGATGATGGAATCGCGCACATAGTCGCTGCCGTCAAAACCCACCACAATCACGTCGTGACGCCCCGCCGCCTTCAGCGCCGCTTCCGCCCCCAACGCCATGGTGTCGTTGCCGGAAATCACGCCGGTAATATCTGGATTTGCCTGCAAGATGGCCTCCATGCGGGTAAAGGCTTCCGTCTGGCTCCAGTTCGCGGTTTGTCTGGCGACGCGCTTCATGTCGCTATATTGATCGATCACATCGTGGTAGCCCTGCGAACGGACGTGCGCATTGGTGTCTGATTCGCGCCCAATCAGCTCGACGTACTTGCCTTTGTGCCCCATCAGCTCGACGAATTTCTCGGCACCGAGCTGCGCGCCCTGATAGTTATTGGAAACGATCTGCGCCACGGCCACGCCGGTTTCATTGATTTCACGGTCGATCAGGAAAGCGGGAATACCGGCTGCTTTCGCTTTTTTCAACGGGCCAATGGTGGCATCGGCTCCGGCATTATCCAGAATGATGGCCTTCGCCTTGCGGGCAATGGCGGTTTCAATCAGCTGATTTTGTTTGCTGACGTCATCGTCATGCGACGCCACCAGCGTGGTGTACCCCAGTTCGATGGCTTTGGTTCTGGCGCCCTCAGCTTCCGCTTTAAAGAACGGGTTGTCGTGTGAAGGGGTAATAATGGTGATCAACCCGTTATCTGCGGCGAACGCACCGGCAGAGAAGGAAAACATGATGGCCAGTAGGGAGGATTTCAGACGGTAAGGTTTCATTGTTATTCTCCTGTTTGAATATATATTCAATATTGAATTAACATTCAAATGAAGTTTTACAACCAACCGAAAAATTGTCCAACAGCAAAAACAGGAATAGCGAAGCAGCTCACAAATTGTTTACATTTTGCGCGCAGCGATGCGGTAAGAATCGGAGAAGAACAGAAATAAGAGAGATAGAAATTACTGGGATACATTTTTAACGTTGCGTCAGCAACGGCACACAGGGTGATGGATAAGGCTAAAAAATGCGGATGACTCATGCCATCCGCAGGGTACGCGCTACAGGGGAATATCTACGGGGTATGACAGACAGCAGGAACAACAATTCAAGGTCTACGAGGATTTATTTTCGGCGACATCCTCCTCCGCCTGTTCTTTAATTTCTTCATACTGGATCGAGAGCGGGCCGCACCAGCGCTGCGCCAACCAGCTGGCGACCACCACCAGCAACCAGCTAATTAATGTCGCCACCACCAGATCCTGCGGCCAATGCATGCCGAGTACCAGACGGCTACCCATGACACCGCTGGCCCATAGCATCAGGATCACCACCGTTTTGTAATGCCGACGCGCCCACAGCAGCCCAACCCCCAGCAGTGCCCAGGTCGCAGCAAACAGGGTATGCCCAGAAGGGAAAGCGAAGCCGGTTTCAAACTGCCAGTGGCTGCGCAGCCATTGTGGAATCTGCGTTTGGTCCTGCAACTGCGTTTTCACCAGTTCAGCACGTTCTTTACGCGGCAACGAATAGAAATAGCTGTCATCTACCTGATGATTTTTCTCCAGCCAGACGACATAGGGCCGAGACTCCTGCACCCACTCTTTAATCACCGATTTGATACCCTGACCCACCAGCACGGTAATCGCCATGATGACTAACAGACCGAGTGCGGGTTTCAGACGAAAACGCAGGCACCAGAGAAACCAGATGCTCAGCACGATGCTGGTCAGAATGCCCCACGGCGATGTCACCGTTTCTGTAATCCAGAAAAGTACGCGTAACCAGAGCCCGTTATACTCCGGTTGCCACTGCCAACCGCTCATCCAGATAATCATTGGCATAATCAGTAATAGCGCAGCACCAATGGTTGTTCGTTTGGCAATTTCGTACATAGTTTTTCCCATAATACAGATAGTTTCTTCCCATAATTCAGTATGATGCTTTGCAACAAAATTTTCACAATTCTATCAGAAAATCCGACATGGACTGTCAGTATGGCGTAAAATAGCGCCCAGTTCTGTCAACGAATCTGAAACCAGACGCAATCTGGTGACGTTGTAATTCAATTTTTGTGACGTTCTTCGACAGGCTTTTTTGCTAGTCAAGCGCGATGGAGCGCAGTAGGATTCGCCTCAACACTTTTATTTTTAAAAAGCAGCTTTTTAGAAAAAGCTTTTTGGATACAGCATTTTTGGAGAAGAGTATGCAGCTAAAACGGGTGGCGGAAGCCAAGTTGCCCACCCCGTGGGGCGATTTCTTGATGGTCGGTTTTGAAGAGATTGCCACAGGCCACGATCACCTTGCTCTGGTTTATGGTGATATTTCCGGTTCAGTACCCGTACTTGCCCGTGTGCATTCCGAGTGTCTGACAGGGGATGCGTTATTTAGCCTGCGCTGTGACTGTGGATTCCAGCTTGAAGCCGCACTGGGCCACATCGCCGAAGAAGGCCGCGGCGTGCTGTTATACCACCGTCAGGAAGGTCGTAATATTGGGCTGCTCAATAAGATCCGCGCCTATGCGTTACAGGATCTGGGAGCCGATACGGTGGAAGCCAACCAACAGCTTGGATTCGCCGCCGACGAGCGTGATTTCACACTGTGCGCTGATATGTTCAAGCTGCTGGGCGTTGATGAAGTCCGCCTGCTGACCAATAACCCGCAGAAAGTGAAAATACTCAACGAAGCAGGGATCAATATCGTTGAGCGCGTGCCATTACTCGTCGGGCGTAATCCGAAGAATGAGAACTATCTGGCGACCAAAGCCGCCAAAATGGGGCACCTGCTGGATATGAAATAGCGATCCCGCTTCACGTCAGGATCGTATCTTTCAATGACGACAGCCGGTTTTTAACCGGCTGTTTTATTGGGATTAATGCTTGAGGATGTACATATCTTGCGTGAAGTAATCACCACGGAAATTAGGTGAAAAACCACCGATATATGTTTTCACCATTTGTGGTTGAGAATAATGATAAATCGGAGATAAAGGGATTTGTTGCGACAAAATCATCATTGCCTGTTGATAAATCGCCTGTCTTTCCTGCCGACTGTTTGCCGTTAGCGCTTTTTGCAGCAGGGCATCATATTCTGGGCTAGTGAATTTAGAGTTATTGTTACTATTACCCGATTGGAGAATTTCCAGAAAAGTGCTTGGTTCATTGTAGTCGCCAATCCAGGAATACCGAACCACGTCGTAGTTACCAGTGCGGATCGTATCCAGCATGGTTTTCCACTCTTGATTCTGTAATGTGGCTTCGACACCGAGGTTCTTCTTCCACATGGAACTGGCGGCAATCGCCACACGCAAATGGGATTCAGACGTGTTGTAAAGCAGGTTAAAACGCAGCGGGTTCTTTTCATTAAAACCGGCATCTGCTAACAGTTTCTTCGCTTCTACATTGCGTTGTTGCTGTGTCCAATTCGCCCATTCTGGATTTTGCAAACTATATCCCCCCGTATGCAAAGGAACCAGACTGTAGGCGGGCTTTTGCCCCATGCCCATCACTTTTTCTGCAATCACCGTCTTATCCAAACTGAGATCTAATGCACGGCGTACCCGAGCATCATTAAACGGGGGCTTCTGCGTATTAAACTGATAGAAGTAAGTGCCTTGAAGCGGTGACACTCTCACCTCCTTCGGATACTCTTTTTGTAACGATGCAAACTGGATTGGTGATAACAGCCCAGTAATGTCAACTTCACCGGACTTATAGCGATTCAGTTCCGCCGCCTGTGAAGTGATCGGCAGGTACGTCACTTTGTTAATCACGGTATGTGCGTTATCCCAATACTGGCTATTGCGCGTGCCGACGATACGTTCATTAACGACCCACTCGCTTAGCGTGTAAGGACCACTGCTGACAAAATTGCCGACCTGCGTCCAGTTTTCCGGATGTTTTTCAAGCACCGCTTTCGGTAATGGTACCAGTACATGGTAAGCCGACATTTCCAGGAAATAGGAAAGCGGATGCTCCAGCGTCACTTCTACGGTATGACTATCCAGCGCTTTGATACCCAAGGAATCTGGCGTTTTCTTGCCCGCCAGAATATCCGCCGCATTTTTCACATACATACTGGCGACATAGCTACCGTACGGTGACAGCGTTTTCGGGTCACCAAGGCGTCGCCAACTGTAAACCACATCGTCCGCAGTAATTGGTGAACCATCGGACCATTTGGCATCAGGCCGCAGATGGAACGTCCACACCGTGTTGTCTTTATTCTCCCAGCGCTCCGCCAGTCGTGGCTCGATAGTGCCGTCATCGCCCACGCGAACCAGATTATCGAAGAAATCATTGATGATGTGACCTTCAACATCGCTTTCCACCTTATGCGGATCCAACGATGCCGGCTCTGAACCGTTGCCCCGCACCAGCTCTTGTTTATCCGCCAGTACCGCCCCGGCAGGAACCTGGGCAGCAAAAGCCGATGTCATCGCGCCTGTTGTACACAGCGTGAGCAGCAGTGCGTGTTTGAAGCGTTTTTTAATTAACTCATTCATATAACCTCCTGTTATATCCCCGTCATTCTTCAAGCGGCATTTCCGCGATTCCGAGGCATGGATGGGCAATAATTTTTACTTATTCCCCATGTAGTTAGCGTCACGACCACCTAACCACAATTCACCTGAGGATTCGAGCATTTCATGTGGGGAAACGTGCGCTGGTGCGTCGGGGATAATATATCTTTCTTAACCGTCTAGAATGAAACGTTACACTGCTGTGTGTAACGCTTCATTTTTAACCGTCAATAGTCCAAGCTATACGTCCACGTAGCGACAGCAAGTGGAGATTGTTATGGACAATCAAAAAGAAGGGAGCTTGCGGCTGCTTACGTCTGGTGAAATAAGGCTAGCTAAATCTATTTTTGGTGATTCAATCCACTACCACAAAGTTTGGATTCATCACGGTAGTTACCTTCCATTCGGCCTTCAAGATAAAAACACCGCCATGAGTCCAAATGGAGAACTGTATTTTCGGGCATGGTATAGCAACGATTTTTCCCTCACGAATATGTCCAACCAACACCTCTTTATTCATGAAATGAGCCACGTCTGGCAGCGTGAGCGAGGTATGAATGTCATATCTTTAGAGGTTTGGTCAGTTGGGCTGTCAGTTATCGCTACCAACTTGGTAACCGCACATTAAGATGCTATCCAATGGAACAGCAGGCACAAATAATCGCTGATTATTTCGTTTTAAAAACATACGGCTATCAAGTGTGGAAAATGTTGAGAGCACGCGGAGATGTCACCCTTGATGGCGATACTTCTGAGGCCACCATACGGCAACAATATCAAAAAACCATGCAGTTCTTTCCTTGGAATTAACGATGACATTTACTGCAAAATTGTTTGCGCTTCTGCTTATAGTGACGAGTTTTCTTCTTGTCGGTTGCCCCGGTTCGGGCGATCGCCTGAAGCCAGACGAATTGACATCAGTCAAACAATTGGGAAGCGATCTCTGCTTTTTAGTTAGCGATGCTCGGGATTACCAGCCTACTCTCATTGCGATCAGCATAAGAACCGCTCAACCACAGGAATGGACGCTGTATGAAAATCCCAGCGTAGTCGTTACACAGGGTGAACTGTGTCTTCCTCCTTCTTTTTACCACTTTTTAGACGACAGCACATACGTCGTCAGGTATATCCTGCAATCGAAAAAATACGGTGACTCACGAAGAAGCATCGTGTCTGCAATAGCGTTTACCAACGGCAGTGTCCAAAGCGTACCACTCAGGAAGGATGAAGCCGCTTATTATTGATGTACTTGTTATGCTTCGGGCTGATCCAATCCACCGAGAGCAGGTTTTCTGCCCTCGGTGACCAGATATAAAATTACAGCATATTACGGATAACGTAATGCAGGATGCCGTCGTTCTGGTAGTAGGTCAGTTCGTTGCGGGTATCGATACGGCAGCGGGTGCTGATGGTCTGCGTGTTACCACTGGCATCCGTGATATTGACCTCAACCGTCGCCCCCGGCGTCAGTTGATTTAATCCCGTAATCGAAATCTGCTCATCCCCAGTGAGCTTCAACGTCTTACGCGTCACGCCTTCGGGAAACTCCAGCGGCAGGATCCCCATTCCGATCAGGTTAGAACGGTGAATACGTTCGAACGATTCGGCAATTACCACACGAACGCCCAGTAAGCGCGGGCCTTTCGCGGCCCAGTCGCGGCTGGAACCGGAGCCATACTCTTTCCCAGCAAACAGCGCCAGCGGGATATTCTCCTCCTTGTAGCGCATTGCCGCATCATAAATTGTCATCTCATTCTGCGACGGGATATGGCGGGTATAACCACCCTCTTTACCCGGCACCATCTCATTACGAATACGGATGTTGGCAAACGTCCCGCGCATCATCACTTCGTGGTTACCGCGCCGTGAACCATAAGAGTTGAATTCCGCGGTTTCGACGCCACGCTCCAGCAAATATTTTCCTGCCGGGCTATCGCGCTTGATATTACCGGCTGGTGAGATATGGTCGGTGGTGACCGAATCGCCCAACAGCGCCAGAATACGCGCGTTGTGGATATCCTGAACCGGTTCAGGTTCTTTCCCCATTTCCAGAAAGAAAGGCGTCTGACGAATGTAGGTCGATGCTTCCGGCCATTGGTAGGTAGGATGGTTATCGACCTCGATGTCTTGCCACTCCTGCGTGCCTTCAAACACGGCAGCATATTGCTTGTGGAACATGCCCGCGCTGACATTCAATACGGCATCCGCCACCGCTTTCGTCGACGGCCAGATATCTTTCAGGTAGACGGCGTTTCCGTCACGATCTTCACCCAGCGGTTCTTGGGTCAGATCGACGTTCATATTCCCCGCCAGCGCATACGCGACCACCAGCGGCGGCGATGCCAGCCAGTTCGTTTTCACCAGAGGATGGATGCGGCCTTCAAAATTACGGTTGCCTGACAGCACCGCGCCAACCGTCAAATCGCCTGTTTTTATCGCGGCTTCGATCGCGTCCGGCAGCGGGCCGGAGTTACCGATACAGGTGGTACAGCCGTAGCCGACAAGATTGAACCCCAGTTCATCAAGGTACGGCGTCAATCCCGCTTTAGCATAGTAATCGGTTACGACGCGTGATCCGGGTGCTAACGACGTTTTCACCCACGGTTTGGTTTTCAGACCGCGCTCTACGGCATTTTTTGCCAGCAGCCCGGCTGTCATCAGCACGCTCGGGTTAGAGGTATTGGTGCAGGACGTGATCGCAGCGATCACGACCGCGCCTTGATGCAGACGGTGTGTTTCGCCTTCCAACGTGAATTCTTCATAGTCCGAACGATTCTTCACCGTGCTGACATCCAACTCCCGACTGGCTTGAAAGGCTTCCGGCACGCCAGCTAACGGCACACGATCCTGCGGGCGTTTCGGCCCTGCCAGACTGGTTTCCACCGTCGCCAAATCCAGCGCGAGCTGGCTGGTAAATACCGGTTCATCACCCGTATTACGCCACAGCCCTTGCTGCTTACTGTAAGCTTCCACCAGCGCGATCTGTTCTTCTGGGCGGTTGGTCAACCGCATATAATCCAGCGTGATTTGATCGATAGGGAAAAAGCCGCAGGTCGCACCATATTCCGGTGCCATGTTGGCGATGGTTGCGCGATCCGCCAGCGGCAGCGAATCCAGTCCATCGCCGTAAAATTCCACAAACTTACCGACCACGCCGTGCTTACGCAGCATCTGTGTGACCGTCAGCACCAGATCGGTTGCTGTTATCCCCTCTCGCATCTTGCCGCTGAGTTTCACGCCGACGACATCAGGGATCAGCATCGAAACAGGCTGCCCCAGCATCGCAGCCTCGGCTTCTATCCCGCCGACGCCCCAGCCGAGCACACCTAAACCATTAATCATCGTGGTATGCGAATCGGTTCCCACCAGCGTATCGGGATAGGCGAACTGTTTATCGCCCTGCTTTTCATGCCAGATGGCCTTAGCCAGATACTCCAGATTCACCTGATGGCAAATTCCGGTTCCCGGCGGCACGACGCTAAAGTGGCTAAAGGCATTTTGCCCCCAGCGCAGAAACTCATAGCGTTCACGGTTACGCGCCATTTCCAGCTGTGTGTTATCCGTGAGCGCCTGACGATCGCCGAAGTGATCAACCGTCACCGAATGGTCAATAACCAAATCAACTGGCGACAGCGGGTTAACCTTATTCACATCGCCGCCCAGCCGTTTCACCGCCGCTCGCATTGCCGCGAGATCGACCACGGCAGGCACGCCGGTAAAATCTTGCATTAATACACGCGCAGGACGATAGGCAATTTCCCGATCAACATGGCCTGTCTTCAGCCAGTCCACCACCGCCTGAAGATCGTCCTGCTCGACCGTGTCGCCGTCCTGATGGCGCAATAAATTTTCTAGCAGCACCTTGAGTGATTTCGGCAATTTATCGATGCTGCCGAGCGTTTTTGCCGCCTTTGGCAGACTGTAGTAATGGTAAATCTGCTGTTGTACCGTCAGTGTGTCCAGACAAGTGTCGCGAAGGTGTGATGACATGCTGCCTCCCAAATTAACTTGTTTTTCGGGCATATTCGTTATTCTGCATCAGGCGTTCAATCAATAACCGGCCCGTTCTTGCGGTGTTATTTAAAGATAACACAAACAAAAAATAACGTTTTTGCAACAATGCAATATGAACGCAGCGATAGTCGTTAGCTATTGAAAAGAGGCAAGTCGGAATAAGTGTCAATGGGAACGTGAAGAGGATAGCAGACAGTAAAAGCAGCAAGCAGAGGAGAGCGAAAGTAGAAGAGAAAAACGGCCCGAAGGCCGTCTGTCTCAATGTATTAACCTGACGCGAATTTAGACATTCCCAGTTGCTATCACCGTTGCTTCTTCGTCGGCATGATCATGATCGGGTTCTTCCAGATCGTGGTTTCGCTCCAGCTTGGCCACAACTGCGGTCGCCATGCCGTTACCAATCACATTGGTCGCCGTGCGGCCCATATCCAGGAACTGATCGATACCAATAATCAGCAAAATGCCCGCTTCGGGTAAGCTGAACATCGGCAATGTTGCAGCAACCACGACGACGGCGGCACGCGCTACGCCAGCCATACCTTTACTGGTGATCATCAGCGTCAGCAGAATCAGGGTCTGCTCCGTCAAACTTAAGTGGATGTTGTAAGCCTGCGCGATAAACAGAATGGCAAACGCCTGATAGATCATGGAGCCGACAAGGTTAAAGGAATACCCCAACGGGAGTACGAAGCTGGTGATTTTTTTAGGCACGCCGAATTCGCTCAGCGCTTCCATTGTTTTCGGATAGGCTGCTTCGCTACTGGCCGTCGCAAACGCCAGCATACTAGGCTCACGCAGCAGTTTGATCAGACCCCAGGTTGCTTTCTTCCCGAGGAACAGCGTCCCGGCACCGAACATGAGCCCCCACAGCAGCGCCAGACCAAGGTAGAATTCACCAATGACTTTGCCAAAATCGAGGAGAAGCCCTAGCCCTTCGGTCGTAATAGAAGACGCCAGCGAGGAAAACACGGCCAGCGGCGCTAATCGCATGACATAGTCCGTCACCCGAAACATCACTTTCGCCAGTTCTTCTACCATCGTCTCCATGGTAACGGCATGCTTGTTTTGGCCTTTAACAAAAGCCAATGCAGAACCGAAGAACATTGAGAACACCAGAATCTGCAATATTTCGTTATTCGCCATGGCTTCGACGATACTGCGTGGAAATATATGCGCAATGAAGCTTTTCAGCGTAAATCCGCCAGTGCTTACGCCGGTATCTACCACTGTTGGCGTACTCGGAACGGCGAGGTTCATGCCAACGCCAGGTTCGAAGATATTTGCCAATAACATGCCAATGAAGAGAGAAACGACTGAAGAACAAATAAACCATATCATGGCCTTTAGCCCTATTCTGCCGACGGAGGAAGAATTCCCCATACTGGCAAGACCAGAGACCAATGTTGCGAATACCAATGGCGCAATAATCATTTTTATCAGGCGGAGAAAAACATCGGTCACTAAATTAAAGTAGGAAACGACTTCTTTGGTTTGCTGCTCAGTTAATACAGAATGACAAACCCCGCCGACAATAATTCCGAGAACAATAGCTAAGGCGATAAAAAACAATAAGCTGTTCTTTTTCATAGTAACCTCATGATAATGAATAGCATCAGACAATACGCATTATTCTTAAGAATTCGCCGATCGATGCATTCTCGTCATCGCCTTACGATCTATCCCATTTTTTTCGTAATATTGTCTGTATCTTGATGCAGAATACTCGTTAATTGGGAACATTATTGCATTCCCATCAATAATATAAATCGAGCAGTAACACGGAGGATATCACCTGGTAACCTCATGGCTAACTCATTTTTTTCTCTACAAGTGTCACTCAACATAACGACTCCCCTTTTGTTACATGGGAAAAATAAAGGGGATAATTTAATCGGCATGACAATAAATTGCGTCCTTTCATCTCCCCTCCTATTTTCATTTTAAAATATCCATGAGGCACTAGCCTTGGGGAAATAACTTAAATTGAGATTGTTATGAAAAATACGAAACCTGTCACTAATGAAATTTTTCTTATCAACTGATGTAGTTATAATTAATGAATAGCGTTCAATTACCCACCCAAAACCGCCGCCGCAATCCGTAACATCGATGATTTTCTCCCCTACAAAGCCGCATACCCATACACTGCAACGTTTGGTTTACCTATCTCGTTTACACCGACAAAACGGCCTTCGTTATGACATACGAACCTTGCATGACCACGTACTCCTAAACCTCATGTACGAATCATATATAAGACTTATTTTGCAAGAAGCCTCACACTTTACAGTGATGTTTTGTTGTAAAAGAAACAACATGTCACATATGCAACAATCATCAGCGTGAATGTTGATGGGAAAATAATAAGGGGAAGGGGTTTCATGAAACTGTTTTATCAAGCGGAAAGCTGTTCCCTATTTACACACATCATCTTGGTCGAATCCAAACTGGAATTCAAGCTGGAGAAGGTCAACCTACGCACGAAAAGGACCGAACATGGAACCGACTATACACTCATCAACCCAAAAGGGATGGTGCCGGCACTAGAACTGGATGATGGATCTATCCTGACCGAAGGTGTCGCTATCGCCGTATACATCGCCGATCTGGTTCCGCACTGTAACCTTATCGCTCCTACCGGAGGTATAGCACGCTACCATACGGTTGAGTGGCTGAACTACATTTCTGCTGAGCTACACAAAACGTTTACACCGCTTTTTCGCCCCGGCACGCCGGAAACGTATAAAGAGCTGTTGATGGAGTATTTGCAGGTTAAGTTCCGTTATATCAATCTGGTGCTGAGTGAACAAAGCTATCTGGTCGCCAACCGCTTCGGTATCGCCGATGCGTATCTGTTTACCGTGATGCGTTGGGCGCAGTCGCTAAAACTGGATATGCTCCGCTACCCTGCGCTGACGGCTTACCTCGACCATATTGCCGAACGCCCTTCCGTCGTTACCGCGCTTAAGGTTGAAAGGTTGAAAGGTTGAAAAAATAGCATGCAATAACGCCCCGACACGTGGGGCGTTATACGTTTTACGACAGGCGAATCGCTTGGAAATGATGACGCGGATTGGCAATCCCATCCTGAGCCGCCACCAGTTGCAGCTCATATTCATTCATCTCTTTCGTCACCAGCATGACTTCATAGACGGCCGCCGTAGTGTGTTCCAACGCTTTATCCAACGCTACGCCTTTCAGCAAGTTCACCAGCAGCAATCCACTGGTTAAATCGCCCACGCCGACAGGCTGGCGTTCAAATTCCACCAGTGGACGGCTGATGTGCCAGGCGTCCGTCGGCGTGACCAGCAGCATTTCGAAGCTGTCTTCACGCGCAGCCGCGCGGCTAAGGTGTTTGACCAGAACAATTTTTGGTCCTTTTTCACACAGCGCGCGCGCGGTTTCCACGGCTTCCGCCACGTTATGTACGGTACGGCCACCGAGGAGTTCCAGTTCAGGCAGATTCGGCGCGATAATATCGGCCGCGAGCAGCGACTGCTGGCAGTGGAAATCAGACACGCCGGGCGCAACGATACAGCCTTTTTCCGGCGTACCCATCACCGGATCACAGAAGTACAACGCATCAGGGTTAGCCGCTTTCACCTGACGCACAATACCCAGAATATGCTCGCCTTGCTCAGCAGAGCCAATATAGCCACTCAGCACGGCATTACAGGTCTTCAGCTTGTCGATATTCGCAATCCCCTGCACCACTTCGGTCAAGTGGCTCGCAGGCATCACACACCCCGTCCACTGGCCGTATTGGGTATGGTTTGAGAATTGCACCGTATTCAACGGCCAAACGTTTGCGCCCATCCGACGCATTGGAAACTCTGCCGCGCTGTTACCAGCATGACCAAAAACGACATGGGATTGGATGGAAAGTATATTTTTCATTAGATACAACTCAAATCCTTGCCAGCGCCTGTGCGCCTCAACTTACAAGAAGAAAGGGAGCTGACGCTCCCTTATTCGTAATGCTTATGCTTTCCAGCAGATCAGGCAGTAGTGCTTCTTACCACGACGCAGCAAAGTGTAACGATCAAACAGACGATCGGAAGCACTAAAAGTGTATTCAGGATCGGCCTGTTTTTCGCCGTTAATCGTTACCGCATTCGAGGAGATCATGGTACGAGCCTGGCCGCGTGACGGCACCAGCTCGGCACTCACCAACGCCTGTTGCAAATCCGCACCGTTTTCCAGTTCAATAATCGGCATACCATCCTGCGCCAGTTGGGCAAAATCGTCCTGCGTCATATCCTGCAATGCACCAGAAAACAGGCTTTGCGTAATACGACGAGCGGCTTCCAGGCCCGCTTCGCCATGCACCATACGGGTCACTTCTTCCGCCAACACGTACTGCGCACGTGGAGCTTTGCCGCTGTTTTTGTCTTCTTCTTCCAGCGCGTCGATGTCTTCGAGGCTCATGAACGTGAAGAATTTCAGGAAGCGGTACACATCGGCATCCGCTGTGTTGATCCAGAACTGGTAGAATTTGTAAGGGCTGGTCTTGCTGGCATCAAGCCAGATCGCGCCGCCTTCCGTTTTACCGAACTTCGTTCCGTCAGATTTGGTGATCAGCGGCACAGTCAAACCGTAAACCTGTTTCTGGTTCATACGGCGCGTTAAATCGATACCGGAGGTGATGTTGCCCCACTGGTCAGACCCTCCGATTTGCAGTTCGACGTCATGCTGCTTGTTCAGCGAGGCAAAGTCATATCCCTGCAGCAGATTGTAAGAAAATTCGGTGAATGAAATACCGACATCATCACGGTTTAAACGCTGCTTGACAGCTTCTTTGTTAATCATCTGATTAACGGAGAAATGTTTGCCGATATCACGCAGGAAATCCAGCACGTTCATACCACCGAACCAATCGTAATTATTGGCCGCGATGGCGCTGTTTTTGCCGCAGTCAAAATCCAGGAATGGAGATACCTGACGACGGATCTTCTCTACCCATTCACCCACGGTGTCAGCTGTGTTCAGCTTACGCTCTGTCGCTTTAAAACTAGGGTCGCCGATCAAGCCGGTGGCACCGCCTACCAGTGCCACCGGCTTGTGGCCGGCCAACTGGAAGCGTTTCAGGCAAAGCAGCGGCACCAGATGCCCCAAATGCAAGCTGTCAGCGGTGGGATCAAAGCCGCAATACAGTGCAATTGGCCCTTGCGCCAGCCGCTCTGCTAACGCACCCTCATCCGTCACCTGGGCAATCAAGCCCCGCTCTTGCAATTGTTTAATCAGGTTACTACTCGCCATCGATAACTCCATTTTTATAAAAAACAGGCCGTTACGTTCCCTCTTTGGGATACGCACAACGCCGTGAGAAATGCGCAGCATACCTGCCTGCTGTCGCATGATGATTTCACTGCCGCATTACCTTACGCAACACGCTATAAACGCCCTATCGCTGTGCAATGCCCAGTCAACGCGAAACTTCATAGGATAAAGTGCTGATGATAGGAGCGCCAGCGTTTAACACGGATATTTCGCGATTAAGGCGCTAAACGATCAATCTGCCAGCCTTCTTCCTGCCGCTGATAGAAAAATCGATCGTGCAAGCGGTGCTCACCGCCCTGCCAAAACTCCACAGAATCGATAACGACGCGGAAGCCTCCCCAGAAGCTCGGCAAAGGTACCTCGCCATTCTGGAATTTTTGCTTCAATTCCAAAAATTTACTCTCTAGCACGCCGCGCGCTGAAATCCGGCTGGACTGCTTAGATACCCACGCACCAATCTGGCTGTCTTTCGGGCGGCTGTGGAAATATTTCAGCACCTCCAGCGCCGGTAGTTTCTCCACACGCCCCAGCACGATTACCTGTCGTTCCAGCATATGCCAAGGGAACAGCAGGCTAATACGTGGATTGTTTTCCAGGTGATGGGCTTTGCGGCTGCCCATATTGGTATAAAACACCATGCCTTTCTCATCATAGTGTTTCAACAGAACGATACGTTGGTAAGGTTGCCCATGCTCATCGACGGTCGCGACGGACATCGCGGTAGGATCGGCCAGTTTCGCGTCGCAGGCCTGCTTCAACCAGCGTTCAAACAAATCCAACGGGTTAGCCGGAAGATCGCTACGACGAAGCCCACCACGCGTGTATTCACGGCGGATGTCGGCGATATCGGCGGGTTGAAGAGGAGTACTATCAGAGGGGGAGCGTTCCTGAGTCATAATGTCCTGCTGTCGCAATGTCGGGCCAGAAGCGGGCGAAAATCCCATTTTGCTCCCGTACCCGAAAAATCGCAATCAGCAGTAACACCGCGACCGTGCGACATAGTTACATCGGTGCCAACACGCAGTCGTCTACGATAACCCGTTCACCACGTTGGATAAATGCGCGATCGCCTTTGATCCAGAATGTGTAGGTATCATTGCTGTATCGGACGCCAGAAGCGGACACCACCTGAGGGAGAGCCAGACGTTCGCCATCCAGCAGGAAACTCACCTGCGAAGGCATTTCGCCGCCCTGCTGTAGCGTCACCGTTAGCGGCATAGTGCCACATTGATAATGCAGCGTTTCCACTGTTTGCTTATGACCAAAATAGCTGCATCCACTCAGCAGAATCAGCGCTGTCCCCGTCAGCAATCGTTTCATTCTTTTCTCCTGTCATTCTTGTTGATGACGGCAACTGACGCTGCCGTACCTTGAAGTTTAACAAGAGGATAAACCTGAACCTCTCGGCAAAATCTGATTAATCCGCGTTGACTGGATAAATCGCGCCTAACACCGTTTCCTGACTTGCTCCCGTAACAGACGGCAGGTTGCCCGACAGTCCCGACAACGTGCGTGAAGCCAGCCAGGCAAATGCCAGCGCTTCCATGTCATCGCCGCTTACGCCACATTCATCCGTCGTGCTAACTTCGATGCCCGGCAGCAGCGCCGAGAGACGCGTCATGATGAGCGGATTGCGCGCCCCACCGCCACAAACCAGTAAACGTTCGCATCCGCCGACCAGCAGCACCTGTTCGGCGATGCTCATCGCGGTTAACTCAGCCAGCGTTGCCTGAACATCCTGCGGCGCCATCGGCGGTAGGTCAGCCAGCATTCTCTCCAGCCAACCCAGATTGAAATACTCACGTCCAGTGCTTTTTGGTGCCCGTAACGCAAAATACGGATCGGCCAACATCCGACGAAGTAATAACGGGTTAACCTGCCCGCTCGTTGCCCACATAGCGTCTTTATCATACGGCTGAGCACAATGCCGCCAGATCCAAGCATCCAGCAACATATTGCCGGGACCGGTATCGTAACCGCGCACGGGCGCCCCCGGCACCAGCAACGACAGATTGGCGATGCCTCCAATGTTGAGCACGATACGCCGTTCGACAGGATGTAACAGCAACGCATGGTGGAACGATGGCACCAGCGGCGCGCCTTGCCCGCCATAAGCCAAATCCCGGCGACGAAAATCCCCTACGGTTGTAATACCCGTCAATGCGGCGACACGATTATTATCACCGACCTGCAACGTGCAGGGCGCCTCCCCCGTGGGCTCATGCCAGACCGTCTGCCCATGGCAGCCAATCGCAGTAATATCCTGAGCCGCCAATTCCGTCTCTTTAAGCAGCGCCAGTACCGCTTCGGCAAACAAGATCCCCAGACGCGTATCCAACTGCCCCAGCGCCGACAGCGTCACCGCCTGCCCCTGACACATCCCCAGGATCGCCATTTTGATATCCTGCGGGATCGGGTGACAGTAGCTGGCCTGCTGAGCAACCGTATGTTCGTCAATCGCGGCTAGCACAACATCCACACCATCGAGGCTGGTGCCGGACATTACGCCAATATATCTGCCTGATCTCATTATGTAGCCTTTGCTCCTGTGGGATAAAAAGAGAACACCAATAACAACCGTTACGTCGAGAATAAAAGTAGCACGTTAACACGCTGAATTATTAAATTTTTTGCGTTTTTGCCACACGGGCTAGGTTTTAACCAAATGAGGGTTTTTGATAATATTTGCTACAAAAAAAGCCACTTCTCGTGCTATTTACTCCTCTGTTTATACGCAATTTAAGCGCACTATTATATTCTGAAAAAAGAGTAAAAAGAGTGGCATGCTACACTGAGCCAGACCATAATTTATTGGTATAACACTGCGTCGGCAGCGGCTGAGCCAGCCCGACATATTCGCGATTAAGGAGTTTGTATATGATGAAGCGTTTACTTGTGGTTACCCTTGCAGGTATCACGCTGGCTGGTTGTGCTAATACCAGTACACTTTCAGGTGATGTTTACAGTGCGTCTGAAGCTAAACAGGTGCAGACCGTGACCTACGGTACAATTGTTTCCACGCGACCGGTTCAGATTCAGGCAGGAGAAGACTCTAATGTGATCGGCGCACTAGGCGGTGCTGTACTAGGTGGTTTCTTGGGCAACACGATTGGCGGTGGTTCTGGCCGTAGTCTGGCGACAGCCGCTGGTGCGGTAGCCGGTGGCGTCGCGGGTCAAAGTGCAACGAGCGCACTGAACCGCACACAGGGCGTAGAGCTGGAAATTCGTCGTGATGACGGCAGCACGATTATGGTCGTACAGAAACAAGGTGATACGAAATTTAGCGCAGGTCAACGCGTTGCTATGGCCAGCAATGGCCGTAGCATCACCGTTTCCCCACGCTAATGCTGTGTGACGCTCGCCACGGACTGTGGCGAGCGTCACAACGAATAATCAATTCCCGGAATGAATAACCAATAACGAATATCGGTAATATTGCCGAGATTTAATTCTCCCTCTTTGTAGCCCAAAATTTACTACGCTTCATTCTCTTGTAATGCCAATATATTTTTCTCAAGGCGTGCAACCAGCAGCGCTAATTCATCAACCTGCTCCGGCGTAATGCCAAATAATACTTCATTACGTGTATGGCTAATTACACCATTGACTGCCTGTATGATCGGCTCTGCTGATTCGGTCAGCATAATACGTTTTGCCCGACGATCGTGCGCACAAACATGGCGAGTGATTAACCCTTTTTCCTCCAGTTGATCCAGTGTTCGGACCAATGAGGGTTGCTCAATCCCTATCGCTTTGGCCAATTGAATCTGCGATTGGCCGGGGGGTAAATGGTATATGTTATGCAACGTAACCCAATGTGTCTGGGTCAGTTCTAGTGGTTTTAACCGATGATCGACTAGCGCACGCCACACGCGCACCAGACGGGCTAAATCAGATCCTAATGGCAATTCCATCACCTCTCCTTATTGTTAGCACGCTAAGTTATATCCCTGGATTGCAATCAACTCTGATTTATAAAATAAGAAACGACTTTATTGTTGTAAAAATAGAACTATCAAAGAATGGATTCTATCAAATAAAAGTCTTTTAAAAATGATCTCGGGCTTA
Organism: Pectobacterium sp. CFBP8739; assembly: GCF_013449375.1. Taxonomy (GTDB): domain Bacteria; phylum Pseudomonadota; class Gammaproteobacteria; order Enterobacterales; family Enterobacteriaceae; genus Pectobacterium. Next base: position 277,815 of record NZ_JACDRR010000011.1, on the reverse strand, counting down.
TTTTATTCAATCGAACGCTCCTGCGTTGCTTAAACAAAATTCCACGTAAATAGATCATCTAACACAAGATGACTTAAAACAACGATGGCTGACGGGATTCTGCTGGTGTATCGGTTTTCTCTGAACGCTGTGAGCGTTTCATTCTCTGCCGACACAAACGCAGCACATCCTGTTTCTGCGCATCACTCATTTGGCCCCAACTAAAGCGCTCATGACGACTGCGAAAGCAACCGCGACAATACCCGCCTTCATCCGCCTGACAAATACCACGGCATGGATTAGGGACAACAAAGAGTTCAAGTTGCTCTGGCACAACACCTCCTGCTACAACTCTATTTATTGAAGCCCTGTTCTTTACCGCTGGCAAGCCCAAACAGACAGTCACAATGAAAATAATTAGGTAACCATTGTAATAACTGACGATTTCTTACACGCCAGGCGGCCTAAAAATGCCCCAATACGCTATTTATGCCTCCTGTCAGTACGTTTTAACACAAACCTCACCATAGTGTCGCATTTTTAGCATCATCCCAACAACTTGGACTCGACAGAGCCACAACGCTATACTTCCTTCTTTGTTGCACTTTTTAACGAGGACACTATGCGTTTACTTCATACCATGCTGCGTGTTGGCGATTTACAACGTTCTATCGATTTCTATACTCAGGTTCTGGGGATGCGCGTGCTGCGCACCAGCGAGAATACCGAATACAAATACACGCTGGCTTTTGTCGGTTATACCGAAGAGAGCGAAGGTGCAGTGATCGAACTGACCTACAATTGGGGCGTCGACAGCTATGATCTGGGCAACGCCTATGGCCACATCGCACTGGGCGTTGATGATGTTGCCGCAACCTGTGAGCGTATCCGCAAAGCGGGTGGCAATGTCACGCGTGAAGCGGGCCCAGTCAAAGGTGGCACAACCGTGATCGCGTTCATCGAGGATCCAGACGGTTATAAAATCGAATTGATCGAAAACGCCCACGCCGGTAACGGCATCGGTCACTAATCTCCGTATTCTACAGGTGCTGCATCAGCACCTGTTCTCCTCCTTCTTCTGTTATCTCCGCCATTTGAAACAGCACGGGCATGCTGCATCTCCGGTCAAAATTTGCAATAATGCGCGCTGCGTTTTGCTAACAACTAAGAGACCAATGGCTGATAAAAGTGATCTGAACGCCCTGAGCGGCCGTTTTCGTGGGTTTTACCCGGTAGTGATTGATGTAGAAACCGCCGGATTTAATGCGAAAACCGATGCCTTGCTGGAAGTTGCGGCGGTAACATTAAAAATGGATCAAGACGGTTGGTTACAGCCAGATGAAACGCTACATTTTCATGTTGAACCATTCGAAGGCGCGATCCTCGAACCCGCCGCGCTCGCGTTTAACGGCATTGATCCCACCAACCCGCTACGCGGCGCCGTGAGCGAATATGATGCGCTACATGAAATTTTCAAAGTCGTGCGTAAAGGGATCAAGGATCAAGGCTGCAACCGTGCCATTATCGTGGCGCATAATGCCACCTTCGATCACAGTTTCATGATGGCGGCAGCGGAGCGCTGTAGCCTAAAACGCAACCCCTTCCACCCTTTCGCCACCTTCGATACCGCGGCACTTAGCGGGCTGGTGTTAGGCCAAACCGTCCTTGCTAAAGCCTGTATCACTGCGGGTATTGCGTTTGACTCCAGCCAGGCACACTCCGCGCTGTATGATACCAATCAGACAGCCTTGCTGTTCTGTGAGCTGGTTAACCGCTGGAAACGTCTGGGTGGATGGCCGATTGCGCAGGAAGAACATTCGCTGGAAGACGCGTCAGCCGAAGACTAAAAAGACCGGAAAATCAGAGATAAAAGAACGGGTGCCATAAGGCACCCGCTGGAAGGATTTACGCTTGCATCGTAACAACATTGGGCATCGTCGTTACGTCAAAAGAAAGTATTACTCTTGATCGGCCTGCTGCGCTTTGTATTTGTCGGCCGTTTCTTTGATCAGCGGTTGTAGTTCCCCACGCTGAAACATTTCAACCACGATATCACAACCGCCAATCAACTCACCGTCAACCCACAGCTGTGGGAATGTTGGCCAGTTCGCGTATTTTGGCAGCTCAGCGCGAATATCTGGGTTCTGTAAAATATCCACATACGCAAAACGCTCGCCGCATGCAGACAACGCCTGAACCGTCTGGGCGGAAAAACCGCAGCTTGGCAATTTCGGGGAGCCTTTCATGTACAGCAGAATTGGGTTTTCAGCAATTTGGCGCTGAATTTTTTCAATTGTCGGTGTCGTCATATTCTTGCTTCCTTAAACCTTATAGGATGGCTAACGTCCAAAACGCTAACCATGAGCCGCCGTCAGAGGTACTACGACAGCGACATTGACTCAGTGATATTGTACCGATGCCACCAGCCACAAAAAAACGCCATTTTTTGTAGGGGTATTTTCCCTGCAAGTTATTCGCCCTTGATGAAATCAACGCCAAAAAGCGTTGATAAATCAATCAAAAAAACAACTATTAACGTTTTTTCACTATTCTGTATGAATAAAGCGACCATGCCCACTTTTTTATGTCGCCGTTTTCAGGAATACTGTGTGGATTGAGCGAGTTAAGGATTATGTTCGGTCACTTTTATTATGCGCTTGTTTATTACTCTTTTTATATTATTTTTCAGCAATCTGTCCCTGAACGTCGTTCAGGCTGCACCGCATACCCCGCATTCCGCGCCAAAGAAAAGCGCTGTTGAAGAAACCAATAAGAAAAGTCGTCAAACAAAGGGTAATGCGAAGTCACCAACACCGATCAAAAGCAAAAAACCAGAACCTACTACCGCTGTCAGCACGAAAACCAAGCCTCGCAGCGTAAACAAATCAACAGAAAAAAAACCGTCACGGACGCAAAGCAGCACGCCCGCGCTCGTGAAAAAAAATCTTAAAAGGCTGAAACCTGAAGAAGAGAAACAAACCACCGCACAAGCCAGAGTCAAAACCGGACTGAAGAAGACCGCTCTCAAGGGGAAAGTGGAGAAAAATCCAGCGCCGACAGAAAAAGGAATGGCCCTAAGCGCAGCACATAAAAAACGTTATCAACATGCCAAAACGACCGCAATGAATAAGTTGATGAGCCAGATAGGTAAACCTTACCACTGGGGCGGTTCGTCTCCCTTTACCGGATTTGACTGTAGCGGGCTGGTCTATTACGCCTACAAAGATGTCGTCAAGATCCAAATTCCACGCACTGCAAACGAAATGTACCACCTGCGTGACGCCGCTCCGATAAAAAAGAGCGAACTGGAAAGTGGCGATCTGGTTTTCTTCCGCATCAATAATCGTGGCGCGGCCGATCACGTCGGGGTTTATCTGGGAGAAGGGAAATTTATCCAGTCGCCGCGTACCGGTTCAGATATTCGTATCAGCAAACTGAGTGAAGATTATTGGCAGGAACACTACGTTGGTGCACGTCGGGTGGTGACGCCACAGACGATTCGTTGAGAAACGGATTCGACATCGAAGAAGAAGAACGATTCAGACACGTTTTACGTAGCATAAACGTGTCTGAATGCCGAAATCACACAGAGGCATCGTTCGGTTAGTTCAGCACCGCAACAAAACTGAACACAATGATCATCGCCAGTGCGCCAACCGTTGTCAGCAAAGACATCTTCAGATCTGTATCCATAAACCACTCCTTATTAACGAACAAATTTTATCTGAAAGAGGAAACCGCCTTTTACGCGAACCCATCCAAGCGGTTAAAACCACAAAAAATAGGGTTATTACGATTCTTTCATAATTTTAGTGAAAAATCTCGGACCAATGCATCACTAATAGTATAAATTAGCCCTTTCCCTTTCATGATAAATCGGACACAATCCGCTGTTTATGAAAGCGCTGCGTATCGGTCGAAAAACGTCAACCCAGATCCCTTCGGTATAACATTCGGCATTCTCCTTCTGAAATCCTGTTTTTTAGCTTAGAAGAAGAATATTAAACGTAGGCAAACGATTAACAATATACTTACGTCTGTAACAGGTAAGTTCAGGAGTCATTTTTAGATGGCAACGATTAAAGATGTGGCAAAGCGTGCTGGCGTTTCTACCACAACCGTATCGCACGTGATCAATAAAACACGTTTCGTCGCCGAAGAGACTAAGGCAGCCGTCAGGGCAGCAATCAAAGAGTTGCACTATTCGCCCAGCGCCGTCGCCCGCAGCCTCAAAGTTAATCACACCAAATCAATCGGTTTGCTGGCCACATCCAGCGAAGCCCCCTATTTCGCCGAAATCATCGAAGCCGTCGAAAACAGCTGCTATGCCAAAGGTTACACGCTGGTACTGTGTAATTCGCATAACGACATCGGTAAACAGCGCGCTTATCTTTCCATGCTGGCGCAAAAACGCGTCGACGGCCTGTTGGTGATGTGTGCCGAATATCCCCCCGAGCTGCTGGCGATGTTAGAAGATTATCGCAGTATCCCAATGGTCGTGATGGACTGGGGCCAGATGCACAGCGGCTTTACCGATACAATTATCGATAACGCCTTTGAAGGCGGTTATATGGCAGGTCGCTATCTTATCGAACGCGGCCATCGGGATATTGGTGCCATTCCCGGTATTCAAGAACGTAACACCGGCAGCGGGCGCTACCTCGGCTTTTTAAAAGCGCTGAAAGAAGCCGATATCACCGTGCGTGAAGAGTGGGTGGTTCAGGGCGATTTCGAGCCGGAATCCGGTTATAAAGCCATGCATCAAATTCTTGCGCAGAAACAGCGGCCAACGGCCGTATTCTGCGGTGGCGACATTATGGCGATGGGCGCCATCTGTGCGGCAGACGAACTGGGTCTGCGCGTACCGCAAGATATTTCAGTGATCGGTTATGACAACGTGCGCCACGCGCGTTTCTTTACACCGGCGCTGACCACCATTCATCAACCGAAAGAGCGTCTGGGGCAGTCCGCCTTTGCGATGTTGCTGGATCGCATTACCAGTAAGCGAGAAGATGCACACGTGATCGAAGTGCACCCAACGCTAATCGAACGCCGCTCGGTGGCAGATGGCCCTTACCTCGACTATCGCCGCTAAGTGCAGCAGCACGAAAGAAAAATAGACGTTCACGCTGACAGAAAAGAAAAACCGGACGAGGCTATTCGTCCGGTTTACAAGCACAGGCAACGCCGAAATTACTCTTCTTTGCCCAAGTCGCTCGCCTGCTTGCTCGCCAACACGCGCTCAACCGTATCCACCACGGCCTGGGTCTGCGGGTCGATTTCAATATTGATGCGATGTCCCAGACGCTTCTGTCCCAACGTGGTGCGGTTCAGCGTTTCTGGAATTAAATGCACGCAGAAACGTCCGCGGGTCACTTCTCCTACTGTCAGGCTGATGCCATCAATCCCAACGAAGCCTTTATGTAGCACGTATTTCATCAGTGTTTCATCTGCCAGACGGAACCAAATCTGATGGTTATTCTCTGACACCTGAATCTTCACCACTTCCGCCGTACACATGATATGGCCTGACATGACGTGTCCACCAATCTCGTCACCGAATTTCGCGGCACGTTCAATATTCACCACATCGCCTTCATGAATATCGCCCAGATTCGTTAGTCGCAGCGTTTCTTTCATGAGATCGAAGCTGACACGATCGCCATCAATGGCAGTTACGGTCAGGCAACAGCCGTTGTGCGCCACCGAGGCACCGGGCACAAGTCCGGGCAGCAGATCAGGTGGAAGTTGGACAACGTGCGTGCGGAAATTGGATTTTTCTTCAATCGACACCACCGGCGCGGTGCCCTGAACAATACCGGTAAACATGCGGTTTGCCTCTTAAAAACAAAGAAATGACGTTGTGCAGTGTGCCCGATATTCCGCGGAAAACCAAACCGGAATACGTTGCGTCAGACATTATAGAAACTGCAGCGTAACAAAAAGAATATATTCTCTTTCAAGCTGGTTTACTTTTATTAAGTCGTTACAATAACGTTCTCGTTTTATTCTTGACGTTTTCCATATCCAGATTATTCATCCCGCTAGCAAAATTAAGTCATTCAAGGAAGGTATCCGTGCAACAGTATCTGACAGAAGCGCGTAAATTATCGGCGCTTGCTGTTCCTGTCATTATTGCGCAAGTGTCCCAAACGTCGATGGGTGTGGTTGACACCGTCATGGCCGGTGCTTATAGCGCCACCGATATGGCCGCCGTCGCCGTAGGGACCTCTATCTGGCTCCCCGCCATTCTTTTTGGCCATGGCCTGCTGTTGGCGCTGACGCCCGTTGTCGCACAGCTCAACGGTTCCGGCAGACGTGATCGCATCTCTTATCAGGTGCGACAGTCCTTCCTCCTCGCCGCCATCATTTCTGTGCTTACGATGCTGGTGCTGTATCAGGGGGGATACGCCATTAACCTGATGAGCGACGGCTCGCCCGAGTTGGCGGCAAAGGCAATTAGCTACCTGCATGCGCTACTGTGGGGTGTGCCTGGTTATTTGTTCTATCAGGTTTTGCGCTGCCAATGTGAAGGGCTATCCAAAACCTACCCCGGCATGATGATTGGATTCATCGGGCTGTTAATCAACATCCCGATCAACTACATCTTTATTCACGGTAAATTTGGCATGCCCGAACTGGGCGGCGTTGGCTGCGGCGTGGCTACTGCCTCGGTTTACTGGATTATGATGCTATTGATGATGTTCTATACCCGACACGCTTCCTGGCTACGCGATATCCGCCTGCACCGTCCTGCATTCCGCCCGGACGTTGCCGTGCTGAAACGCCTCTTTGGCCTCGGCTTACCTATCGCGCTGGCATTACTTTTTGAAGTGACACTGTTTGCCGTGGTGGCGCTGTTAGTGTTGCCGCTGGGCGTCGTCGATGTGGCCGGTCACCAGATTGCCCTGAATTTCAGTTCGCTGATGTTCGTTCTTCCTCTCTCGGTGGGGGTCGCCACGACCATTCGCGTCGGGCATCGCTTAGGAGAAGGTTCGGTTGAGAACGCACGCATCGCCGCACACACCGGTATCATGGCCGGCGTGGCATTAGCCAGCTGTACGGCCATTTTCACCACACTGCTGCGTGAGCCTATCGCTCTGCTCTATAATCAGGATCCGCTGGTTGTAGCGATGGCTTCTCAGCTCATGCTGTTGGCTGCCGTTTATCAAATTTCCGATGCCGTTCAGGCGATCGGCAGTGGTGTTTTGCGCGGTTATAAAGATACCCGGTCAATTTTCTATATTACGTTCACGGCGTACTGGGTCTTGGGCCTACCGAGTGGCTATCTGCTGGCGTTGACGGATATTATCGTGCCGCGCATGGGGCCTGCGGGCTTCTGGTGTGGTTTCATCATTGGCCTGACGGCAGCGGCCGTGATGATGGTGACGCGAATTCGTTTTCTCCAGCGTCAACCCGCCGCACGGATTTTAGCGCGCGCCGCACGCTAGATAACGTTTCATCCAGTTTACGTCGAAAAAAACGACACAATGGACACAACCCCAGCAATCGCACTGGCAAGAGCACAAAATTGCATTTTTCCTCTTGCCAGTTTCCCCCTCGCTCGCTACTATTCGCCTCGCTGTCAGACAGGCAGTTCGGTATTTCAATGCGTTCATAGCTCAGTTGGTTAGAGCACCACCTTGACATGGTGGGGGTCGTTGGTTCGAGTCCAATTGAACGCACCATTCCTTTTTTTTCTTTGAATTAATCCCTTTTTATTGCCCTTTATAAATAATCGTTTAGCACTGTTATTATCAGAGTAGCTACCATTCTCTATCAGCCAATTAGTGTAGCGTCTGTATTAACAGGCCAGAGCCTATTTCTCCCCCAACCTGTGTTTTAATAATTGCTGATTACCTAATTAGACTATTTGTGATCTATACGACAGAGCGCCGCCGTTATTCCGCTTGTGATTCGATCACCACTACGCACTGCCCCGCGCGAACGGATGCGCCAGGCTGACAGCGAATATCCCGCACAATACCGCGCTGCGGCGAGACAATCGGGATTTCCATTTTCATGGATTCGAGGATCATCAGCGTTTCTCCCTCGGCTACCGTTTTTCCGATCTCCGTCGTCACCTGCCAGAGATTACCGGAAATCGGGCTTGCTACGCCGACCTGTTCCGGCAGGATCGGTGCTTCGCTCTCCTCTTCAATCACCACGTCCACGCTATCCGTCACCGATTGACCGGCAATACGCCAGCGCTCGCGCTCCGCCTCAAACGCCGCTCGCTGGTGCACGCGAAATGCCTCGATGTCTTCCGCTTCCCGCGACAGGAAATCCTGATAGGCGTTTAGCGCCAGCTCGCTTTGCTCGATCCGTAACGGGTAGCGCCCTAGCGGGAAATCCCGTCGGATCGATAACAACTCATCGGCCGACACTGGATAAAAGCGAATTTGATCAAAGAAACGCAGCAGCCACGGTTTACCGTCAAATGCGCCAACGCCACGATAGCGATCCCACATTTGCAGCGTGCGGCCGACAAACTAGTAACCGCCTGGCCCTTCCATGCCGTACACGCACAGGTACGCGCCGCCGATGCCCACCGAGTTTTCCGCCGTCCAGGTACGCGCTGGATTATATTTGGTGGTGATCAAACGGTGGCGTGGATCCAGCGGCGTTGCCACCGGTGCGCCGAGGTAAACATCGCCCAGCCCCAGCACATATCCCTGACCATCACCAAAGATCTGTACCTCCAGATGCCGGGCGCGTTCGATATACTTTTCGATGAATACGCCCGCATCGCTGAAGTTGTTCTGCCCCAGACGCTTTACTGTTTCAAACGCGTCGGACAGTTCCGTGGCGCTATAGCAGACGCGCATCCCGATCCCACCGCCTCCGGCCGTGCTTTTAAGCATGACCGGATAGCCGATTGTTGCCGCCGCACCGAGAGCCACATCAATATTTTCCAGCAGCTCGGTGCCTTCCAGCAGCGGTACGTTGTGCTGCTTCGCCAGCGCGCGCGCCGTGTGCTTTAAACCAAATACCCGTAGCTGCTGCGGCGTCGGCCCGACAAAGGCAATCTGCGCAGCTTCGCAGGCTTCGGCAAACGCCGCATTCTCAGACAGAAAACCATAGCCGGGATGAATGGCCTGCGCGCCGCTGCGCCGAGCCGCAGAGAGAATTTTGTCTACATCCAGATAGGTGCGCACCGCCGCGCCCTCGCCCAGGCTAATAGCTTCATCGGCGTCCTGAATATGCAGGCTACTGATATCGGCATCGGAATAGACTGCGACACCACGGACGTTCATCTCGCGCAGCGAACGCAGAATACGGCACGCAATCGCGCCACGGTTAGCAATCAGAAGTTGGTCGAACATACGCTAGACTCATGCAAGGGCGGGTCGTCCCGCCAAAATGCGATCCGCATGATGGTCGTCCATCGCGGTAACGGTCAGGTGCTGCTGAAACAGATAATGCTGAGCAGGCGCAGAAAGGTGGATTTACCGCAGCCGGATGCGCCAACCATGGTGCAAAACGCCCCTTCCTCAACGTTCAGATTGAGCCGTTCCAGCACAACGTGGTCGCCGTATTCCTGCCAGATGTTATCGATCTCAATAAAACTCATGCTTTGCTTTCCTCTGACCATGGGAAGCCACGACGATGCAGCCAGCGCAGCGCCCTATCCATGAGACATGCCAGCAGCGTGATCCACACGACGTAAGGCAGAATCACGTCCATCGCCAGATAGCGGCGTACCAAAAAGATGCGATAACCCAGCCCAGCCGTTGCCGAAATTGCTTCGACAGAAATCAGGAACAGCCACGCCGCGCCCAGCAGCAGCCGCAGTGAAATCAGCAGACGCGACAGCAACTGCGGCAGAATAACGCGCAGTACCACAACCCAACTGTTCGCGCCCAGTGTCTGGGCTTTAATCAGCGTTTCCTGCGGTATGTTGCGGGCGTGCTGTTCAAGATCGCGCGCCAGCATCGGCGTGACGCCAATGACGATCAGCATCACTTTCGAGAGTTCATCCAGCCCGAAGACGATAAACAGGATGGGCAAAATCGCCAGCGGCGGAATCATCGACAGCACGGTCATCAGCGGCGAGAGCGAGGCGCGAAACAGCGGGAACGCGCCTGCCGCAACCCCGAATAGCAGGCTCAACAGACTGGCGATCCCCAGCCCCAGCGCGAGACGCACCAGACTGGCCTGCGTATCCAGCCAGAACAGGTAATCCCCACTGCGTTTGTCCTCGGTGAATGCCATGCGCTGAATCGCCTCGGCCATTTGCCCGAGACTCGGCAGGAGTTTGTCATTGGGGTTAGCCTCCAGCCGCAGCGCTGACCCGATGAGGTACAGCGCCAGCAGCACGACAAACGGCAGTAGAATCAGCAACAGCCGTCCGCCCCGACTGGGGTAGCGATTGATCAAACGCACGGTAGTCTCTCCAGTCTGTAGGATCAGAGTTTGTTCTCTGCGGCCAGACGCACGAAGGTGTCGTCAAAGCGCAGCTTCACATTGGCGCTGTCGCCCTGAGTAATCTGTCTGGGGAACGTCATGCCGATAAAATCTGCGCTCTGTGCGCCTGCACCAAGTAACCCTTTATCAAAGGAGAACTCCGCCACGCGCTTCATGGTGTTAGGGAGATCCAGACTGGTCAGAAACGCCAGATTGTCCTGCGCGGAATAAAACAGATGGGTGGTTTTTAACTGCGCCTGATAGCCCGCTAAATCGGTGCCAGAGGCGGCAGCCATGGACTCCAGCGCTGGTTTGTCGCCCGCTTTCATTAGCGCCATCATTTCAAACCAGGCACCAGCTAGCGCTTTGCCCAACGCCGGATTATCCTGTAGCGTCTGCGTATTCACGACCATCATGTCGATCAGCTCACCAGGAATCTGGCCGGACTGAAAGACTTCCGTGGTGTCCGGCTGGCTTTTGATTGCAGAAAGCTGGGGGTTCCAGGCGACGGCAGCCTGCACGCTACGAGTGGAGAAGGCGGCGACAATATCAGCATCTGAGGTGTTGACGACCGTGACGTCCCGTTCTCTCAAGCCAGCGGTTTCCAGACCGCGCACCAGCAGATAATGCGAGACAGAGAGTTCAGGCAGGTTGACTTTCATCCCGCGCAAATCGCTCAGCGTTTTCCCTTTGCCTTTGAGCACGATGCCATCGTTGCCCGCCGAGAAACTGCCAAGGAGCAGCGCCGTGGTATCCACACCACCCGCAGCCGGAATGGTCAGCGCATCCATATTGGTCATCGTGCAGCCGTCAAACTGTCCGGCGGTGTATTGGTTGATCGACTCGACGTAGTCGTTAAGCTGGGTGACCTTAATCTTGATGCCGTACTTGTCGGCCCATTTATCGATAATGCCCTGTGTGGCGATGAACCCCCACGGCATCCATCCGGCATAGATCGTCCAGCACACGTTGAATTGCGTTTTAGGCGCAGCCTGAGAAGGGAAACTCAGCAGCACTGAGAGACTGAGGACGCAAACGCCCAGTAAACGAGATAGGATCATGCCAGACCTCCGGTTGAGTAGGAAAAAAGCGGGAACAGCGCGACACCATGGGTGTTGCTGTCTCCCGGGCTTTTATCCCGCCGTGTAACCTCAACTGGAGGTTGCCAGCTCTCGGACCAGACATCCATAGGATATGGATCGGAACCCTAGCCAGCTATTCAGGTTGTTCAGCGCCATGCGTGGTGCTGTCCCGAATAGAGAAGAGCAAAAGGCGTGCCAGCACCGAAAGTGCCGGTACGGCTGTGGTTTATAAGGGGAATGATGCGGAGAAGCACGCCGCTATCGCGGTGCAGTAGCACAACGAGGACGCTTCACGGCAGTGCAGATAGGGTTAGCGGATTCGAGGCCTAGTGTGCAGAACGGCTGGCCGCTATTTTTTCCAGCAGCGCACTAAACGTGGCTCGTTCTTCAGGGGACAGCGACTGAAGCATTTGCGCCTCAATCTGCTTTTCCTGATGCAGAAAAACCTGTGTAAACGCGACGCCTTTATCGGACAAACTGAGCCACACGCTGCGGCCATCATCGGGATTATCGACCTTGCGGACATAATCGCGTTTGACCAGCTCCGCGACCATGCGGGTGATCTGTGCTTTATCCCGACAGACCCTTTTCGCCAGCGACTGGGGCGTAATACGCCCTTCCATCGCGATGATCTTACATAACCGGACATGCACCACATCCAGACTAATGTCGTGCGCCTTCATCTGTTCCTGCATCTGTGCCTTATAGCTTTCCAGTAAGGCAAAAAGCGCTTTCATCATGCTTTATTGACTCAATCAACCAATGATCATATAGTTGATTTTATCAATTATCTATCACAAGTTCAATTTACCGAGGCCACAATGGGAAACACCTATCAGATTACGGTGGAAGAAAAAGCAGAGCCGCAGCGCACGCTGTCGTTTGAATACTCAATTCACGATGATGTGTTCAAGATATTGGAAAAAGTCGATGGCAAAATGGACATGACGCCGGAACAGACTCAGGCCTTTATTGTGGGGTTGAAGCTATTTAGTGAAGTGATGATGCAGAATAGAAAGCACCCGCTGTTTAAGGAGTTCGCCGCCCCGTTCAGGGAATTTATGCTGAATCTCAAGAAGCAGGGATCCGCAAAGGGGCCGCAGTAAAAAATGCTGCTCCCCGCGCCGTGAAAACACCAGCGTGGGGAGCATGAGTCTTACTCTGCCAGATCGAAGCGATCCGCATTCATCACTTTCACCCAGGCAGCAACAAAGTCATTCACAAACTTCTCTTTGCTGTCGTCCTGTGCGTACACCTCGGCGTAGGAACGCAGAATGGAGTTGGAACCAAAGACCAGATCCAGACGCGTCGCGGTCCATTTGACTTCACCCGTTTTACGATCGCGGATTTCATACAGGTCTTTACGGTATGGCTTCCAAGTGTATTTCATGTCGGTCAGGTTGGCGAAGAAATCATTCGTCAGCGCCCCTTCACGATCGGTAAATACGCCGTGTTTCGTGCCACCGTAGTTGGTTCCCAACACACGCAGCCCACCAACCAGCACCGTCATCTCTTTCGCCGTCAACCCCATCAGTTGGGTGCGATCGAGCATCAGTTCTTCTGGGCTCACGGCATAATCTTTCTTCAACCAGTTGCGGTAGCCATCGTGGATGGGTTCGAGGACATCGAAAGACTCTGCATCGGTCAGGGCATCGGTGGTGTCACCGCGTCCCGGTGCAAACGGCACGGTAATATTCACGCCTGCCGCTTTCGCGGCTTTCTCAATCCCCACATTACCGGCCAACACAATGGTATCGGCCACACTGGCTCCGGTTGCAGCCGCAATACTTTCCAGTACGACCAGCACTCGCGCCAGACGCTCCGGTTCGTTCCCGACCCAGTCTTTCTGCGGCGCGAGACGAATACGCGCACCGTTAGCACCACCGCGCATATCGGAACCACGGAACGTACGAGCGCTGTCCCAAGCGGTTGCGACCAGTTCACTGATGGAAAGGCTACTTTCTGCAATACGTGCTTTGACCACATCAACATCATAGTCGGTACGGCCAGCCGGAACCGGATCCTGCCACAGTAAGTTCTCCTGCGGCACATCTGGACCAATGTAGCGCGTTTTCGGCCCCATATCGCGGTGCGTCAGTTTGAACCACGCGCGGGCAAAGACTTCGGAGAAATAAGCCTGATCCTGATAGAAACGTTCAGATATTTTGCGGTATTCTGGGTCAACCTTCAGCGCCATGTCAGCATCGGTCATCATCGGGTTGTAACGGATAGACGGGTCTTCCACATCCACCGGTTTGTCTTCTTCTTTAATGCTGACAGGTTCCCACTGCCACGCGCCCGCCGGACTCTTTTTCAGTTCCCATTCGTGATTCAACAGCATATGGAAGAAGCCGTTATCCCACTGCGTCGGGTGCGTTGTCCAGGCGCCTTCCAGCCCGCTGGTGACGGTGTAGCGCCCTTTGCCCGACCCTGTCGGATTGTGCCAGCCGAGGCCCTGTTCTCCAACATCGGCCCCTTCCGGTGCCTTACCCAGCAGGCTGGCGTCGCCATTACCGTGGGTTTTACCTACCGTATGTCCACCCGCCGTCAGTGCAACAGTTTCTTCATCATTCATCGCCATACGGGAGAACGTTACGCGCATATCCTGTGCGGTACGCAGCGGATCGGGATTGCCATCAACACCTTCTGGGTTAACGTAAATCAGCCCCATCTGTACGGCAGCCAGCGGGTTTTCCAACGTGGTACGATCATCGCTGCCGTAGCGCCCAGTGCTCTTCGCCAGCCACTCTTTTTCGGGACCCCAGTAAATGTCTTTTTCTGGATGCCAGATATCTTCACGCCCAAAGGCGAAGCCGAATGTTTTCAGCCCCATAGATTCGTAGGCGATATTACCCGCCAGAATAATCAGGTCTGCCCAGCTCAGTTTATTGCCGTATTTTTTCTTGATTGGCCACAGTAAACGGCGCGCTTTATCGAGACTCACGTTATCTGGCCAGGAGTTGAGCGGTGCAAAACGCTGGTTACCGGTTCCGCCGCCGCCGCGACCATCGGTCGTGCGGTAGGAGCCCGCCGAGTGCCAGGCCATACGAATCATCAGGCCGCCGTAGTGACCCCAATCCGCTGGCCACCACTCCTGGCTATCGGTCATCAGTGTATGCAGGTCTTTTTTGAGGGCATCGACATCGAGGGTTTTGAGGGCATCGCGATAGCTGAAATCACTGCCTAACGGGTTGGTCTTGGTATCATGCTGATGAAGAATGTCGAGATTGAGGGCATTTGGCCACCAGTCGGTGTTTGATGAGCCAGTAGAAGTATTTCCGCCGTGCATAACCGGACACTTGCCGGCTGGTTTCGTTTTATTCTCGTCCATCATTATCTCCCAGTATGTTGCATTGCCTTAAACGCTGCAAGAAGGCAGGGTCATACTCCAATAGCCTTACGGAGCCTTCGCCAATTCCCTCTTCTTGATGCAAGACAGTGCCAGAGTCTCCCTATAATTTATAATTGTATATGCTAACTTCTGCGATAGTTTAAGCTGATGAAAAGCGACTTAATCGCACATTTTTCCTATCTGCATCAATAATCTCGCCGCCAGAACCGCTAGCGATAATGCGCCTGATTATCATTGCGGCCTCTTTGGGGAAGCCGCAAACTCTGTTAGCACCCAACAAACAACCTACAGCGAAGATGAACGGAGTATGAACTGGGTAATTTCGGCGCGTTTCCCTAAGCGGATCGGAAAGCCGTTCCACAGGCCTGTGCCATTGCTCACGTACAGATGCATGCCATCCACGTCATAGCTGCCGGACACATAGCCTTCATTCGCCATCTGCGTCACCCAATGCATGCCCAACACCTGACCGCCGTGCGTATGGCCGGAGAGCTGTAAATCCACGCCAGCATGCGCATTTTCTTTCGCTCCCGTTGGCCGATGGCTGAGCATAACAACGGCGCTATCCGGCGCTATTCCGTTGAGCGCCGCGCCCGTATCTGGCAGCGGCTGTTGAAAATCAGCGGCGGTGCGATCGGTGATGCCAGCCAGCACAAACGTGGCATTATCGCGACCGATCGACACTTGTTCATTGAGCAACAGGCGCAAACCCAGTGCATTCAGCCGCTGCACCCATGGCGTATATTCCACGTAATATTCATGGTTGCCCACAATGGCAAACACGCCGTGTGGCGCGGTCAGGTTACGCAGCGGCTCCATATCATCATGACGGGCATTCACGGTGCCATCAGCCAGATCGCCGGTAATCACCGTCAGATCGGGCTTAAGCGCATTGGTTTTTGCCACTACAGCTTCCATCCAGGGGCGTTGTAACAGACGGCTGGCATGTAAATCCGTGAGCTGCACCAGCCGGAAGCCATCCAGCGCAGGTGGCAGTTGTTTCAACTCGACTTCGACCGTACGAACGTCAGGAACGCGCACCGCTTCCCAAACGCCTACCGCCGCCAGCCCCATCGCCACCACGGCAATGCCACCACGCAGCACCCTATTGTTCAGCAACACATTCCCAACCGAGCGGGATAAAAAACGCCCCACAACGCCGAGCAGATCGATGGCCAACAGCAGGAATGCGGTTATCAGCAGCGCGCCAAACGCCCATCCCAGAATCATCAGGACAAATGCGGGCACTTCCGGCGACGCCATCGTGCCAAAAAAGGTGCGCGTAATCAGATGATGCTGTGAAGCCAGCAACACTAACACCGCCAATATGCGCTTTAGAGGCACACCAACACGCAAGCGCCAGACCAGACGCCAGATAACATAGAGGGCGATAAGCCCAGTAATGACATGAAACACGGCTATTTTTCTCTCTTTATCGGTGATGTCGGTATAGTAACGCGTAAATTTTACACTATGGCTCACGCATTGCAGATCAACACGGTAGAGGTGTTGTGTTGCCAGAAGGTGCAGATTAACATGGCGCAATTCCATGCTGTACACATCATTGACCAGAATGAAGCCTGCTCGCTGGCAGCAGGTTGTGCATCATTTTGATGAACCAAGGACATATATGTTCGATTACACCGATTTTCCCGAGCAGCGGCAAGCCAAAATCCGGCAGATCCTCAGCGAGGAAGGCAAAGTCGTCTGCGCCCAGCTCTCACGTGAATTGAACGTATCCGAGCACACCATACGGCGTGACCTGAAAGAACTGGCGCTATCCGGTGCCTGTAAGCGTGTCTACGGCGGTGCGGTTAGTATGCCGCCAGAGGCCATCGATTTTGCCAGTCGAGCGAGTATTGACGCTGTTCAGAAAGACCGCATCGCTCAGGCCGTTATCCCGTTGATAAAGCCTAATGGCTGCGTCTTCTTTGACACGGGAACGACCAATCTGGCCGTGGCGAAGCAGCTCCCGCAGGGTCTGAAATTTACCGCCGTGTGCAATTCGCCCATTATCGCGACAGAACTGATGCAACATCAGGATGTAGAAGTGATTTTTCTTGGCGGAAGGATCCAGAGAGAGGTCGGCGGCGCGATTGGTATCGATACGCTCAGGCAACTAGAGAAGATGTATTTCGATCAATGCCTGTTGGGAGGCTGTGCCTTTGACGCCAATGAAGGCCTGACCGTTTTTGAATATGACGATGCAGAGTTCAAAAAGTGCCTGGTCACCCGCAGCAGCGAAGTGATCGTCGCGCTAACTGCCAATAAGATCTCCGCTTTGGCTCGCTATCGCGTCGCTGGGTGTGATGATATTACCGCGCTGGTGACCGATGATGAAATCTCACTTACCTGTCAGAGCGCATTAAGCGAAAAAAACTTGGACCTGATTATTGCCAGATAACACGACGGTAGCACAGCGGCTGCCGGTTCGCCTCATGCGGTTCAATTCATGAAAGCAGCAGCTTTATCGTGTTGAGTACCCCATCCTCGTCATTGCTGCGGGCAACAAAGTTCGCGGTGGCTTTGGTTTCCTCAAACGCATTGCGCATCGCAAAGCTGTAAGCCCCGCGGCTCATTAGCTCAATATCATTGTAACCGTCGCCGAACACCATCGTTTCCTCTGGCGTAATCGCCAATTTCTCCTGAAGGATATCTACGGTGTGCCCTTTGTGTACACCAACATCAGCAATGTCGATCCAGGCCGCTTCAGAGACCACGATATAAGCATAATCGTGAAAGGCATCGAGATACTTTGCCGTCTCGTGGCAGTGGCCTTCTGGGTCATAAACCGTGATTTTCACAAAGTCATCGGTCACGGCAGCAAAGCTGGAGACCAGCGTCACATTGGTGTACGACTTTTTCACCTTTTCCAGTAAGGCAGGATCGATCGTTTCCTTCACCATCGCACCGTGTGGCGTACAACCGATGATTACGTGCCGATCGTCTACGCTTTCCAGCACACCAATCAGGCTCAAGGCCAGACGGTTTTTAATCAGTGACTGGTAAACATACTCCCCCTGATATTTGATGCGCGTCGCGCTGTCTCCCAAAATCCAGATATTTTTTGCAGCATCGCCAAACAGCGCTTCGACCCGCTCACACTGCTTGCCTGTGCAGACAGCAAACCGCACGCCCTTCTCTTTCATTAAGGCATAAACCTCATCAAACAAGGCTCTGTTGTAATCGCCATCGCTGTGAAGAAACGTGCCGTCCAGATCGGTAATTACCAACTTGATCATTCCACTCCCCTTTCAGATTGTACGTACACAGATAGCCGCGAGTCAGGCCGTAACCTGCCTGAACCAAGAGATCTCACTTTTGTGCGGTGTGTTAGATGACTGACGTGATGATTAACCGCAAATGCTCGATTTAGCTCGATATGAAATAAAATACACCAAAAAGAGCATGTGACGCACGACAAGGATCACATTACGCCACATTTATTGAGATATCACACAGGAATCACCATAGTGCTTATTGACAGTAAGCAATAAAAAGCAAAACCAACCAATAATGAGCATTAAGGAAATGAGAGAAAATGGCAGAGTCAGGTGACGATGGCTCTGCCACACGCCAGATGATCAAATGAAGACGAACCTGACGTTCAGATGCAATGTGTTATTCAGAAAGCAGACGTTACGAAGATAGCTTCATCAGAATCAGACCGCTGACGATCAACAGCGCGGCGACAATCCTCATCGCATTTGCGGGTTCATTCAGGAAGATCAATCCCACCACAAACGCCCCTACCGCGCCAATTCCCGTCCAGATGGTGTAAGCCGTCCCCAAGGGGAGAGATTTCATTGCCATGGATAACAACGCAAAGCTGATAATCATAGCGACAATCGTGACAACCGAGGCGCCTACTTTCGTGAAACCATCAGACAGTTTCATGCTGTAAGACCAGACAATTTCAAACAAACCGGCAAGTGCTAATAGAAACCAGGCCATACCCTGCTCTCCTTAAACATCGAATAGGGGTCGTCCCGTGAATCCTTTTCGCGTCAGGGGTCGTCCCCTGTCAGGATGCTATGCCGTGATACGATAGCGTTGCGGTATCTGGGAGTAAAGCCAGTATGTCCTCAACCGTCCTGAGTCTCGCGAGTTTTGCTTCAATTCGGTAAATAGTTAACCTCAGAACGCAAATCCGGCTAAACATTCGACACTTGAAAGAACATGGTAAACAAAGCACTTGCCACCAGCGCAGGAGCCGTCCATAATAGCGCCCATTCCAAACGCTGGAATGAAGAAAAGCATTCTAATCAAAACGTTACTGATTAAGATGTTATCTACTGTACGACCGTAGCTCAGTTGGTTAGAGCACCACCTTGACATGGTGGGGGTCGGTGGTTCGAGTCCACTCGGTCGTACCAATTCATGTTCTGTAAATATTATCCTACGCCCGTAGGTTAATGAATGTGAGTTGAAATTATCCCACTCGTATATTGTTAGCCTCGAAAAACTTAATTAAATCCCGACACTTTCCCGTTGTATATTCTAATGTATTCAAATTCAGGTTACTGCGATAAATAGCGCTGGCTAGAGTCCTTCTTCTTTTGGGTTCAATTCGTAATAAAGCATTCGTTATTTATGCTCAAAGAATACCGGCCTATCATGGGACGATGAATCAAAGGAGTTACTGGCTCCAGCGGTACGCCTATTGATGAACTGGTTACAAACGCTAAGTCAGACCAAAGTATCGTCTCATCAACCAGACAACAACGCGGCCTACTGGCCGCGTGTTTCCAAATAAAGCACCGTGGCGGCGACGCGGGAGCGCACGTTGAGTTTGCGCAGCATGTTGCGGATATGTACTTTTACCGTCTCTTCTGAGATATACAGCACACTCGCAATTTGTTTGTTGGATAGTCCCGAAGCCACTTCTTGCAGTACGTCCAGTTCCCGTTCCGTCAATACGGTAAAGGGCGACGGCGTCTCCTGTATGGCGATACGATGGCGCAGCACGTCACGTACCTGTTCGCTGAAGGCATCACTGCTGCGAATAGCATCCAGTAAGTGTTCCGGCGCACTGTCTTTTAGCAAGTAGCCATCGGCACCCGCATCCATCAGCGCATAAATATCGCTGGGCGCGTCGGAGACCGTCAGCACAATCACGCGGGCGCAGATCCCATCGTGCCGCAGCGCATGAAGCGTATCCAACCCGCTCAATCCTTTCATGTTGAGATCGAGCAAGATGATATCGGGAGAATCCCGATTTGCGAGGCTAAGTGCCTCCATGCCATTACTGGCTTCCCCTATCACGTCAAAGATGGCATCGGTTGCCAATAACTGACGGATTCCCCGACGCATAAGCGGATGATCGTCAACGATCAACACTCGATAAGATGGTTTTTCTGACATGCCCAGCCCCAATGTAATATGAATTTTATTATTGTTTTATTTGTGAATTATTCTGGATAGAAATTGTTCGTGTTATCACGTTCACGCGCTGCCGTCGGCGTCGAGAAACAGACGCTAACCTGCGTTCCCCCTTCAGGGTGGAGGCCAATAGATAGCGTTCCTCCCAACCGTTCGGCGCGTTCCTGCATAATATTTAAACCGTAATGCCCCGCTGGTTCCTCCTGATTGATAATACCGCAGCCGTCATCACGAATATCCACACAATGACGGCCATCAGGTTGCGTACGGCAGTTAACGGTAATCGCCGTCGCCTGCGCGTGTTTAATGGCATTCAGCACCGCTTCACGGATGATTTGCAGCAGGTGAACCTGCTGTGAAGCATCCAGCGCTTGTGTGGGGATCCGGCAATCAATCGTGATTGCCGCCGGAGTCTGCGCACGCAGCGGCGCAATCATTTCCTGCATCGCCGCTGGCAAATCGGCCTGTTGCAGCGTCAGCCGGAACGTGCTCAGCAGTTCCCGCAGTTGGCGATAAGCATCACTGAGCGCCTGTTCAAAATCAGTGATAATTTGCCGAGCCTGCGCATTCTCTTCCGCGACCGCACGCTTTAACAACGTCATCTGGATATTCAGATAAGAGAGCACCTGCGCCAGTGAGTCATGCAGTTCACGCGCAATGGTGGCACGCTCTTCCATCAGTAACAGCTGCTGGTAGTGCTTCTGCGCCTGATTAAAATAGAGGCCACGCCCTAACATACTCGCGACGCTTTCCATCAGCTGAGCAGACGGCTGCTGCGTTGAAGCCTGCCAGCGCAGTTGCCCAAACTCAACCTCTTGCAAACGAATGGGCAAGACCTGCCACGCAGCCTGCTCGTCCAACTGGCCTTCACATAAGCGCCAGTTTTCCCCGACCCGCATTTCCAGACAGCCGACCGTTTCATAACGGCGAACAATTTGCAGAATCTGCTGAAAGCAGTGCCTGTCGATGGTGCTGACATTCATCGCCTGAGAACAGTGATACAGCACCTTCAGCATGCGATTCGCTTCCTGTAAGCGTAGCGTTTTCTGCCGTACCTTATCTTCCAGAGAACGATAAAGCTTTTGCAGTTCGTCCGTCATGCTACTGAAGGTTTGTGCCAGTAAGCCCAGTTCGTTCGGCAAATTAACGTCCAGCCGTGAATGGGTAAACCGCCCTTTCTCGATGGAGGTACAGGCCGCCATCAATTTATTCAGCGGCACGACCACCTGACGACGAATACGGCGCAGCGTAAAGAAGATCAGTATATAGATAGTGATCGAACCCATTATTGATGTCGCAACAACAATCATCATCTTGCGCTCGGAATAATGCTGCAACGCCAACACAAAGCGATCGATCTGGGTGACATAGTGCACAATATTGTCCTGATACCAGACCCGATCGCCCGCGCTCAGGCGCTCATCCATCGTTTTCCAGCTCTGCAACAGCGCAGCATAACGATCGCGTACATCGCGCGGCACATACCAGCGCTCCAGCAGGTGAAAAACCGGGGAATCCAGCGTTTGCGCATAGAGACGGCGATGCGGTTCTAGTTCCGCGCGATCGCCCTGTAGATCATATCCCATACGATAGCTTTGCATACGCATGGAGCCCGCGACGTTAATCGCTTCCGCATCGCGTAAACCGCTAGCCAGCGTTAGTAGCGCAATACCCGTCGTCAGGAATGAGAGCAGCGCGATATAAAAAAACGCGCGAGCCAGACTGGTAGAAACAGGACGTTTGACCATCACAACGAGCAATCCCCTTTAACGTCATATCTACTCTGAATAAGTAGAGCAGCATCTCAGCGCCACTATCGCGATCACCATCCGAACAGGCAAGCCAATGAGACGCGAATCCCACATAAGCTTGATCCGGCACCACCATTTACCTCTAAAGGGTGATTATCGCATACAGCCTAAGAGGAATAGTGTAACCCCTACAAAAACAGCGTGTTTTCTATTGGATATTTCATTGCGTGCCAGAGCGACAAACTGCCATGACTAACCTCTCCCGACGTTCCTTACTGACTGGTGGCTTACCGCAGGCAGACAACGCGTTGCGTCCGCCGTGGAGCGGCCTAGAAAGTCAGTTTCTGAGCCAGTGCATACGCTGCAACGCCTGCATTGATGCCTGCGATTCGGGGATCATTCAGCGCGGCTCGGGCGGTTTTCCCACCATCGATTTTCAGCGCGGCGAATGCACGTTCTGCTACGACTGCGCGCGTGCCTGTCCACAAGCGCTGTTCGCGGAGAGCCATACGACGCCGTGGGAATACCACCTGACGATCCAAGATGCCTGTTTATCGCTACATCAGGTGGAATGCCGCAGCTGTCAGGATGCGTGTGAAGCCGGAGCGATACGGTTTCGTCCCACTCTCGGACGCGTTGCGGCTCCGGCAATCGACGACGACGCCTGTATCACCTGTGGCGCCTGCATTTCCGGCTGCCCTGTCGGCGCCATATCGATGAAAAAGATCACCGCGGGACATCACACCGCACCAACGCGTCTCCTGACGCAACAGGAAAACCGATGAGCACAGTCTGGCATGTTTGCAGTGTAGTGGTTCACGTCAATACGGCACAGATGGCGGCCGTCAGCGAGACGTTAGCGACCTATCCCAATGTCGAGGTCGGTGCCAGCGATAGCGATACCGGAAAAATGGCCGTGGTGCTGGAATCAGATTCAGAAGACACGCTGTTAAAACAAATAGCGTCAATACGCGAGCTTACAGGCGTACTGGCGGTTTCGCTGGTTTATCACCAGCTTGATGAACCGTCTTTCGATGAACAATTTTGCGATGAACAATCTTTTGCTTTCGATGAACAACCTCTTGATCAACAAGCTCAGGGTGAGGAAATACCATGAAACTCAGTCGACGACACTTTATGAAGGCGAACGCAGTCGCAGCGGCAGCCGCGGTCGCAGGCATCACCATACCCACCGCGGTTCGTGCCGTGACCGAACAGTCCGATGCTATCCACTGGGATAAAGCGCCTTGCCGCTTCTGTGGCGTAGGGTGCGGTGTGCTGGTGGGAACGCAAAATGGCCGCATCGTCGCCAGTCAGGGCGATCCCGACGCGCCAGTTAATCGCGGATTAAACTGCATCAAGGGCTATTTCCTGCCAAAAATCATGTACGGACAGGATCGCCTGACTCAACCTTTGCTGCGCATGCGTGACGGCAAATTCGATAAAGAAGGCGAATTTACGCCGATCTCCTGGGATCAGGCATTTGACATCATGGCGGAGAAATTCAAAACCGCACTGAAGGAGAAAGGCCCGAACGCGATAGGCATGTTTGGCTCTGGGCAATCAACCATTTGGGAAGGCTATGCGGCCGCCAAACTGTTCAAAGCGGGCTTCCGCTCCAACAATATTGACCCCAACGCGCGCCACTGTATGGCCTCGGCAGTAGTCGGATTCATGCGTACCTTCGGTATGGATGAACCGATGGGCTGCTACGACGATATCGAACAGACCGATGCGTTTGTGCTGTGGGGTTCCAACATGGCGGAGATGCACCCGATTCTCTGGTCGCGCATCACCGACCGCCGCCTGTCGAACACCAATGTCACGGTCGCCGTGCTGTCCACCTACCAGCACCGCAGTTTTGAACTGGCGGATAACGGCATGGTGTTTACACCTCAAACCGATCTGGCCATTCTCAACTACATCGCCAACTACATTATTCAAAACAATGCGGTGAACGAGGCCTTCTTTACCCGCCACGTGAACCTGCGCCGAGGCGTGACCGATATCGGTTACGGGTTGCGCCCAACGCACCCATTGGAGAAAGCGGCGAAAAACCCGGGTTCGGATGCGTCTGAACCCATGAGTTTTGAAGAGTACAAAGCCTTTGTCGCCGATTATACGCTGGAAAAAACGGTCGCGATCAGCGGCGTTCCCGCCGACCAGTTAGAAGCGCTGGCAAAACTCTATGCCGATCCGAAGAAGAAAGTGATCTCCTACTGGACGATGGGCTTTAACCAACACACGCGCGGCGTCTGGGCGAACAATCTGGTTTATAACATCCACCTGCTGACGGGCAAGATCTCTCAGCCTGGCTGCGGGCCGTTCTCATTAACCGGTCAACCTTCTGCCTGCGGCACCGCGCGTGAAGTCGGCACGTTCGCCCACCGCCTGCCTGCGGATATGGTCGTCACTAACGAGAAACACCGCGCGATGGCGGAAAAACTGTGGCAGCTACCGGCCGGTACCATTCCTGAAAAGATCGGCCTGCACGCCGTCGCACAAGACAGGGCACTGAAAGACGGCACGCTGAACGCCTATTGGGTGATGTGTAACAACAACATGCAGGCCGGCCCGAACATCAATCAGGAACGTATGCCGGGCTGGCGCGATCCACGTAACTTCATCGTCGTTTCTGACCCCTACCCGACGATCAGCGCCTTGTCCGCTGACCTGATTTTGCCTACCGCGATGTGGGTGGAAAAAGAAGGTGCCTACGGCAACGCCGAGCGCCGGACGCAGTTTTGGCGTCAGCAGGTGAAAGCGCCAGGCGAATCAAAATCCGATCTGTGGCAGGTGGTGAGCTTTGCCAAGCGCTTCGCCATCGAGGAAGTATGGCCGGAAGCACTTCTGGCGCAGAAACCCGCCTACCGTGGCAAAACGCTCTACGACGTGCTGTTTGCGAACGATGTCACCACACGCTTCCCGCTCAGTGAATTAGCGGAAAATCAGCTGAACGACGAATCTCGCGACTTCGGTTTTTACCTGCAAAAAGGCCTATTTGAAGAATATGCCGCATTTGGCCGTGGGCACGGTCACGACCTGGCACCGTTCGATGACTACCACAAAGTGCGCGGGCTACGCTGGCCGGTGGTTAATGGCAAGGAAACGCAGTGGCGCTACAGCGAAGGGCACGATCCTTACGTCAAAGCGGGAGAAGCCTACCGTTTTTACGGTAAACCGGATGGCAAAGCGGTGATTTTCGCACTGCCTTACGAGCCTGCCGCCGAAGCGCCGGACGACGAATACGATCTCTGGCTCTCCACCGGTCGTGTGCTGGAACACTGGCACACCGGCAGCATGACGCGTCGCGTACCGGAACTGCACCGCGCCTTCCCAGAAGCTGTGCTGTTTATGCATCCGCAGGATGCCAAAGCGCGCGATCTGCGTCGCGGTGAGAAAGTCCGCATTATCTCGCGCCGTGGTGAAGTCGTCTCGATTGTTGAGACACGCGGCCGCAATAAGCCACCGCGTGGGCTGGTGTATATGCCGTTCTTCGACGCTGCGCAGATGACTAACGTCCTGACGCTGGATGCGACCGATCCGCTGTCGAAAGAAACGGACTTTAAGAAATGTGCCGTCAAGCTGGCTAAGGTGTAGCGCACATGGCACGCCCGGAGAATGCTTCACCTGCTCGCCGTCGTTTTCTGCGTGACGCCGTCCGCGCCGTTGCGGGTTTATCCGCCGCGGTGACGGTGCTTGGCATTCAGCAGCAGCGCGCTCAGGCCGACGAACTCCGGTTGCGGCCACCGGGTGCGCTGTCTGAGGCGGCTTTTTCCGGTGTCTGCATACGCTGTGGCCAATGTGTTCAGGCCTGTCCGTACGACACGCTGAAGCTGGCAACGCTGGTTTCCGGCTCCGCAGCCGGTAGCCCTTACTTTGTCGCGCGCGATACCCCGTGCGAAATGTGTGAGGACATTCCCTGCGTGGTTGCCTGCCCTAGCGGGGCGTTACAGCCGTTGGACGCTATTGATGACGCCCGCATGGGATTAGCGGTGCTGCTCGATCAGGAAAACTGTCTGAACTATCAGGGGCTACGTTGCGATGTCTGCTATCGCGTCTGTCCTCTCATCGATAGTGCCATCACGCTGGAGCCAGAGCGCAATACCCGCACTGGGAAACATGCCCGTTTTCTGCCTACCGTGCATAGCGATATCTGTACCGGCTGCGGCAAGTGTGAAAAAGCCTGCGTGCTGGAACAGCCGGCGATCAAGGTTTTACCGCGCGCGCTGGCAAAAGGCGAACTCGGACACCACTACCGTTTCAGTTGGCTGGAGGCACGCGATGGCAAATCGTAAGCAGGACGCCGGACGAGAAGCTCAGGCGAGAAAAGGCTGGTGGCGCAGTCACCGCTGGCTGGTCTTACGTCGCCTGACCCAGTCTCTGGTGCTGCTCATGTTCCTCAGCGGTCCGCTCTTCGGGTTTTGGATCCTGCACGGTAACTACAGCGCCAGTCGCTTGTTCGACACCGTGCCGTTCAGCGATCCGCTGATGGTACTGCAAAGTCTGGCCAGCGGTCATCTGCCCGCCACGCTCGCGCTAGTCGGTGCGCTGATTATCGCACTGAGCTATGCGCTGGCAGGCAAGCGCCTGTTCTGTAGCTGGGTCTGCCCAGTTAATCCGCTTACCGATTTCGCTGCCTGGTTACGTCGTCGCTTTGGCATCACCGCCTCGGCGACGATCCCCCGTAATCTGCGCTATCTGCTGCTGATCCTTATTCTGGCAGGGAGTGCGCTAACGGGCGGGCTGCTGTGGGAATGGGTCAACCCGGTTTCACTGATGGGGCGCGGGCTGATTTTCGGATTTGGCGCAGGTATCTGGCTGCTGCTGGCGCTGTTTCTGTTTGATTTGCTGGTCGTGGAACACGGCTGGTGCGGACACCTGTGCCCGACTGGCGTGCTGTACGGTGTGCTTGGCGGTAAAGGCGCGCTGGCGGTGAATGTCACTGAGCGTGAACGCTGTACGCG
This sequence comes from Pectobacterium sp. CFBP8739, assembly GCF_013449375.1. Taxonomy (GTDB): domain Bacteria; phylum Pseudomonadota; class Gammaproteobacteria; order Enterobacterales; family Enterobacteriaceae; genus Pectobacterium. The sequence continues at coordinate 250,895 of NZ_JACDRR010000011.1, read as the reverse complement.
CTGTATGGACTGCTTCCATGTCTGTCCAGAACCACAGGTGCTGCGTTCGCCCTTGCTCGATAAACACAGTCCGGTACAGGTCACTGACCGAGACTGCATAACATGCGGACGCTGTATTGATGTCTGCGCTGAAGACGTTTTTAAAATAACCCTTAGATGGAAATCGGGAGCAAAGTCATGAAAAGCCTGAGAATGGGATGGTTTCGCTGGATCACCGCCCTAGCGATAATGGGCAGTACAACAGTAGGTAGTGCGATAGCGACGGCACAGGTCGATTTAAGCCAATCGCCAGAAGTCGCCACGACACAGCCGGGAAATAGCCGGATGCCGAAGCAGCAGGAACGTATGGCGCTCAACTATGTCAACCAGCCACCGATGATCCCGCATAGCGTGGATGGCTATCAGGTCACCCCGACCTTTAACCGCTGCCTGCAGTGTCACGGCGTGGAGAATTATCGTTCCACCAGCGCCCCGCGCGTTAGCCCGACCCATTTTGTCGACAGAGACGGCAAAGTGCTGAGCAATGTTGCCCCTGCACGCCATTTCTGTCTGCAATGCCACGTGCCGCAAGCGGACAGTGCGCCAATTACCGGCAACACGTTCGCCCCTTCTAAAGGCTTTGGACAGTGAGGTTTTCTATGAAACAACCAGGAAAAGCAGGACGGTTGTTACGCCAACTGTGGCAATGGTGGCGCCGCCCGAGCCGGCTGGCGCTGGGCACGTTGCTCATTATCGGCTTCGCGGGTGGTATTTTCTTTCTGGCAACGTCTCAGAAAGGCATGGAGATGAGTAACAGCGAGACGTTCTGCATCAGCTGTCATGAAATGCGCAATACCGTCTATCAGGAATATATGGAAACCGCGCACTACAGCAACCGCAGCGGCGTGCGTGCCACCTGCCCGGATTGCCACGTTCCGCATGAGTTTGTGCCGAAAATGGTGCGTAAAATTCAGGCCAGTAAAGAGCTGTACGGTAAAATAATGGGCACCATCGATACGCCACAAAAATTTGAAGCACATCGACTGACGATGGCGCAAAACGAATGGCGGCGCATGAAAAATAACAATTCTCAGGAATGCCGCAACTGCCACAACGTTGACTATATGGACTTTTCAGGGCAAAAAACGGTCGCAGCGGAAAAACACAGCGACGCGATAAAACTCGGTCAAACCTGTATCGACTGCCACAAAGGCATCGCCCACAAACTGCCGGACATGCACGGCGTCAAAAGCGGGTTATAGCTCGCCCCTCTTCGCCACACTCGGGACGGCATATGCCGTCCTATCGTAGCTGACAAAGTCCGTCGAGCGGGAGTAACGTATTCTTGTAAGTACCGTGAGGGTTTCGTGCGCAGTAAGTAATGTGATTTTCTGCAACTCGCGTCGCATGCGCCCGACGCGGGGCGGCTCAATTGCCGTCGCCCCGCGACCCCTGGCTTTTCGCGGGGAATTACGCCGCTTCGCGGTGCCTTCGGCGCTCGTATCCGCTGATCGGACCGCCTGCGACGTGCTCCCGGCACGGCGCAGACTTTCGCGGCGTCCATGCCGCTCATCCGGCGGCCACGCTCACCTCAGCGCAATTCTTTACGCGAACTTACCCCATAAAATCAAAAGATTGAACTTAATACATTGTCATTTTAAAACGAATGTTTCCGTCTATGCTGAGAGCGGCCTTAGCCGCTCCGTGTCGGGCGCGTGCAACGCGAGTTGCAGAGAATGCCCCTTCTTATTGCGCACGAAACCTTCGTCGTAACAACAGAAATGACAAAAGGGCGATATATCGCCCTTTCGTTATTTTATGAAGATAAAAAGAATTTACTTCCCCGTCGTTGCCTGAACCGACAGCGATGCTTTCGCCTGTCCGACGCTGCGTTCGATAACCGCACGGCGCGTGTCGTTTTGCGGGAGCAGTTTCAGCATCATTTGCCAGGCGTCAATCGCATCCTGATAGCGCTGGGCTTCATAAGCATTGAAAGCCAGCAGGCTCAGCACGCGGACATTGGTCGAGCCGGAATTCATCAGTTCACGCAGCATCTCACCACCGCGTTGGCTATCACGCGGGTCGGTAGATCGCGACAGCAGGTCGGCATAGTCCAGCGCCAGATCCGTATTCTTCGGATCGAGTTGGAACGCTTTAGCAAACGCCTGCACGGACATGTCGTAGTTGTTCAGCAAGCCCGCAATGCGCCCCAACATCCACCAGTCTTGGGGATTATCTGGCTGAGATTCCAGTTGACTACGCAGCCCCAAACCGAGACGCGCGACCTCTTCAAGAGTCAGCGGTTCAGCATCCGGATCTAATGCTCGCGTCATGAGTTCAGGCGCTAGCGCAACAACCTGCTGCAATTCCTGCACCCGCTTAACCGCAGACGTCTTCCAAAATACGCCGAGGCTGACCATAACCAGCAACAGCATGCCCGGCAGCAAAATCCAGCGGTTTAGCGGACGCTGCTGTGCCTTCGCGCCGTCGGGAATATCCTGCAATAGCGTATGCTGGAGTTCTTCAACCAGTTGAGCGCGTTCCTGCTCATTGGCCACATCCGCAGTCAGCTCACGCAGACGGTCGCGATACAGCGCCTGATTAATCGCATCACGATCGTATTCGCCCCGTGACGACCACGGTGCAAGCAGCAGCGCAGAAAGCGCCATCAGCGAGAGCACAATGGTTGCAGTCAGTAGCATCATTCCGATTTCTCCTCACGTCCCAACAGCGTCTGCAAGCGCTTTTTATCCTGTTCGCTCATGGGTTCTTTGGTACTTCGGATTCGGTGCGCACGCCGAATAATCATCCACGCCCCCGTCGCCAGAAACAGTGCCGGCAGCAGCCATAGCAGTATGGTAAAAGGCGTAATCGGCGGTTGATATGTCACAAAGTAGCCGTAACGATCCACCATATAATCGACAACCTGCTCTTTCGTTTGCCCCTGCTGCATCAGCTCGTACACTTTCTGCCGCATATCCGAGGCAATCATCGAATTGGAATCGGCAATGCTGTTGTTTTGGCATTTCGGGCAGCGCAGTTGCATGGTTAATTCACGAAACTGTTGCTCCTGCGTGTCGTTGTCAAAACGCAGTACCTCGGAGGACGCCAGTACGCTGAACGACAGCAGCAATGCACCAAGGAAACTCAGCACTTTCATGCGCCCCCCTCCTTGCTGTATTTCTCCCACAGCGGTTGCAGCGTTTCTTGCCACACCTGCATGTTGAGATCGCCCGCGTGGCGATAGCGAATGATACCTTTCCCGTCGATCAGGAAGGTTTCCGGTGCGCCATACACGCCCAGATCCAGCCCCAACATACCGTCACCATCAAACAGGCTCATTGCATAGGGGTTGCCTAGCGTCTTCAACCACTCCACCGCTTTGGGGCGTTCATCTTTATAATTCATGCCTACGACGCGAATCCCCTGCGCCGCCAGCGTGTTGAGAAATTGATGCTCGGCACGGCACGTCGGGCACCACGTCGCCCAGACGTTCAGCAGCAGCGGTTTGCCATCGCTCAGTTCAGATTGGTTATAGACCTTTCCCGGTTGATCCAGTGATTCAAGACGAAATGCGGGAATCGGTTTACCAATCAGAGCCGACTCCAGCCTCATCGGATCGTCACCGTCGCTGTTGCGCACCAGTTGCCACAGCAAGGCCACCGCCAGCAGTAAAAACAGGACGAGCGGGATTAACAAGATTTTGCGGCTCATGATGATGCCTCCCTAACAGCGCGGCGCAGGCGATAGCGCGGATCGAACATACACAGGATGCCGCCTAACGCCATCAGCGCGCCGCCGTACCAAATCCAGCGGATAAAGGGTTTGTAATACAGCCGCACCGCCCAGCTCCCGTCATCCAGCTTTTCACTCAAGGCGGCGTAAAGATCGCGCGTCACACCCGCATCAATGGCGGCTTCCGTCATGATCGCGCCGCTGGTGTTGTAAAAGCGTTTTTCCGCCTTCAGTGTCGCTTCCGGTTTGCCGTTGTGCGTCACCTCAATCGTTCCTTTAGCGCTTTGCCAGTTCGGCCCCACGACATCACGCACGCCTTGAAACGTAAAACGATAATCGTGGATCTGAATACTGTCGCCCACCCGCATCCGCACATCCCGCTCAACGCTATAATTCTGGCTAAAGGCGATCCCGACGACCGTCACCGCCAGCCCAATATGACCGCACACCATGCCCCATTGGCTCAGTGAGAGCGTGGTCAAACCACGCAGCAGACCATGACGACGGGTGGAATTGCTATGCAGCTCGTATACCGTTAAGAAGAACACCCACAGCGCCATCGACAGACCAACCACCGTCATGGCAACCAGCGAATCCTGTAACAGCCACGGCAGCAGCAGCGACAATGCCGCAGTCACGGCCAACGCAATCAGCAGCAGCTTACGCAGCTTTTGCGGTTCATCTCGTCGCCAGCGAACCAGCGGCCCTACGCCCAGCAGTAAGGCAAACGGTGCCATTAATAAGGTAAACATGGAGTTGAAGAACGGTGTGCCAATCGAGATGCTGCCCAAGCCCAACTGCTTATGCACCAGCGGCAGCAACGTTCCCAGTAGTACCACAAGCGTGGCCGCTATCAGGATCAGGTTATTGCCGAGCAGGAAAGTCTCACGCGACCAGAGCGAGTTCGTGACCCGCGCTCGTACCCGGTTGCCTTTGATGGCAAACAGCAGCAAAGAACCACCGATGACGATAACCAGAAACGCGAGAATAAACATGCCGCGCGCCGGATCGGAGGCAAATGCGTGCACCGATACCAATACGCCGGAACGTACCAGAAACGTCCCTAGCAGACAGAGCGAGAATGCGCCGATAGCCAGCAGTACCGTCCAGGCTTTGAAGCTGCCGCGCTTTTCGGTGACCGACAGCGAATGCAGCAGCGCCGTGCCCACCAGCCATGGCATCAATGACGCATTCTCTACCGGATCCCAGAACCACCAGCCGCCCCAGCCGAGCTCGTAATACGCCCAGCCCGAACCCAGCACGATACCCAGCGTTAGGAATGACCACGCCGCCTGCGTCCACGGTCGGGACCAGCGGGCCCATGCACTGTCCAGCCGTTCCGCCAGCAGCGAAGCGACCGCAAAGGCAAACGCCACGGAGAACCCGACATAGCCCATGTAGAGCAAGGGTGGGTGGAAGATTAACCCGACATCCTGCAACAGCGGATTGAGATCGCGCCCGTCAATCGGGTAGTCCGGCAGCGTGCGCGTAAAGGGATTCGACGTCAGTATGATGAACAGCAAGAAGCCGACATTAATCATCCCCATGACGGCCAGCACGCGGGCGACCGCATCCAGCGACATTCCACGGCTGAACACTGCCACGGCGAAGGTCCAGCCGCTCATCAGCAGCACCCAGAGCAGCAGCGACCCTTCATGTGCGCCCCACGCTGCCGCCACGCGATACCATACCGGTAACGCGCGGTTCGAGTTGTTGGCTACGTAGAGGACGGTGAAATCATTGATCACCAGCGCATGCACCAACACGAGGAACGACGCCAAAATACAGGCAAACAGCGCCCAGGCAAGCGGACGCGCCAGCGCCATCAGACGCGTATCCTGACGCGACGCACCCCACAGCGGATACACGCTGAGCAACAGCGCGACGCCCAGCGCCAGACAGAGCAGATAATTGCCTACTTCAGGCATCATAACCGTTTACCCTCTGTGCCCGCTGCCGTTGCATGACCGTTTTGCCCTTCCATCGCCGCCTTAATTTCCGGTGGCGTGTAGTTTTCATCATGTCGGGCAAGCACTTCTTTCGCCACGATGTGATCGTCGGTGTCCAGAATGCCCTGTGCTACCACCCCTTGCCCCTCGCGGAACAGATCTGGCAGCATTCCGTTATAGGTCACCTCCACGGAGCCCTGCGCATCATAAACGGTGAAGCGAACTTCCAGACTTTGGCTGTCGCGACGCACGCTGCCCGGCATCACCATGCCGCCGACGCGCAAGCGCTGCCCGATCGCCGGTTTTTCCTGCGTTTCGTTCTTGCCATAAAGAATTTCGCTGGGCGTATAAAAGAGATCGATATTTGAGCTCAGTGCATAGAGCGTCAACGCAATCGTCAACACCGCGCCGCAAATGACTGCCAGAATGGCATAGAGGCGAGTTTTCGGTACACTCATTGCACCACCTCCACCGTTTTCGACTGGCGGGCCGTGCTTTTGCGCTGCTCGCGCGCCTGCTGGCGGCGGATGTCGTTCATCAATGTACGACGATGCCAGAGGGTATGACCGACCAACGCACTCAGCGGTAACAGCGTGAGCACTGCGGCCAGCCAGACGTAAAAGGCATAGCCACCCATCGCAAAGAAATCCTGCCAGCTTGTGAAAGCGATGTTCATCGGGCTATTCCTCCTTTATTAAGCAGCGCAGCCACCCAGGGGGCGCGGCGCTGCTGTACCAGTATCAAGTTACGCAACCGCATGAGTGACAACGTCACGAATAAACTCATAAAGCCTAGCATCATGATGCGCAGCGGGAGACGCATGGCGGGATCGATCGTTTTCTGCATTTTTGTCGATGCTTGATGCAGGGTATTCCACCACTCGACCGAGAAATGGATGATGGGTAAATTCACTACGCCCACCAGCACCAGAATGGCCGCCGCACGACCGGCAAGACGGCGATCGTCAAACGCGTTGTAGAGCGCGATGATGCCCACGTACAGAAACAGTAGAACGAGTTCCGACGTCAGGCGTGCATCCCAGACCCACCAGGTTCCCCACATCGGTTTGCCCCAGGTGGCGCCCGTCGTTAACGCTATAAAGGTAAACACCGCGCCGACCGGTGCCATTGCCGCCACGGCAAGCTCCGCCGTTTTTGACTGCCGAATTATCCCGATCAGCGCAAATATCGCCATCACGGCATAAACGCCTATCGACCACACGGCCGCCGGCACGTGCAGGTACATGATGCGATACCCTTGCCCCTGCTGATAATCCGCCGGCGCAAATCCAAATCCCAGTAGGCAACCGCCGATCAACAGCGCCGCGCTAAGCAGGGCAAACCAGGGGATAAGCCTGCCGCAAAGGCCATAGAGGCGATCCGGCTGCGTAAGCTGATAGTGCTTTTTCAACATAACGTGTGCTCACTCTGCGTAAAACTCATCCCAGCGGGACGATGAAGGCGATCCTGAGATCGGAAAATTACTGTATGCTCACCCGCAACGCCGCTGCCGTAGCAAACGGGCTCAGGGTGGCGCTGCCCGCCAGAAAAGCACCGAGGATCGCCAGATACCCGCCCACCGGCAGTTGCATCATGGCGGCCTCGACCGCCGCCGTCGCAAAAATCAACAGCGGTATGGTGAGCGGCAAGACCAGCAAGCTTAACAACACGCCGCTGCGGCGCAGCCCGACCGTTAATCCCGCCCCAATCGCCCCCAGAAAACTGAGCGTGGGCGTGCAAAGCAACAGCGTGAGCGCCATTACCCGCCAGCCGTGGCTGTCCAGCCCAAACAACAGCGCCGCCAGCGGGGAAAGCAGTAACAGAGGCAGCCCACTGACCATCCAGTGCACCACCACTTTCGCCAGCACCACTAGCGGCAGCGGCAACGGCAGCAGCGTCAGCTGTTCCAGCGACCCGTCCTGATAGTCGTCGCGGAAAAGCCGATCCATCCCCAGCAGAGACGCGAGCAGTGCCGCGACCCACACCACGCCCGGCGCCACACGCATCAATAGCTGCGGCTCCGGTCCAATGGCCAGAGGGAATAAAATGATGACGATCAGGAAGAACCACAGCGGGTTGAGGATTTCCGCGTTATTGCGCAACGCGACGCGCAGTTCTCTGGCAATCAGACGCCGCATGATGGGGTTCCCTCACTCGGCGTCAGCGAGATACAACGAATACTCTGTGCGAACGGACGCAGCGGCTGATGGGTGGTTAAAATGATGATGCCGCCGCACGCAATATGGTGTTCCATACGCTGCGTCAGCATGTCGACGCCCGCCACATCAAGCGCGGTAAGCGGTTCATCCAGAATCCACAGCGGGACGTCGGTAATCCACAAACGCGCCAGCGCGACGCGACGCTGTTGCCCAGCAGAAAGACGCGCCACGGGCACGTCTTCATACCCTGCCAGCCCGACAGCAGCCAACGCTTGCCAGAGTGCATCCTGATCCTGTTGCGGATAGAAAAAGCGCAGGTTTTCTTCAGCGGTCAGGACGCTCTTGATACCCGGCTGATGGCCTAACCACAGAAGCTGCTGGTTAAACTGCTCGCGCATACGATCAATACGTTGCCCCCGCCAGCAGATTTCCCCCGATTCTGGCGTCGCAAGACCACTTAAAATACGCAACAGCGACGTTTTACCCACGCCGTTAGCGCCGGCAATCTGCACCATTTCTCCGGGGCTTGCCGTAAACGACAACGCGCTGAACAGCACATGCTCATCGCGTATGCAAACCACGTCGCGCGCTTCTAACATCGGGGTGTACTCCTACTTTCTAATGCCATATACCCTGGGTATAGAATAACATGGCGCCCTTACTCCCCCTCTCGGGGGCCGTAACCCTAAAGAGTTAATCTTTTTTATTGAGATCAATAAAATCGGTGATTCCGGTTATTCTCGTCATTATGACGGTGCAAAAAGTCGTGCTTGTCCCTCTGATTCAAGGGTTATCGCGCACTATTTCTGGCTGTTCTTCAGCAGCGTTGCCGTGTTGATTGCTTCGATCAACTGGACACGATTAACCCGCGGGCTGTAGGTATCCAGCAGGCGCTGCCAAAGCGTAATCGCGCGCGCATAGTCCGCTTTCAGGAACGCATCAGACGCCAGCAGCATCAGCGCCGTCACTTCATTGGCATCCAGCGCCAGCGCGTTATCGACCATTTCCTGCATCGATGGCGTGACGCTCTGACCCGCCTGGTAATACAACACCGTCGCCAGCGCTGAATACAGCTCCGCGCTATCGCCCTTCAGCGCAATCGCCTGCCGATAGGCGCGCAGCGCGTTGTCATACGCGTTGCGGTAAAGATAATATTCACCCAGTTCAGCCCAGAGGACGCTGTCGCCCGGCGTTTTACGAATGTTGCCCTGCAAGGCAGCAAGCTGCTTTTCCTGCTGCTGCGCGACACTAAAATCGTGTAGCGGATCGGCCAGCCGCTGGCGTTCCGCCTGAACCAGCGCTGCACGCGGACTTAGCATGTAGAACATCGCACTGCCCAACAGGATAGCGACGATCGCAACTGCTACGGCGATGACAGGCATCGGGCGCGGTGCAGAAGAAGAGGATGACGTTAACGGCAGGTCGTGAGACAGTTCGCGACCCAGCATTCGGGCTTCATGTTCAGAAAGATGCTTCCCTGCCTGCTCGCACTGAAAGTGCCAGATGCGATCGGCTAAACGCAGTAGCTTGTCCTCCCCTTCCGGCTTGCGTTGGGGCAACAGCGGCCATAACAGCCCGGCAGCCAGAATCGTAATCGCGACAGCAATGAATACGAGATTTAACAGGTTCATAAGCTTGCCCCACGGTTCTGTCGCCGTATCACCCGCCACGCGATAACGGCAATCGCTAACAGCAAAAACAGCGGAGTGAACCAGAGAATGCCCGTTTGCATTTTCATCGGCGGGTTGTACTGAACAAAATCGCCATAGCGTTGATTCATAAAGGCGATAATGTCTGACTTGTCCTTGCCCTGTCCCACCATGGAAAAGACCTCATGGCGCATGCTGACCGCGACGGGCGAATTCGATTCCAGCAGGCTCTGGTTCTGACATTGTGGGCAGCGCAATTCGCCGGCAATCGCCATCGCTTCCTGCCGCTGTGCCTGACTGGAAAACGCCCAGGTATCCACCACTTGAGCCTGCACAGAGAAAGTCAGCAGCATAAGAAGAAACGCAATGTGTTTAGTCATAGGCTTTTCTTCCTCTGAACCACCCCAGCAGTGCGCCCACGACCATCAACAGGCCGCCGCCCCACACCCAGCGGACGCCAGTTTGCACATAGAAACGCATGGCGTAGCGGTTTTCGCCGGTTTTCTCTCCCATCACGGCATACCATTCCCTGATCGGCCCCCAGGCAATACCCGGTTCAATCATCTGCTGCTTGCGTGCGTTGTAATAACGGCGCTCCGGCATAATGCGGGCGATTGGCGAATCGCCGCGATAAATCGCAATCACGGCCTGCTCTGCGGTATAATTCTGCGCCGCCACTAAATCCAGCTGTAAAAAGCGAAATTGGTAGTCGCCCAGCGAGACCTGTTCTCCCTGCCCCACGTTGACGCTGATTTCCTGCTTGCTGCCCGCAGAAAATGTAATCCCCAGAGCAAACAGCGCCACGCCCGTATGCGCCAACAATGCAGGAAGCTGCTGACGTATCGCCGACAGCGGCTGCAACCACTGCGCGGCCATGACCCAGCCGATCAAACCCGCAGCCAGTGCGACGGCGACCCCATACGGCCATAAGACCAGCGCGGTGACGACACCGACCGTCAGCGTTACGACTACACGCCGCACAGGCCATCGCGCGCTGCGTTTCCAATAACCACCTGCCGCTATCCCAATGAGCAACAGCATCACCCCGCCGAAGGGCAAGAGCACACGGTTAAAATAGGGCGCGCCCACGGAGATCTTTCCCCACCCCACCAGCCCGTAAATCATCGGGTAAAGCGTGCCAAGCAGCACCACTAGGGCGACGGCGCTGAATAACAGCAGCACCAGCAGTATCGCGATTTCCCGCGACCAGCCGGAGAAGCGGGCAACAGAGCGGACAAGCTGAGCACGCCAGCCATAAACCGCCAGCGCCGCCATACTTAAGCAGGCAAACAGGATAAATAGCGGCACCGCGCGGTCATGTTCGAGGGCGAAGGCATGGACGGAAACCAGTATCCCGGAGCGCACAATCAGCGTGCCCAGCAGGCATAAAATGAACGTCAGCAACGCCAATATCAGCGACCAATGGCGGAAGATGCCGCGCATGCGGGTGACAGACAGACTGTGTAGTAATGCGCTGGCCGTGAGCCACGGGAGCAGCGAGGCGTTCTCTACCGGATCCCAGAACCACCATCCTCCCCAGCCCAGTTCGTTATAGGCCCACCACGATCCGAGGATAATGCCCAGCGTTAACAGGCTCCAGGCGGGCAGCGTCCAGCGCCAGCAAATCCAGGCGACCGGTGCCGTAAACGCACCGTGAATCAGCGTCGCTAACGCCAGTGCCGCACTTACGGTTAACCCGCCATAACCCAGATAGAGCAACGGCGGATGGAGGATGAGGCCAATGTGTTGCAGCATGGGGTTGAGATCCCTCCCCGCTACCGCAGGCGGGAAGAGACGCGCAAAGGGATCGGAGAAAAAGACAATGAACACCAGCAGCGCGGTCGCTATTACCGCCAGCACCGCCAACGTCAGTGGGAACAGATCGTTTGTCGCCTTACGATAGCGGCAAGCGAACGCGGCGCTCCAACCAGTTAAACATAACAGCCACAGCAGCAGCGATCCTTCATGTCCGCCCCAGACCGCCGCCATTTTTAGCCCCAGCGGTAAATCACGATGGCTATGCTGGGCGACGTAGTTAACGGAGAAATCATCCTGCACCACGCTCAGCGTCAGCGCGACAAACGCAAACAGTACCAGGCCAAACAGCACCAACGTCCAGCACCGCGCCAGTCGGTACGTGCCCGACCAGCGCAGGGAGTAGCCTGAAAATGTCAGCAACGCCGTCGCTACACCGGCGCACACCGCCAGCAACAGCGCCACATATCCACATTCTGGCAATAGCAACATCAACAGGCCTCTTGCTGGGAATTAGACAACGGTTAACTGCCCCGCATAGAGGATAAAGAAGCGCAGGAGCAAAACGCCCACCAGACTCAGACCACAAACCGCCAGCACGCCATACGGTGAATGCTGTCGGCTAGCCCATGACTTGAGCAGCAAGGGAATGACTAACCCAATCCCGACCACGCCCAGCCAGAACCACGCGGCCCAGAATCCCCCGGCCAGCGCGGCCACCAGCGCGCGCTGCTTTCCATCGTCCCCTAAGGCGAGGCCGATAAAGAACGCGAACAGTAAGAAGATCTCTAACCACACGACTGGCGTTTCAACGCGGTGTACAAAATGCGCTTCTTCGCTATGCGGATTGCGGCGATAACGGCAGGCCATGGCGATCAACGCCACCGCAGCACCAGAGGACACCCCTGAGAACAGGAACAGCGCGGGTAAGATCGGATTATTCAGCAGCGGATAGGTCTTCAGCGCGGAAAGTAAAAATCCGGTGTAAGCCCCTAACATCACCGCCAGCAGCAGCATCACAATATCCAGCGATTTCTGCATCGGTGCCAGCCAGCCAAGCACTCGGGGAACGAGAGTCAGCTTCGGTAGCCAGCGCTGTTGCAGCACGATAACCTGCTTGCTGAAAATGTTGGCTAGCCACACTGCCAACGCCGCCATGTAGACCTGAAACAGCATGACGCCAACCGACATCACCGAGGTAAAGCTGTAATGGAACATGAGCTTCCAGAACGTCCAGGGACGCGTCAGGTGGAAGATCAGGATCAGCAAGCCAAAAATGATGGTGCACGGCGCGAGAATCAGCGTTGTGCGCATTAGCGTACTGTCTGCGTTTGCCTGTTCGGGGTGGTAACGCCGCAGCAAAGCCGAGAGCGTCACCAGACCCGCAGAAATACCCACCAAAAACAGATAAATCGCAATCGGCCAGTCCCAAACTAACGAAGCAAAATGGAATGCGCTTGAAGACATGGGTGTCATTGATGAACCTCCCCGTATTTAAACGGTATGCGATAAACCTTAGGACGAGTGCCGAGCGCGATTTTGTAGCGATACGTCGGCTGTTGACGTAGCAGGCGGGAAACCTCGCTGTCGGGATCGTCAAGGTTGCCGAACGTCAGCGCGTTAGTCGGACAAGACAGCACGCAGGCGGGCAGTTTTCCGGCTTTCAGGTTGGTCTTGCGGCAAAAATCGCACTTATCCGCCGTTTTCGTCTGCGGATGAATAAAGCGCACCTGATAAGGGCAAGCAGCAATACAGTATTGGCACCCGACGCACAGCTCGGGATTCACATCTACAATGCCGTTTGCCGCATCGCGATATGACGCCCCAGTCGGACACACGTCAACACAGGGTGCATGATCGCAGTGCTGACAGGAATGACGGAAAAAACGGTATTTCACGTCTGGGAAGGTCCCGATCGGTTCGCTGCGAACGATCGTCAGGCGTGATACCCCTTCCGGCACCTGATTGACCTCCCGACAGGCATCCATACACGCCGTACAGCCGATACAGAGCGATTCATCGTGGATCATGCCGTAGCGGACACCGTTGATATTCAGCGTCTGTGCGACAACCTGCCCCGCCGTGCTGGTGAGGGCAATCAGCCCTCCCATACGGGCAAGAAATTGACGACGAGAGCAACTCATGGCTGCCTCTTATTACCCAGATGCACTGAGGCTGGGTTGAAATCGGGGTTATTGCGCTGGTCGCTGTGGCAATCCACGCACAGTTTGATGCGGCTCTTGTCGTTCAGCGTTTGCATACTATCCTGCGTGGGGTGCAACTGATGACAGCTGGCACACGCCACTTTCGTCACGTGCACATCGTGCGGCCAAAACGCTTTCTGCAACTGTTCCGGCGCATGGCATGACATACAGACGCTGTTTTGCTCTTCCACCTTGTACATCGGGAAGTTAAAACGCATGACATCTTTCACGCCTTCGCGATGCAACAGCGACGGCTTGCCGTGGCAGTTAGTACAGGTCAGCTGTTTTTGATTATGCGGGTTGATGGCGGAAGCATGTTTACCCTTCATGCCATCCTCTTCCGGTTTATGGCACTGTAGACAAGCTTCATCGGGATTGCGCTGCGGCATAACCTCCCACCGCTCTCCTTTTTCCGCCTGAGGTGCGGGCTGCGTCAGCCCTGGCAATGCCCAAAGCATGCCTGATACCAGCACCCCGGCAGTCAATAACGAACGTAATACGCTCATATCCACTCCACTCTATGTTCGCCCGCGTCCACGGGCGATGGGGTTATTGGCTCAGTCGTCCCGCTTTACGCGCTTGCTCGTCCCACTGCGGCACCACCGTATTCAAGAAATCCTGTTTTTCGGCGTTGATTTGCTGCATGTTGAGCCCAATCGCCTGCTGCGCTTTTTCTTTCGTTGAGATATCCGGCAGTTTGACTTCGCCTGTCACGCCTTTCTGTGCCAATAGGCGTACCAGTTTGGTTCTCGCCTCAGCGGATTTACTCAGCGACGTGCCGAGCATTCGTAAGCCTTCATCTGGCGCATGCATGTGAATACCGTGAGAGGCAACCGCCAGATCCCAACGCCATTGCGCATGGCGGATATCCATCAGAATCGGCTGCATTTCCGCTTCGGTTGCCCCAGCATCCCAGGCCGCTTTGGCTTCAAAATGCGCATGAACCAATTGCGCTTCTGCTTTCAGTTTTAAATCCTGAATCGCCGTTTTGCGTTCAGCAACCACCTTCTGCATCGCGGCTTTATCCTGCGTGTGGCAGTTGGTACAGGTTTCGCCGTAATTGTCGAAAGGGTTACCTATCTTGTGATCGGTATACAGCTTGCCGTCTGCGTTTTTCACTTTCGGCATATGACAGTCGATACAGGTCACGTTGTTTTTGCCGTGGATACCAATGCTCCAGGTTTCATATTCTGGATGCTGGGCTTTCAGCATCGGTGCGCGGGAAAGGGTATTGGTCCAGTCGGAGAAGGAAATAGCGTCATAGTATTTTTCCATGTCTTCGACTTTCGTGCCGTTATCCCAGGGAAATTTCACCGCCTTGTCTTTACCGGAAAAATAATATTCAACGTGGCATTGTCCACAGACCATTGACTGCTGCCCGAATCGACTGGCTTGATCAAACGGTTTGCCAATCGCTTCCATAGCACGCTCGGCGTAAGGGCGGGACAGCGTCAGCGCCGGCTTGCCCTGAGCGAAATCCGGGGACGCGGTATCATGGCAGTCCGCACAGCCGAGATCGTTAGTTATCTCCGGCCCGCCTCGCGCCCACTTGCCTTTGAAGTAACCGTCCTCACCTTCCTGTTGAATCAAGCGGGCGACATCTGGGCTTTTACAACTCCAGCACGCCATCGGCAGAGGGCCATCTTCTGCCGTCTTTGGTGCACCGGTACGCAGCGTTTCGCGCACGTCCGTGATGGCATAGGCATGGCCGCGCGGCTTGTTATAGTCTCTGGAGAAGGGATAACCCGCCCAGAGGACTACCATCATAGGGTCTTCTGCCAGCGCATCGTGACGTTCTGACTGCTCGCGGGTTGCTTTCCACGAGTTGAACTGATCGGGGTGTTGCGCGGTGAAGACTGAATTTCTTGCTTCTATTGGAGCGGGAGGGGGTGACGCCGGAGCATCAGCGGAATAGGCAGGTATCATAAGAAAAAGACTGGCTACCATGCCCCACAGATAGGAGATTGACGTGCTTATCCTGACCATGCGTTTGTGTCCAATTTAAGCCGCCTACTGGCGGTCATTTTAGTTATCCATTTGACAGAAACCACAACAACTGTCGTGACATTGCTCGCCTTATGAATAACAAAAAGATGCATTCAAAATATTGCTTTTGATCAAAGGTAAAGAAAAGTAATAAATCGCATCGAAAGTTATATGAGGATTGTCTCAGTCACGGCAGGATGGCGTATACGGTGAAACACGAGCAGAGGTTGCCACGGGTGCTTCCAGACTCTTTTCTGATACCCCGTGGCAGAAACAGAAGCGTATAGTCACCCATTGAGTGCCGGACAAGCGCCTCACGCTACTCGGATATTCTGCCCTTGCGAAGAGGTAACATTCTGTCCAGCGTATTATCACGCACGATATAATGATGAAATAACGCCGCCGCAGCATGAAGACCAATAATAAAATAGCCGACATTAACTACCAATTCATGCAACGATTTCAGTTTGTGCTGAATATTTTCATTCAAAACGTGCGTAATAGGCATTGTTATTCCAAAGAAAGACCATTCAACCTGCCCGTAATAAAGCGAAGCTATCCCAAAAACCGGTAATGAAATAAACATGAGATATAACACGCCGTGCGTTATTTTCGCCGCTATGTGCTGCCAGCGCGGTAGCGGTGGGACAATAGCAGGATCGCCATACCTCATTTTCAGCAACACTCTGATTAACATGAGGAATAATACACATAACCCCGCCGTATAATGCGTCAATGCCATGATTGCTCGCTCAGGACTGTTTTTTGGCGTCAATCCTTTAAGCTCCATCGCAGCATAGGTAATCACTACCATGATAAAAACAAGCCAATGAAAAATAATTTGGCTAGCCGTATAGGTTTTTTTCATTTTCAAATAGCCGTCAATTAACAGTAAGTCATTTATAGAATCGAAAGCTTAAGCGTACATTAATATAAAAAATTTCATTTCCGAAAAAATTCTTAAGGTTGACATAATAATTCACTGTCAGGATGACCTTATTTTCAGCAGAGGCTCATATCATGCGAATAATGTCACCCTATACATTAAAATGGTTACATGGCGGATACGAACAGAATGATATTTCAACGTCAATACGTGAAAGCTATCATCAGATTTACAACGCCTCACTTTCCCGCTGTATGCCCTGGCTTCTCGGCATGTACGATGCCCGTGGTGAACTGAGAGCAGCCTGTGGCGTCCAGACGGCTTCACAAGGTGCATTTTACCTGGAGCAATATCTTGATGCTCCCGTTGAAACGATGTTGTCCGCTCGTATTAACCTCCCCGTTTCGCGGGAAAAAATCGTCGAAATAGGAAACTTCACCGCACATGACGGCGCTTCAGCACGCGTTATGTATGCCGCCATCTGTTTATTACTCAACCAATATCACTACTCGTGGATTGTCTTCACTGGCACTCGGAAAATTCGCAACATTTTTCATCGACTCCATCTGCAACCCATCCTACTCACGCCTGCCAGCGCAGCACGGCTGGGCGATACGGCACAAGAATGGGGTGAATACTACCAACATGATCCGCAGGTGATGGCCGGAGAACTCACAAACGGAAAAAACACGTTAAGACAGACAAGCATGTTGCTGAACCTGTTTACCACGTTACCTGATGTCCCTTGGATAACCACGGTAGGAGAATCCTATGTTTCTGGACAGGCTTGAACAACTCGCCCAACAGTGCCCTGATGCACTCGCTTTACAAGGTGACGGTCGGACATGGAGCTGGAAGCAATACCATGAAACCGTTATGGCGATTGCAGAGCACTTAACCTCACTCGGTATAAAGCGCTTAGCACTTGAACTAGAAAATAGTCCAGAGTGGGCCATGATCGATCTGGCTTGTCTTGTTAGCGGGATTGTGATCGTCCCCATTCCCCCTTTCTTCACCGCCGGACAAAAAACGTGGGTCATGTCGTCTGCGTCTATTGATGCACGGATCGGTAGCGCGCCCCTGGCAGAATGGCAGACCTGTGATTTCCCTCTCGGGCAATTGCAAATCCGAACCGTCGATGAACCTGTTCCCTTGCCTTCCGGTACAGCCAAAATCACCTATACCTCTGGCACGACAGGGGAACCGAAAGGGGTGTGCTTAAGTCTAAGCGGCATGGAGTGGACAGCTCAAACCCTTGCGAGTGAATTGCGCTCACTCCACTTACAAAAGCATTTGGTGACATTACCGCTCAGTATTCTGCTTGAGAACCTATGTGGCATTTACATCCCGCTGCTGCTGGGGGCTGAAACCGTGGTGCTGCCACCGTCACACATCGGTTTTGAAGGCTCCAGCCGGTTCAATGCGACGCAATTTTTGCAAGCGTTACTACGCTGGCGCCCAGAGAGTCTGGTACTGGTGCCTGAACTGCTGCGCGTACTGTTACAGTTGCATCAGCAAGTTCAGGAAAGCACCCAGTCATTGCGCTTTATTGCCGCAGGTGGCGGCAAAATCTCAACCCAACTGCTGGAACTTGCAGCCCAAAGCGGACTCCCCATTTTTGAAGGCTATGGACTGTCAGAATGCGGTTCCGTCGTGGCGCTGAATCGACCTGGCGTCACACGGCAGGGTAGCGTCGGCAGACCATTACCAGGCATCCAACTATCGATTGATAGTGACAGGCAACTGCTCGTGTCCAGTCCAGCCAATGCGTTAGGTTATCTGGGGGGGGCCTCACCTTCATTGACGGTAGCGACCGGCGATCTCGGCAGAATCGATGACGACGGATTCGTTCACATTCAGGGGCGCATAAAAAACGTGCAAATCAACGCCTTTGGCCGCAATTTTTCCCCCGAATGGCCAGAAGCAGAAGCCATGGCCTGTCCCGCCGTCCGCCGCATTGTGATTTTCGGTGAAGGATTAGTGCGTAATGTAGCACTGGTCGATGCGTTTGACGGGCAACAGGAGTTCGCACGGGAACAACTGATGGCGCTTTCTGCACAGTTGCCAGATTACGCGCAACTGCACCGATTACTGTTTACCCATACGATTTCATCACCCGAGATGTTAACGGCCAATGGCCGTCCTCGCCGCAATGCCCTATGGCAAACCCTACAACATCAGATACTCACCCGTAGTGAGGAGGAGCAACCATGAACTTCTATCACCAATTACAAAATAAAACGACGACTGAACGTCAACAGTTGCTTTCGTCTCCGGCTATCGCCCGTTGCCTTGATGGCAACATTTCACGCGAGATGTATATCGAGTTTTTGACCCAAGCGTACTATCACGTCAGCCATACCGTCCCGTTATTGATGTGTGCAGGTAGCCACCTCCCGCCATCGCATGAATCTATGCGTGGTGCAATTGCTGAATATATCGAGGAAGAATACGGCCATCAGGAGTGGATTCTGAATGATATCCGCGCCTGTGGCGGAGATGCAGAAAAAGTCAGATTAGGGATGCCCGGCTTGCCGATTGAAATGATGCTTGCCTTTCTTTATTACCGCATTGAACGTGTCAATCCCATGAGCATTTTTGGCATGGTGTGGGTGCTGGAAGGCACCAGCGTGTCTATTGCGTCCGCCATTGCTACACGGGTGGAACAGGCACTGAGGCTACCAAAAGAGGCAACCACCTATCTGCGATCCCACGGCGAGCTAGACCAGGATCACCTGAAATTTTTTGCCCTGTTGATGAATACCGTCACGGATAAGCGAGATCAGGATGCCATTGTGCACACGGCTCACCGCGTTTATCACCTGTACACACAAATGCTCAATCAACTGGGGAATGGCTCAAGTGAACCTGCATAATAAGACAATACTGCTGACAGGGGCGAGTGGCGGAATTGGCCAGGCACTCGCACTCGCCTTAGCGGAAAAAGGGGCAAACCTCTACCTTGTAGGGCGTAATGAACAGGCGATGCAGCGTCTGCAACAGCAGTTGCCACGTCCAGAACAGCACTGCATCGCTCTGATGAAAAACTATTCAGAGATTGAAATCATTACCCTTGCAGCAAGATTTAATGAAAACCATAAGCTGGACATCCTCATTAATAATGCAGGGTGCAGCCATTTTGCGTTGTTTGAACAGCAATCTTTCGATGATATTCGTGAACAAATCCGGACCAATATCGAAATTCCAACATTACTCACTCGCACATTGTTAAAAAAATTGAGTCAACAAAGCATTGTCCTCAATATCGGTTCTATCTTTGGGGAAATTGGGCATCCCGCATGGAGCGTCTACAGTGCCACAAAAGCCGCTATGCATCGTTTTTCCGAAGCCCTAAGCCGCGAGTTACAGGGTAGCGGAATTTCTGTACTGTATGTCGCCCCTCGTTCGACGGAAACCGCACTCAACAGCGAAGCCGTCTATGCCCTGAACCGCAAACTCGGTAATGGTAGTGATACCCCCACCGTTGTGGCTACTCAGATTGTCCGACTACTCGAAACGGAACAAAAACGATACCGCTTCGGCGTTATGGAACGGCTGTTTGTCAAAATTAACGCCTGGTTTCCCTCCGTCGTTGACGGCGCGTTAAACAAGAAATTAGCGGTCATTCAGGCGTTCGCTCGACGCACGGTCAGAGGAGAAAATAAATGAGAACACGCAATATACTGGTGATCACATTCGCAAGCGCGGTATCCGTCTCTGTGCAAGCCAATACATCCCTGAGTACGTTACAAAACACGTGGTCTGTTTGTCAGTATCAGACTCTGGAAGCACAGAAAGAAGGATGTTTTAGCACATTAAGCCAGCAAGCGCATGACGCGAGCCGTGCCAAAAACGATAACGATGCAACGCTGTTGATTTGGTCAGGCATTATCGATAGCAGTTGGGCTGGCGCAAAAGGCGGCTTGGGTGCGCTCAGTCTGGTTAAACAGGCTCGCACGTCGCTTGAAAAAGCGATCGCCATCGACCCTAATGCGCTTGACGGGTCAGCCTGGACGAGCCTCGGCGCTCTCTATTATCAGGTTCCCGGCTGGCCGATAGGTTTTGGTGATAAAGAAAAAGCCGCTGAGATGCTAAAAAAAGCACTGGCGATCAATCCCGATGGCATTGATGCCAACTATTTTTACGGTGACTTTCTGCTCAAAGAAGGAAAAGTCGATGAGGCGAAACGTTATCTGGAAAAAGCACTTCACGCCCCTGCCCGGCAAGGACGTGACATTGCAGATAATGGTCGCCATCGCGATATAGCAAAAGTCCTGGCAACGATTCAATAATGACAGCTCGCGGGCAGATAGCGTTAAACCGCGAGTACGTACCTGCCATTTTCTGTCGTAAGGGGATCGGTTGGCTCTCTTCAGGAGCTGATAGGAAGCGGACATGACTTTTCAAGCCCGCTTCCTAAGACACTACTTAAAAAGCTTCTGAACAAATTCGCTGTAGGCCGGTCGCCACACATCCATTTCATGACCAAGATTGGGATAATGGTGGTAGTCAAACCGGATCTTCTTCTGCTCAAGTCGCGTCTTCAGACCAGCAATATCTTTACCGGTGATGTTGTCCGTTTCGCCAATCACCACCGTAAAGTTTTTCAGTTGCTGATTAATCTGCTCAGGCCGCTCAAACTGTGCGGCAACAGCCGTGTTTGGCACCGTTTCGGTGGTCACGCCGCTGAATGTTGCTAGCCAACCGAAGTGTTCCAGATGGCTCATGCCGGATACCAACGCCTGATAGCCGCCCTGCGACAGCCCGGCCAGCGCCCTGCCGTTGGCATCCTGGCGGACGTTAAAGCGTTTGCCGATCTCGGGGATAATGTCATGAATCAGCTCCCTGTCCGCCGCCAGCGCATTGCGCGGATAGAACACCTTGCGACGCTCCTGCGGTGGATACTCTTCAGGGATGATGCCGAGCACGTCCGTTTCCGTATCAGGAATGATAACCAGCATCGGCTCAATCTTTTTCTCCGCCAACAGGTTATCCATTATCTGCGGTATCCGCCCTTGCATCACGGCCGAGGCCCCCGTGTCGCCAAAGCCATGATAGAAATAGAGTACCGGTAATGGTTTTGACGATTCGCTATAGCCCGGTGGCGTCCAGACATACATCTGGCGCTCTGATTGCAATTCTTTAGAGTGATAAGTCAGCGTTCTCAGTTCGCCGTGTGGCACCTGACGCACATCCAGAATGCTTCCCGGCACCAGAATCAGGCTGGTATTCACCTGACGCTGCGGTTTGGTAAACGCCGTACCCGTATCAATGGTACGAAACCCATCCACGCTGAAAAAATATTCATACAGGTTCGGTGCCAACGCGGGCGTCTTGAACGACCACACGCCAGATTCATCTTTCGTCATCGCATGGGACACGATGCTCTCAGGCGTCGAACCGGTAAAAACACTGACTTGTTTCGCCGTTGGCGCGAACAGGCGGAAGGTAATGCTGCTGTCCGCATTCACCGCCGTGACGTATTCACTCACGGGGACAGTTGCCGCAGGCATAACCGGGAAATCGGCAGGTAGTGCCGAAGCGTTGCCAGACATCCCCGCCAATACACTCAAGGCCAATAATGATAACGCTATTTTCTTCATGTTCATTCGCATAATCCCATCCCGAATATCACGTAATCGGGTCTGTTTTTGCTAAATGTAGCGACACCGCCGAAGCGGTGCCGACGTGGTGACAGGTATTACCACCAGACTTCCGCTTGAACACCAAAGGTGAACTGATCTTTTTTGTTGTCCGCAAATTTATACTGCGAAATTTCGTTATCCAGAATATTTAAGTATGTTCCATAGAAACGAATTTCTGGTCTGGAGTTCAAAATGCTAGTATCAACTTTAAGTGCATGATAAAGCGTTGTTTTATAACCAGACTCACGATAATTAGCTCCGCTTTGATTCGTATTCTTCTGCGTAAACCAGCCTAACTCAACACCCGTTTGATTATAGGTATCCCAAATATAGGCAGGACGAATTACGGTACGGATACTCTCAAAGTCACTGTGAGCGCCAGTCTCATAGCTGTAAATATCTTTACCCCAAGAGTACACCAGTGCATTAGCCATGATGACGTTGTCATGCAAATACATTTCACCTTGTGAAATTAAACGGAATGCATTACCGCTAGTATGGTCTCCATAATAATTTTCACCTTGGCCAATGGAAGGGTTACCATCATTGTAACGAGCAAAACCGCTCGCAATAGAATTATTCGCTGACTGCAACGTAAATTCGTTAAATCCACCACGCCAGTCAAGTTTTTGTTTCACAATGGCCGTTGCTAAATAACTATCTTTCATTTTAAAGAATTCATTGTTATTTTCGTTGTTTTTTTGGCTATTGTTCTTATTTGCCATTACATACTTACCAATTAACGTGAGCGTTCCATCCTCCCAGAGAGGCAAGTTCTTATACCGAGCCTCCATCGTATTGGTATTCATCTTTGTTTTATCTGCATTTTTTCCAATCGCAGGGTTTTCATATTCTCTTGCATAGACATTAACATCTTCGCGTGTTAGCGCGAGATCTAATTTTCCTGGCCCTACGTTCATATTTTCTATGCCTACCCCAGCGCCCGCAAAGACACGATCGCTTTTCCAATCCAACATTTGGATTTCATAGACAGGTAGAACATGTTTGCCAACCCAGAAGTCCGCTTCCGGTGCAAAAGGTAGAAAACCGTTTGTCGTCAGGTACAAATCGGAAAACTGAAGAACATTTTCATTGCCCGTGTTATCACCAAACCAACCCGCGCTGTATTGCTGCCCGACGTTTCCGTCAAGTTTAACCACCGCGTGAGCCGTTTTACCGTCTTTGTTATAAACACGTTGGGTGAGAAGTAAATCAAACCAGCCCGAGTGTTCATTACCAAAACGGCCAAGAGAACCAATAGCATAGGATTCGGGTGAACCATTTGTTCCTGTAGCCCAACCCGAACGTAAATAACCAGTGTAGGAAAAACCTATATCATCTTTAACGTATTGACTAATTTCAGCCAACGTCAGCGGTTTTTGTGACGTGTTAGCTGTGGTATCCACAGCAACTGAATTTCTCGCAGATTGCATAGTGGGTGTAACCACCGTCTGATTAACCTGAGAACGGTCTATGGATGCCACTGTATGCGTTTTATCCTTCACCGTTGGATTTTCAGCAACGCGAATTTTATTTTCCACGTTCATTTTATATTCACGAAACTCTTTTTTCGTTGACTGCAATTCAGCTTTATTTGCTGCCAGTTCTTTCTCCAGAAGTTCCAGTCTTTCTTCTACAGTCAATTTTGCGGCCATAGCACCATTAGACAAAAAAACGGAAGACATCAGTAATACCATCATCTTTACAGGGAATTTTTTACGCATGATTATTATCCGAGCAGGGTATGTTTTAACATTGTAAACAGCGGTTTTAAGTTGAGGAAACCCTCTCGCGACGCTAGCCGCAAGTCCGCCTATTTATAAGAAAATCTTAAAATTCACATGGCCGTTTATATAATTTAATGGCTAGTTAATTCCCTCCTGAATCATTTTATCCCCTCGATATCTTTCCCATGGATAGTAAAAAATAGAGTTCGCATTCATTCCAGATTGTATTTCTCTGAGAATGAATGCGTAAATCACTCATCAATGCGATGATTTATTTCAACGATTCACCATTAGAGGAAATAACCTCTTTATACCAGTAGAAACTTTTCTTACGCCGACGTTCTAATGTGCCGTTCCCTTCATCATCACGATCGACATAAATGAAGCCGTAGCGTTTCGACATTTCGGCCTTTGACGCACTTACCAGATCGATAGGCCCCCAGCAGGTATACCCCATCACCTCAACGCCATCTTCCAGCGCTTCACCCACTTGATAGAGGTGATCGTTCAGGTATTTGATGCGATAGTCATCATTAATGCTGCCATCGCTTTCCAGTTTGTCTTTGGCACCCAAACCGTTTTCCACAATGAACAGCGGTTTTTGGTAGCGGTCATACAGGTAGTTCAGCAAATAGCGCAGCCCTTCCGGGTCGATCTGCCAGCCCCACTCAGAGCTTTCCAGATGCGGGTTCGGCACCATATTCAAAATATTGCCGCGGGCTTTCAGGTTCGCTTCTTCATCCGTGGTTACACAGCCCGTCATGTAATAGCTGAAAGAAATGAAATCGATAGTTTCTTTCAGCGACTGGCGATCGTCTTCCGTTACCGTCAGCGTAATACCGTGCTGTGCAAAGAAACGCGTCATGTACGACGGGTAGTATCCTCGGGCTTGGACATCACCGAAGAACAGCCAATCGCGATTCTGCTGCATTGTTTCCATGACATCCGCTGGCTTGCAGGTTAACGGATAGAACATGGATCCCAGCATCATATTGCCGATTTTTGCATCAGGGATGATGTCATGGCACGCCTTCACCGCCTTGGCACTCGCCACAAGCTGGTGATGAATCGCCTGATAAATATCCTGCTTACTGCTCTCTGTCGGTAAACCAATGCCTGTAAAAGGCGCATGTAACGCACAGTTGATTTCGTTGAACGTCAGCCAATATTTCACTTTGTCTTTATAGCGCTGGAATACCGTGCGAGCGTAGCGCTCAAAGAACGTAATCGTTTCACGACTTCCCCAGCCGCCGTAATTCTTCACCAGACCATACGGCATTTCATAGTGGGACAGCGTCACCAAAGGTTGAATACCGTATTTTGCCATCTCATCCAACAGACGATCGTAAAAAGCCAGCCCTGCCTCATTCGGTTGGGTTTCATCGCCTTGCGGGAAAATACGCGTCCAGGCAATGGAGATTCTCAGGCATTTGAAGCCCATTTCGGCAAAGAGCGCGATATCTTCGGGATAGCGATGATAAAAATCGATCGCCGTGTCTTTGATTCCGCTGTCGCCCGGTGTACGCGTGACGATCTCGCCAAAAATACCCTGTGGCTGTAAATCGGACGTTGATAATCCTTTGCCGTCCGTTAAGTACGCACCTTCAACCTGATTGGCTGCAATCGCGCCGCCCCACAAGAATGCTTTCGGAAACTGATGGCTCATCTTTTCTCCTCCCAATTGGGTCGTAAATGTCAATGTCAGCGAATTAACGTCAGCAAAGCGCCCTGTTCCTGCACGGCGTTTCCGGCGGTAGGCAGAACATCAGCGTAATCTTCGCTATTGGTGATAATGACAGGCGTTGTCGTGTCATATCCGGCTTTCTCAATCGCCTGATAGTCAAACTCCACCAGAAGATCGCCCTGCTTCACGACATCGCCGGTCTTAATGTGTGCAGTGAAATACTGACCATCCAACTTCACCGTATCGATACCGACGTGAATGAGCACCTCGGCTCCCTCTTCCGATTCGAGCCCAATGGCATGATTAGTCTTGAACAGCGAGGCGATCGTGCCATTCACCGGTGAAACCACGCGCCCGGCCTGCGGTTTAATCGCAATGCCTTTTCCCATTAAGCCACTGGCGAAGGTTTCATCGCTGACTTGTTCAAGTGGCAGAACCATTCCGTCGATCGGACTGCTTATCTCTTGCTTACGCGTCACATCGCTCTGGCGCGGTGTAGCTTGCGGTGCCGACGCAGGAACATTTGCTTCTGTCGTCTTCTCTTGCGCCGGAATCCCAAATGCCCAGGTTGCTACCGCCGCGAAGGTAAAGGCAATCACCGTACCAATAATGGCGGCCCAGACCGTGTTATCGACGCCTGTTGGTGGGATAACCTGGGTAAAAGTAAAGATGCTCGGGAAGCCGAAGGAATAAATCGTGGTGTTGAAATACCCCAGCACACCAGCACCGATAGCACCGCCCAAACAGCCAAAGATGAAAGGACGCTTCAGCGGCAGCGTGACGCCATACACCGCAGGCTCTGTAATACCAAAGATAGCTGCCGAGAATGCCGAACCAGAAATCCCTTTCAGCTTCATATCACGGGTACGCAGCAGCACGCCCAGCACCGCGCCTGCCTGCCCTAACACCGCAGGCGTCAGCAGCGGCAGCAGAGTGTCGTGACCCAACACGCTGAGGTTGTTGATCATCAGCGGCGTCAAGCCCCAGTGCAGACCAAAGATCACGAACACCTGCCACAGCGCGCCCATCAGTGCGCCCGCAATCGTAGAGTTCAGCCCGTAGATCAGTTGGTAGCCACCAGCCAGCATATGTCCAAGCCAGGTTGCCGCTGGCCCAATCAGCAGGAACGTGACGGGGACCGTGATACAGAGGCACAGCAACGGCGTGAAGAAATTGCGAATATTGATATGCAATATGGCGTTCAGAGGCCTTTCCAAACGTGAAGAGAGCCAGGCTGAAAAAATAATCGGAATAACAGAAGAAGCATAATTAATAAAGGTGATCGGCATACCCAGAAAATACAGCTGCTGATAATTCGCATTCTGCATCGCGCCAAATTCGGCAATCATGGAAGGGTGTACCAGCGTGGCGCCGATCACCATGGTAACGAATGGATTTCCACCAAATTTTTTCCCTGCGGTATACCCTAACACCACCGGGAAGAAAAAGAATAATGCATCGCTTGCCGCAAACAGAACTTTATAGGTTCCGCTGGATTCAACCATCCATCCGCACACTAAACTCAGTGCTAAAAAGCCCTTTAAAATACCGGAAGCAACCATGACACCAATTAACGGCGTAAATATTCCAGAAATAATGTCGATAAAGCGGGAAAGAAGATTTCCTTTCTTCTTATCGTCGCCCCCAACATTTGTGGAATCAGTCTGGTCGCTCAACCCAGAAATATCCAGTAAGCTGCGATAGACATCGCTGACGTGATTGCCTACGACGACCTGAAATTGTCCGCCGCTTTCAACCACCATGATCACGCCTGAATTACTTTTCAGCGCCGCGGCATCCGCTTTTTTGTCGTCTTTTAATTTAAAACGTAATCGGGTTGCGCAGTGCATGACGCTAATGATGTTGCCGCGACCACCGACACCATCGAGTATCTCACTTGCTAATGCTTTGTATTCCATCGTCTATCCTTAATGCTAAACAGACTTAAATATCAATAATTTAAGATTGCCAGCTCTGTTTGAGACAAAAAAAAACCTAAATCGTTTTTCCCAATAAGCATTGAGAAAACGATTTAGGTTTTGCCTGCCCGCCTAGACCAGCCTGACAGTAACAATCCTGTTTATGTGCCCGCACAACGACTGTGCCGACAATAACACTTACTTCATCTGATAATTTGCTTTCCACATACTTTATGCTTTCACTTTCACCGTATGCAAGGATATTTACCTTCCATACGGCTATTTTGTGACGAAAAGCAAATTAGCAGAAATTATTCCCCATCACCGGGTTCTATTTTATCCTGACCTTCTGTCCGGACACGTTCAATATGAATCGTTAAAAACATCAACTCTTCTTTCGTTAACGTGTAGTGATACTTTTGAATAATGTGTGTCTGTATTTTTTCCGCACAACGATAAGACAATTGATATCGTTCTTTCACGACATCATGTAATGACTCATCATCACTAAATACCGTGCTTTTTCCTATTAACCGCTGCGCGAAGAACTTCAGATGCGTCACAAAGCGGTGATAGCTTAATGCGTGTTCGTTATAATCCAGATTCAGTTGATATTTTACAATATTCAGTATTTCCTGCATGATTTTGGTAATTTGCAAGACTTCCGGCATTTCGCTGTCGAGCTGCGCGTTCACCAAATGCAAAGCAATAAACCCAGCTTCATCTTCTGGTAAGCGCACGGCCAAACGCTGCTCAATAATATCCAGCGCTTCCAGGCCGACAGCGAACTCTTTTGGATACAGACGCTTTATTTCCCATAACAACACATTGCGGATATCCACCCCTTGTTTATGGCGTTCTATCGAAAAATGGCAGTGATCCGTTAAAGAAATATAGACACTGTTTTGCAATTTCCCCGGCAAACGCTCTTTTGCCAGCAAAATGATCTTGTCTGCTGTCGTGATGACATCCATCGGAATCTCTGACAGCAACTCCTGTAGGCGTGACGTCAGTTCCCCAGATTTCATCACAAACACGCGTTCAATCAGCGTTTCGTCCAGCAGGTCGCCAGAGTGCTTTTTGAAGCCCAGCCCGCGTCCCATCACAACCGACTCATTATTGTTTTCGTCGATTACGGTAACGACATTATTGTTGAGTATTTTGGCAATCTTCATTTTTCAAACCCTGGAAACAAAAAAACCAGACACCCGTAGCAAGAACGAGTATCTGGTTTTGCCTGCTTACGCAGTAACAATCCGCAATAACAGGTAAACTACCATCTACCTTCATCTTCTCAAGAAGCATGACACAAAAACGTGATACGGATCGACAGAAAAGCATGCGGCTTACACGCATTTTCTTTATTTATTGCCCGCTGTTACAAGAATTGCTCACTTGCCTCGGTTCGCTGTAATCGCGCATTCCTGCCGCGAATGACTTAGGCAGTTGCGCAACAACGTTGGGTAAAAACACCAAATTGATCAATTTTTTGCGTAAACGCGACAAAATATTCAATTTCATACCTTTTACCACCTTGTTTCTCGTCGCTTAATAACTATAATACGGAACGTCGTTTCAATTGAATGGTTTCAGCTAAACAACGTGCCACTATCAATAACATTATTATCAACGGCATCGCCAACGCGACTCCCGCAAACCTTATGCGACGAGCGGTTGCGCACTTCATCACCCATTCATTACGACCATCTATACTTACCTTTTCTATACTGTTTCCTCATACATTCTTTCCAGCGGCTTGCCTCGCATCGCCACTGGTTCACTCGTTTTTTTATCCATCACAACTTGTAGAAACTATCGTATGAAAAAGACAAAAATTGTTTGTACCATCGGGCCGAAAACAGAGTCAGAAGAAATGCTTGGCAACCTGCTGTCTGCCGGCATGAATGTTATGCGCCTGAATTTCTCTCACGGGGATTACGCAGAACACGGCCAACGCATCAAGAATCTGCGTGCCGTCATGGAAAAAACCGGCAAGAAAGCCGCTATCCTGCTTGACACCAAAGGCCCAGAAATCCGTACCATGAAGCTGGAAAACGGCGCTGACGTTACGCTGACCGCTGGTCAAACGTTCACGTTCACCACCGATCAGAGCATCGTGGGCAACAAAGATCGCGTCGCCGTCACATATGCAGGCTTTACTGAAGACCTCAGCGTGGGCAACACCGTTCTGGTCGATGACGGCTTGATCGGTATGCAGGTTACGGCAATCAACGGTAATGACGTCGTTTGTAAAGTGCTGAACAATGGCGATCTGGGCGAGAATAAAGGTGTCAACCTGCCTGGCGTCTCCATCCAACTACCTGCTCTGGCTGAAAAAGACAAACGTGACCTGATTTTCGGTTGCGAACAAGGCGTCGATTTCATTGCCGCATCCTTTATTCGTAAACGTTCTGATGTTGAAGAAATCCGCGCTCACCTGAAAGCACATGGTGGCGAGCACATCCAGATCATCTCCAAAATCGAAAACCAGGAAGGCCTGAACAATTTCGACGAAATCCTGGAAGCGTCTGACGGTATCATGGTCGCTCGTGGCGATCTGGGCGTTGAAATCCCAGTTGAAGAAGTGATCTTCGCACAGAAAATGATGATCGAAAAATGTAACCTTGCACGCAAAGTGGTGATCACCGCGACGCAAATGCTGGATTCCATGATCAAAAACCCACGCCCTACCCGCGCAGAAGCCGGCGACGTGGCGAACGCCATCATCGACGGTACCGATGCCGTGATGCTGTCTGGCGAAAGTGCGAAAGGTAAATACCCGCTGGAATCTGTTACCATTATGGCGACGATCTGTCAGCGTACCGACTCCGTAATGAAAAGCCGTCTGGATACCATCAAGA
Organism: Pectobacterium sp. CFBP8739; assembly: GCF_013449375.1. Lineage (GTDB taxonomy): Bacteria > Pseudomonadota > Gammaproteobacteria > Enterobacterales > Enterobacteriaceae > Pectobacterium. The sequence continues at coordinate 220,758 of NZ_JACDRR010000011.1, read as the reverse complement.
CGCCTCCGGTTCTGCGTATCACTGAAGCGGTCTGCCGTGGCGCAGTCGAAACGGCAGAAAAACTGGATGCACCACTGATTGTGGTTGCGACCAGCGGCGGTAAGTCTGCCAAGTCTATCCGCAAATACTTCCCGAATGCCCGCATTCTGGCACTGACAACTAACGAAGTCACCGCACGTCAACTGCTGCTGAGCAAAGGCATTGATACGCTGCTGGTGAAAGAAATCGCGTCTACCGATGATTTCTACCGCATCGGTAAAGAAGCGGCGCTGAACAGCGGTTATGCGCAGGCTGGCGACGTTGTGGTGATGGTCTCTGGCGCACTGGTTTCCAGCGGCACCACCAACACGTCTTCTGTACACCGTCTCTGATCCCACCCCTCAGATCGGTAAAAAGCGCCTTAATGGCGCTTTTTTTATATTCTGAAACGACTTTCTACAGTGTGATAACCTAATTAATGCGTTTGCGTAACACACCATTTAATAGCCTAAAACTTCGGAGTTATCCGATAAAAATAGCACTGTTTTCCTTACTTTTTTAATGAATATGTAAAACTCGCTGTTTCTTTGAGCGAACGATCAAAATTAAGCATGTTCTCATCAAAAATTTATTCTCATTAGAAAAAAGTTTGTGTAATACTTGTAACGCTACATGGAGATTAACTCAATCTAGAGGGTATTAATAATGAATCGTACTAAACTGGTACTGGGCGCGGTAATTCTGGGTTCTACTCTGCTTGCTGGTTGTTCAAGCAACGCTAAAATTGATCAGCTGTCTTCTGACGTTCAGACTCTGAACGCTAAAGTTGACCAACTGAGCAACGACGTGAACGCAATCCGCTCTGACGTACAAGCTGCTAAAGACGACGCAGCTCGTGCTAACCAGCGTCTGGACAACCAAGTTCGTACTTACAAAAAGTAATCGAGCTGGTTAAGTAGTGAAAATGGCGCACATTGTGCGCCATTTTTTTGCCTGCGTTTTAGGCTTTCAACGTTCCCTTTCAATTCTTTGTCACCTGTTCAAACCTATTCATCCTTCCACTCTATCCCTGAGCCAGCACAGATGCGCCTAAACGCATCTGGCCGATTTATTTCATTATTACCGCGCGGTGGTGCTGATCGCCGTGATCGGCGCAACCTGATGCGTCTGAGGCGCTTCTGGAGCTGATTCCACCGGTGGCTGGTAGGTATTGATGTCTTGCCCTACGCTCACCACAATTGGCATGCCTGAGCGACGCACAATTGCGTCAGCAAACGCTTTACTGTCCGTCTCTGCATCTTTAACAAATTTCTGCATCTTTGCCGTCAGCGGAATTGGCATGGTTTGCGGATCGTCCTTATCGGTCTTGGATAAAGGCTGATGCACTTCAACGTAGCGTTTGCCGTCCGGTTCAACGGAGGTTTTAATTGCATCGTTAACAATCTGCACCCGTGTACCGACTGGCACGTTGTCGAACAGTGCCTTAATGTCATCTGGGCGCAAACGGATACAGCCAGAGCTCACGCGCATGCCGATACCGAAGTCAGCGTTCGTGCCATGCAGCAGATACACGCCGCCGTGTGCAGACAGACGCAACGCATGTAACCCCATCGGGTTATCTGGGCCAGCCGGAACGACAGCGGGCAGTTTAATGCCCTGCTCTTCAAGATAATGTTTACGAATGTTCGCCGTTGGCGTCCAAGTCGGGTTCTCACGCTTCTCACTCACGCTGGTCGTCATTAGTGGCGTATTGCGCCCCAACTGACCAATGCCGATCGGATACACGATGACGGTATTCTTCCCTTTCGGGTAGTAGTAGAGGCGTAGTTCCGCCAGATTGACCACAATGCCTTCACGCGGAGTATCCGGAAGCAGCATTTGCGTGGGGATGGTGAGCGTGGAACCCGCTTTCGGCAGGTAAGGATCCACGCCAGAGTTCGCTTCCATCATGCCCAATAAACCAATCTTGAAATCCGCAGCAATAGCTTCCAGCGGACGCCCATCATTGGGGACCGTATAAGCGATATTCTCGCCGATAAGGCGGCTATTTGGTGGCGGTAGCGGATATTCCGTCGCTTTAGCAATGGTGCTGGTCAGGTATGCCGCGAAAGCCATACCAAGTAAAGTTAACGCGCGTTTCATATTAGGTTCCCTACAATCAATAACATCTGGCTGTGTTCCCAGAGTGCAGTATCCGGCTATACCTCTTGATCTGGTGTTAATGCGACTATTATTGCCACTCTCCACCGAACGTGGGTATATATTAGCATTGTTGTAACAAAAGAATATTTTATTTAAAAATCAAAGCATTGATATTCAATTCTTTACAAAGCAGAGTCAGAATAAAATTTAACGGGAAATAAATATACGGGACGAATTCTGAAATATCAGCGAGTTAATAAATAGGCCGAAAAACAATAACGTACCGTTGGTAAAAAACTGCAAATGAAAAAAACAAAAAAGCGCTGGACGTTTTTTCCGTCACAGCGCTTTTTTATACTTCAGGAAAGCAGAAAACAGGGGAGAAAACTAAAGCAGTGCCGCAGCATGTGCGCGAATCGCGCGCAGCATGGCCTCAAGCCCCTGAGAGCGGGATGGCGTCAGGTGTTGATTCAGCGCCAGCGATTCAAAGAATGGTCGCACATCCAGCTCAACGAGCTCCTGCGCGGTCAGCCCCTGATACAGGCTGAAAACCACCGCAATCAACCCTTTCACGATGGCGGCATCGCTGTCGCCGTGTAGGGTGAGCACGCCCTGCTCATCGGGCTGTGTCACAATCCAAACCTGGCTTTGGCACCCCGAAATCAGATTCTCTGGATTACGCCACTCGTCGGGCAGAGGATCAAGGCGCTCCCCTAACTCGATGATATAAAGATATTTCTCTTCCCAGTCATTACAGCGCGCAAAGTTGCGCGCCAGTTTCTGCGGTTCTGGCAGACTCGCCATGTTTTCCTCCCCGAGCAGTATGCGCGCGGCGCTTAACTGCCCAGCAATCGATGGATACGTTGCAATCCGGCAACCAGCCGGTCAATTTCTTCGCGTGTAGTATAAACGGCCAGCGAGGCGCGGCACATACTGGGAACACCATAGTGTTCCATCAGCGGCATCGCGCAATGGTGGCCGGTGCGAATCGCAATACCGTACCGATCGAGGAAACTTCCGACATCATAGGCGTGATGCTGCCCAAGATTAAACGCAATGACGCCGTGACGCTCAGCAGGGCCGTACAACGTCAGGTCGGGCACTTGCTTTAGCGCTTCCAGCGCATACTGCATCAATGAAGATTCATAACGTTGAATCTCTTCCCGTCCCAGCGCCGTCACATAGTCCAACGCGGCACCTAAGCCCATGATACCTCCCGTATTCGGTGAGCCGGCCTCAAAGCGCCACGGTGAATCCGCATAGGTGGTGCCGGTACGCAGGCTAACCTGACGAATCATCGCCCCACCGCCTTCCCACGGCGGCATGGCCTGAAGCAGGTCACGTTTGCCGTACAGCACGCCAATACCCGAAGGGCCGTAGATCTTATGTCCTGAAAAGACAAAGAAATCGCAGTCCAGATCCTGCACATCGACAGGCTGATGCATAATCGACTGCGCGCCATCAACCAACACGACTGCGCCAGCCGCTTTTGCTTGTGCGATCATGGCCTTAACCGGATTCAACGCACCGAGTACGTTAGAGATGTGCGTCACCGCCAGCAGGCGAGTACGTTCATCCAGCAATGCAGGAAGCTGCGCAACATCCAGCGAGCCATCTTCGGCCAACGGCAATACGCGAACCTCAACGCTACGCGCTTCCGCCAACATCTGCCAGGGAACAATATTCGCGTGGTGTTCCATCTCGGTGATGATCAGGTTGTCGCCCGGCTGGATGAAGGTACGGCCATAGCTGTTGGCCACCAGATTGATGGCCTCCGTCGTCCCGCGAACAAAGACAATCTCGTCTACCGAAGCTGCATTGATAAAGGATGCCACCTTTTCGCGCACGGCTTCCATCGCGCTGGTCGCCTGCGCGCTCAGCGTGTGGATGCCGCGATGCACCGCCGCGTATTCATGGCGATAGAATTCTGCCTCACGATCGATAACCGACTGCGGTTTTTGCGCACTCGCTGCGCTATCAAGATAGGCTAACGGTTGACCGTTAACCTCACTTGCCAGCACCGGAAAATCGGCACGAACCCGCTCAATAGGATAACTCATCATACCGCCTTGCCGGCATTCGCCAGCGCGTTGGGCAAACGCTGTGCGATACGTTCCAGAACCACATCTCGCAGAGACTCGTTTTCAATCGCTTCTGTGACTTCCGCCGCGAAGGCGAATATAATCATCTGTTGAGCATCCTGCTGCGTAATACCACGAGAACGCAGATAGAACAGCTGTTCTTCGTCCATACGGCCAATAGTGGCACCGTGGCTACATTTCACGTCATCCGCGTAGATTTCCAACTGTGGCTTGGTATCGACTTCAGCCAACCTGCCCAACAGCAGGTTATTGTTGGTCATCTGGCCATCCGTTTTCAGCGCATGAGGCGCAACTTTGATCATGCCGTTAAACACCGCTTTGGCGCGATCGTTGACGATGACTTTATGTAACTGACGGCTTTCGCCGTAACCCTGATTGTGTTCCAGATACGTCCGCGTATCGCACACTTCGCTGCCAACCGGCAGAATCAGGCTGTTCATGGACAGATTGGTGCCTTCGCCGTTCAGTTGAGCGCTCGTGTTGTGACGCGTCAGCCCCGCTCCCAGCAGGAAGCTGTGGCTACGAACCCGTGCATCACGTGCCAGCACCAAATCGTTATGCGCGAAGTGGTAACTCGCTGCCGCTTCAAACGCCAGCTTATAGTGGCTCACTTGGCTGTTTTCCGCCGCATTCACCGTCAGGCGTGCGCCGGTAAAGTGAGCATGCTCATCCAGACTGACGTAGTGCTCAATAATTTCCGCACTCGCGCCACGTTCAACGTTCAGATGATGACGGTAGTGAACGGTGTTCAATGCCGCCGCCTGACTGCTGCTGATGTGCAACAGGTAAAGCGGTTTCTCCGCCTGCTGTCCGGCAGCCAGACGAATCAGCGTACTTTCACTCGCCAGACTTTCGGTCAAATGCAGGAACACCTCGGACTGGATGGCCGCAGGCAACACGCCCTGCGCACGCGACGCCTGCACGTCAACCTGATAAGAGCCCCATGCGCTGTCGCTGAGTTCAGCATTGAATACCCCATCGACAAATACCAGACGCCAGCTATCCACAGCTAAAGCCAGTGACTCCACCGCTGCGCGATCGAGAGACTGGGCCTGCGGCGCAACAAATTCGTTGTTCAGCAAACTATCCAGTGGCGTGTATTTCCAGTGCTCGTGCTTACGGTGCGGTAAGCCAAGGCGCACCACATCCTGCCAATGCTGGTTCGCGTCTTCAGAACGGCGTGACGCATCACGTTCAAACAGGCCATGCCATTGCTGCAATGCCTTCTCTTGTTTCTGTGCGATGCCAATTTTACCCGCCGTGTTTTCGCTCGTCACATTATTGCCCGTCGGTAAGCCAGCCATAGCCTTGCTCCTCCAACTGTTTCACCAGCGAGAAATCACCGGATTTCACAATGCGCCCTTGATACAGAACGTGAACGTGGTCTGGTTTGATGTAATCAAGAATACGCTGGTAGTGCGTGACGATGATGAACGAACGTTTGCCGTCGCGCAGGGAGTTCACACCGTTAGAGACGATTTTCAGTGCATCGATGTCCAGCCCGGAGTCGGTTTCATCCAAAATACACAAATCCGGCTCCAGCGCCGCCATTTGCAGAATGTCGTTACGCTTCTTTTCACCGCCGGAGAAGCCCACGTTGACCGAACGGGTCAGCAGATCTTCCGGCATATTCAACAGTTTGATCTTTTCTTCGATAAAATCGGCGAAGTCAAAGCGATCCAGCGGTTCTTGTTCGCGGTATTTACGCACCGCGTTAACGGAGGTTTGCAGGAAGAACTGGTTGCTGACGCCGGGGATCTCGACAGGGTACTGGAACGCCATGAAGACGCCCTCGCCTGCGCGATCTTCTGGGGACAGTTCCAGCAGGTCTTTCCCTTTGAAGCTCACCGAACCGTCGGTCACTTCGTATTCTTCACGTCCAGCCAGCGTCGCGGAGAGCGTACTTTTACCTGAGCCATTCGGGCCCATAATCGCGTGAACTTCACCTGGCTTAATGGTGAGATTAAGCCCTTTGATGATCTCTTTGCCTTCTACGCTAACTTTTAAATTTTCGATGCTTAACATGCTTATTCCTTCCAACGCTCAATGCAACGAGCGCTTAATGAATTCCGGGACCGATGATTCTCATTATTCGTTTGTGAAAATCCCGGTAACCGCCGAATTAACCCACGCTGTGTTCCAGGCTAATCGCCAGTAACTTTTGTGCTTCTACCGCAAATTCCAGCGGCAATTCAGAGAAGACGTCCTTACAGAATCCGTTCACGATCATCGAGATGGCATCATCTTCGCTGATACCGCGTTGCAGACAGTAGAACAGTTGGTCTTCACCAATTTTCGAGGTCGTCGCTTCGTGCTCCAACTGCGCGGTATTGTTGCGCACTTCCACGTACGGGAACGTGTGCGCACCGCACTCGCTACCGATCAGCATGGAGTCACACTGGGTGAAGTTACGGGCGTTGGTCGCGCTCGGCATGATCTTCACCAGACCGCGGTAGGTGTTCTCACTACGTCCGGCGGAAATCCCTTTAGAGATGATGGTCGAACGGGTGTTTTTACCGATGTGAATCATCTTGGTGCCGGTATCGGCCTGCTGACGACCATTGGTCAAGGCAACAGAGAAGAATTCACCGACGGAGTAGTCGCCACGCAGAATGACGCTCGGGTATTTCCAGGTGATCGCTGAACCGGTTTCCGACTGCGTCCATGACATTTTTGAATGCTCGCCTGCACACAGCGCGCGCTTGGTCACGAAGTTCAGAATCCCACCTTCTGCGTCATCCTTACCGGAGAACCAGTTCTGAACAGTGGAGTATTTCACTTCAGCATTCTTGTTGATGATGACTTCCACCACGGCGGCGTGCAGTTGGTAGGTATCACGAACGGGTGCAGAGCAGCCTTCGATGTAGCTGACGTAGCTGTCATCATCGGCGATCAGGATCGTACGCTCGAACTGGCCGGTTTTCGCCGCGTTGATGCGGAAATACGTCGACAGTTCCATCGGGCAGCGCACGCCTTTCGGGATGTACACAAACGTGCCATCAGAAGCAACCGCCGAGTTCAGCGCCGCAAAGAAGTTATCGTTCGCCGGTACGACCGTACCGAGATACTGACGCACCAGATCGGGATGTTCCTGAATCGCCTCGCTGAATGAACAGAAGATAATGCCTTTTTCAGCCAGCTCATGCCGATACGTGGTTGCAACAGATACGGAATCGAAAATCGCATCGACCGCCACTTTTTTGCCTTCACGGACAGGAACACCCAGCTGATTAAACGCATTTTCTACTTCGCTGGTCAGGTAATTATTCACGTCCGTAATTCCGGATTGCTGCTTAGCGCCGGGCTCAGAGCCGCAGCTGTCGTCGCAGTTACCGCAGGAAGGCGCGGAATAATAGCTATAGTCCTGATAGTCGAGTTTCTCGTAATGGGCTTTCAGCCAATGCGGTTCTTCCATCTCCAGCCACGCTTTGTAGGCGTTAAGACGGAACTCCAGCATCCACTCAGGTTCATTACGCTTCGCCGAGATCGCCCGTACGACATCTTCATTGATGCCGCGCGCCAGCTCATCGGTTTCCAATTGCGTAAAGAAACCTTCTTTATAGCGTCCATCACCCATCCAGATCTGGACATCATCAGGTACATCTACCGTGCTACGTGCCATAATTTTTCATCACTTAAATGCCAAAGCTTTCGCCACATCCACAAGCATGCTGCGCTCTGGGATTATTAAACTTGAATATCTGATTCAGCCCTTCACGGACGAAATCAAGTTCTGTGCCGTCAATGAAAGGCATTGCTTTCAATGGGACATACAGTTTTGCACCATCACGTTCGAAGACCAGATCGTCGGTTTCGAACTCCTGTACCAGATCCAGCACATAGCCGAATCCCGCACAGCCGGATTGTTTAACGCTGAGCCGCAGTCCTTGCACGGCCTCATCCTGCTTCATCAGATTCTTAATCTGCTTCACGGCGCTCTCTGTCAGCGTCAATCCTTGCCAGACATTTTCATCCAGTGAAAACGTCCCTACATTTTCCGCTTGCATATGGAATACCTCATTACGTGTGGTACCAGTTTTAGGCTGGTTTCCCCTAATGTTAGTGATAATGAAACTAGCTTCAACCTCTTGTTTCGCAGGGCTATTCGTAACATTTCAGTTTTTAGCAAGCCAATAGCACCATTTTACACGTCTCGGGTGCGCCAAACAATGTAGTAAAAAACCAGATAAACAATTGATAATAAATGAATTAATAGCATAACCCTGTCCCTTTCGGTCAGGTAAAAATCATCATCTCGTTATCATTATTATAACATTTATCGATGATACCTATTTATAAAACAGGGAAGGTATATGAAAATTTATGTGACTTCCGATCGTACTTTTTGGTGTTAAAGCACATTTTGCCCATTGATCGCGGCCTTTTTTATAAATATGATAATGATTATCATTTCATATTCAGGATCGATCACCATGCATTCCGTGACTGCCTGGCTGCACCACCAGATTGACGAATATAAATTCCAGATTCGCGATGCCACCGTTGATTTTTACATGGCGGAAGCTCGCCTGAACCGTCCTGGAAGCAATATTGACCATTTACGTCGCTATCATAATGCCTGCATGGATATGGTTGAACTCTGTCTGAGAAACGGCGATGACGACAGCTATTTGCATGCGCTGGTCAAGTTGCACAATCGATTGATTAAAGAGATTAATAATGAAGGGCGTTGCCACCTCTTTCGGGTACAAAGCTACTACTTTGCCCGTAACACGCTGAAATCGATTTGCCATCAGCTAAGCATGCAAGGTTCATGGGATAAAGCGACCGCGTTTCAGACCGACTTCGTTAAGCGCGTGCCGTTTCTTCCCTGAATAACCGAACTAGACCGTCAGGCAGTCTGGTTCGGTGTTTACTTCGTGTTTACGGCGTAATAATCGATGTTGTCAGGCGAGAAATGCAACACAGGCGATTCTGATTATCAAAAATCTCAATCTGCCATACCTGATTACGGCGACCAACATGAAGCGCACGGCACACGCCCCGCACTTCACCTTCGCGCACGGCTCGCAGGTGGTTGGCATTGATTTCAAGGCCCACCACCTGCTGATCGCCCTCAGAGCACAAATAGCCCGCCACCGACCCCAGCGATTCCGCCAGCACGACGGACGCGCCGCCGTGTAATAAGCCGAACGGCTGGCGCGTGCGAGAATCCACTGGCATCACGGCTTCCAGATAATCCTCCGCGATATGGGTATAGCGGATACCGATATGACCCACCATGCACGTCTGGCTCGGTTCGTTAAGTTGCTCAAGCGTAACTTGTCGTTTCCATAGCATCAGATAATCTCCAGCAGGGCCTGTAGCGGATGGCGTAGTGCAGTGCCTTCCATACGTTTCACCTGACTGCGGCATGAATAACCGGTGGTCAGGCAGCGTTTCTGGGGTAACTTCTGTAGCACCTGTTGCCAGGATAGCGCATAAATGCCCTGCGAGTTGGCGAGGTTTTTGGTTTCATGGCCGTAGGTTCCCGCCATACCGCAGCACCCGACGCTGACATTCTCCAGTTTGGCACCAAAGCGCGAGAAGATATCAGCCCATTGTTTCGTGCTGATCGGCAGTGCCGTGGTTTCCGTACAGTGTCCCAGCAGATACCAGGATTCGCCAGTGACAGGCTGCGGTGTGCTGCCTGCCAGTGCCGTCACCAGCCATTCATGCACCAGTTGCACCTGGAAATCTCCGCGTTTCTCACCCAGGATTTCACGGTATTCATCGCGATAGCACAGTACCAACGCCGGATCAACGCCCACCATCGGCATCCCCAGTTTAGCGACGCGGTTCAAAAAATCTGCCGTCTTCGACGCCGTTTTGGCAAAACGCTGCAAGAAGCCTTTAATGTGCTGCGCCTTCCCGTTCGGTGAGAACGGCAACAGCACCGGTTTCAGCTTCAGTTTTTCGATCAGATGGACGAAATCTGCCACCACCTGCGCATCGTAATAGCTGGTAAACGGATCCTGCACGATTAACACGTACTGCTGGCGCGCCGCTTCCGGTAACTGTTCCAACTGTTCCAGCGTGGTGTTAACTCCGCTATGCCCAGCAAACTGCTGACGCAGCGACGGCGATGACAACAAAGGTAAATCGACCATACCGATCTGGCTGCGGCTCAGGTTATTCAGCAGCGGCATTTTCAGGAAGAAGTTAAACGTCTTCGGACTGCGTGCCATCAGCGGTGCATAGCTTTCAACGCCGGCGACCAGATAGTCACGAACCGGACGCAGATAGCGCGTGTGATAAAGTTGCAAGAAACGGGAACGGAAACCGGGCACGTCAATCTTGATAGGGCACTGCGTTGAACAGGCTTTACACGCCAGACAGCCCGACATCGCCTCTTTGACTTCGTGGGAAAAATCGTAATCCCCCTGCTTCGCCTGCCAGGTATTACGGGTTTTCTGGATAAACGCCCGCAGGCTGAGTTTCTGCTGCGGCAATGCCTTCTCCAGCATCACCGGATCGACGCCCTGCTCCGCCAGCAGGCGTAACCATTCACGCACCAGCGTCGCACGGCCTTTCGGGGAATGAATGCGGTTGCCGCTGATTTTCATCGACGGGCACATGGGGCTACGCGCATCAAAGTTAAAGCACAGCCCGTTACCGTTACATTCCATCGCGCCACGGAACGCCGTACGTACCGTCAGAGGGATCGTGCGGTCGAACGTGCCGCGCTTGACCGCATCGACTTTCATCATCGGCGCATCCACGTCCAGCGGCGCACAAATCTTCCCGGGATTAAGCCGGTTATCTGGATCGAACGCCGCTTTGATGCGGCGCAGTTCGGCATACAGCTCCGGTCCAAAAAATTCGGGGCTGTACTCAGCGCGGAAGCCTTTGCCATGTTCGCCCCACAGTAGGCCGCCATATTTGGCCGTCAGCGCGACAATCTGGTCGGAAAGCTGTTTCATCAGCATTTCCTGCTGCGGGTCGCACATATCCAGCGCAGGACGCACATGCAGCACGCCGGCATCCACGTGACCGAACATACCGTACGTCAGGTTATGGCTATCCAGCAGTGCGCGGAATTCTTCAATGTAATCAGCCAAATGCTGTGGCGGCACACAGGTATCTTCCGCGAATGGAATCGGCTTCGCCTGCCCTTTACTGTTGCCCAGCAGGCCTACGGCTTTTTTCCGCATGGCGTAAATACGTTCGATGCCAGCCAGATCGTTACAGGTTTGATAACCAATGACCCCGCCTTCTCCGCTCGCCAGCAGCGTATCCAGTCCCTGACAGAGCGCGTCGACCTGCCCGTTAATCAGCGCGTCATCATCACCCGCAAACTCAACGATATTCAGGCCAAGCATTTCCTGATTAGGCACATCGGTAATCAATTCGCTAACGGAATGCCAGACGATATCCTCGCGGGCAAGGTTTAATACCTTAGAGTCCACGGTTTCAACCGACAGCGCCTTCGCTTCCACCATGAACGGTGCATTGCGCAGCGCTGAGTTAAAGGAGTCATATTTGATATTCACCAGACGGCGAATCTTTGGCAACGGCGTGATATCGAGCTTCGCTTCGGTGATAAACGCCAGCGTACCTTCAGCACCGGTCAAAATTCGCGTCAGGTCGAAGGTTTGGAGATCGTCGCTGAACACATGACGCAGGTCGTAACCCGTCAGAAAACGATTCAGCTTAGGGAATTTGTCGATGATCAACGCGCGCTGTTCGCGACAGCGGTGCAGCACCGTATGGTAAATACGGCCAATAGCGGAATCTTCTAACGCCAGTTTCTCCGCCAGCGTGACTGGCATCGCTTGCGTATCCAACATCTCGCCGCCCAGCAGGATCGCACGTAGCCCCAAGACATGGTCTGAGGTTTTTCCGTACACCAGCGAGCCTTGCCCCGATGCATCGGTGTTGATCATGCCGCCCAGCGTCGCTCGGTTACTGGTCGACAGTTCTGGCGCAAAGAAATAGCCATAAGGTTTCAGGTACTGATTAAGCTGATCTTTAATGACACCAGCCTCGACGCGCACCCATCCCTGTTCAGGGTTAATTTCCAGAATGCGGTTCATATAACGCGACATATCGACCACGATGCCGCGATTCAGCGCCTGTCCGTTCGTTCCCGTACCGCCGCCGCGTGGAGTAAAAGTCAGCTCTGAAAAACGCGCTTCACCCGCCAGGCGCGATAAGATCGCGACATCAGCGGTTGAGCGCGGGAACACCACCGCATCCGGCAAAAGTTGATAGATGCTGTTATCCGTTGCCATGGTAAGACGATCGGCATAGTTGGTCGCCGTATCGCCTGTAAATCCATTTTTCTTCAATGCTTCCAGAAAATTAAGCACCGGCTGAACCAGCCCGGGAGATTGCGTGATCTGTGGGATCATTATTTTTTGACCCTGTCCGTACATGATGTGTTTGCCAATATGTCGTGATATGCCTGTGAAGCGCGGTATATAGCCGCGCTGTCATCGGGGACATCACGTTTTATCACATTTCGCAATCGTGTGCGCTCTCGGATCGGCAAAAACATACAGCGTGTTGATGAACCGCTGTTTCACCAACAAAATGTTCAACAGGCTGTCAAAACACCCAGAAATATTTCATGATGACAGATGACCACAGGCTGTCACCCAAGCTACCTCGCCTTCAGCCCTTTCTTTTGCTATTGAGGAACGATTCATTGAGCAAATATTCTCAGCCACCACGATTTGATCTGGCCAGAATCCTGTTCAGTCTGGTGTTTATTACCATCATGATTATTGCCTGCTTTTGGGTCGTGCAGCCTTTTATTCTGGGATTCGCCTGGGCATGTATGGTGGTCATTGCCACCTGGCCGATGCTGATTAAATTTCAGGCGCTATTGTGGGGCAGGCGTTCTCTGGCAGTGATCGTGATGACGCTGCTGCTTATTCTGCTATTTATTGTCCCGATTGCCGTTCTTGTTAGTAGCGTAGTGGATAACAGTTCGGCGTTAATGAGTTGGGGAGCTCGGCAGGAAAACTTTTCTCCCCCCACGCTGGAGTGGCTGACGTCTATTCCTTTCGTCGGTGAAAAATTGTTCAACAGTTGGCAGACGTTGCTGCAAAGCGGCGGTAGCGGCCTGTTCGCCAAAGTGCAACCCTATTTTGGTAAAACAGCGACCTGGTTAGTGGCACAAGCGGCCAATATCGGGCGATTTCTGATGCATTGTTCCCTGATGCTGATCTTCAGTGCCCTGCTGTATTACAAAGGGGAAGCCGTAGCGAGAGCCGTGCGACATTTCGCTATCCGGCTGGGGAAAGAGCGTGGCGATGCCGCTGTCATTCTGGCAGCACAGTCGATTCGCGCTGTCGCACTAGGCGTGGTGGTTACCGCTATCGTGCAGTCGGTGTTGGGCGGAATTGGGCTGGGGCTGTCCGGTATTCCCCATACCACACTACTGACTGTGCTGATGTTTCTGTCTTGTCTGGCGCAGTTGGGGCCACTTCCGGTACTGATTCCTGCCATTATCTGGCTATATTGGACGGGTGATGCCACCTGGGGCACCGTTCTGCTGGTCTGGAGCTGCGTCGTTGGCACTATCGATAACGTGATCCGCCCAGTATTGATCAGGATGGGAGCCGATCTTCCTATGCTGCTGATTCTTTCCGGCGTGATTGGCGGTTTGCTGGCGTTTGGCATGATAGGAATATTTATTGGCCCAGTCGTCCTCGCCGTTTCCTATCGTCTGCTATTTGCTTGGATGCGTGAAATTCCCGAACCGCAAAGCATCCTCTCCGTTAATGCATCTAACACGCCAGATAAAGAGTAAGACCGACAGTTACCGTTTTCTCTTCCCGTGGGCGGCGCACCGCCCACTCATTGCCTACTCTCACCATCACGTCTCCGTGGTACACCTTTTCCTCACTTTTCAATAGATAAAAATAGCTAATGATTACCCCTCTATTCTTAGGGAATCATCCTAAAAATTTTGATATCATTTCTCTAACGCATCAATATTATTGACAATATAAAAATACTTAGAGACCAATCCTTAAAAAATAATTAACTATTAGGATGATTCTTAATGACTGAATAGGGCATAATCCATAGGATAAATACCGGAGCTAGTATTAACCTACTGTTTGTCAATGAGGTTTCCTCCTCGTCAGAGTTAGTAACGAAGAGTTAGTAACGAATTGCTGTGTGTAGTCTTTGCCCATCCCCTGAGATGGGCCTTTTTTTTTCTTTCATTTCTCTTCCATTCAATTACGCGTCATTCTTTTTTGTTACTCTCCTGTCTGCTTAGTCTCAGTTCAGTTTTTCAGGAGTTTTTCATGACGCCTCTCACCGCGAAGAGATTACTACTCTGTGGCTTATTCAGCCTTCTGACCGCCTGCGACAATCCAACACCGGCGGTACAACGCCCCTTATTAACCATTGAAGGTAAAACGATGGGGACGTTTTACAGCGTAAAAATTAGCGGCGACATCACCGAAGACAAAACGCAACTGCAACGAGAAATCGATGCCCTGCTGGAGCAGGCCAATAACGACATCTCTACCTACCGTGACGATTCCGTGCTATCACGTTTTAATCAGTATCGGGGGACAGAGCCACAGCCTATAAGCAACGGCATGGCGGATATCATTCTGGCTGCGTTGCGTATCGGTAAAGCGACCCACGGCGCGATGGATATCACCGTCGGCCCGTTAGTTAACCTCTGGGGATTTGGCCCGCAGAAGCAGCCTACGCGCATCCCCAGCCAGCAGCAGATCGACTTAGCGCGGCAAAACGTTGGGTTGCGTCACCTGAAACTGATCGGCGACGAAAAAGGAGAATGGATTCAGAAAGATCTTCCGGATTTATATGTCGATCTCTCCACATTGGGTGAAGGGTATGGCGCAGATGTTCTCGCACAGTTAATGACGCGCAAAGGGATCACCAATTATCTGGTTTCCGTCGGCGGCGCCATTTCCAGCCGTGGCATAAATGCAGAAGGTACGCCGTGGCGCGTGGCGATTCAGAAGCCAACCGACCAGGAAAACGCGGTACAGGCAGCAGTAAATTTGCAGGGTTATGCCATTAGTACCTCCGGCAGCTACCGGAATTATTTTGAGCAGGACAATAAGCGCTACTCTCACGTTATCGATCCCGAGACAGGCAGACCGATTACTCATCAACTGGTTTCTGCGACCGTGATTGCACCGACCGCACTAGAAGCGGATGGCTGGGATACCGGTTTGATGGTGTTGGGAACGGAGAAAGCGTTGAAACTGGCGGAACAGCAGGGGTTGGCGGTTTATCTGATTACCAAAACGGATAAGGGCTTTAGCGCGGTAATGACGCCGCAGTTTAAATCCTTCCTGATTGCGGCACCGTGATTTTCAGCACAGCTTGCGATCAGCGGCGGTCGAGCGGTGGTAATGGATAGATCGTAAAGACGCTGTGAATACCTCCCTGTACGCTCGGATTGCGCCATCCATGGCGCAAACGCTTTACTCTTCTATTCCATTACCACCGTTTTCATTCTGTGAATACTGTTTCAGTTGCCTGATGACTACACATCAGGCATTCACCGTACTAATTACTTGTGCTCAGCCAGATTCAGCCAGGTTTGCACCACAGTGTCTGGGTTGAGAGACAGGCTATCAATGCCCTGCTCCATCAGCCAGAGGGCGAAATCTTCGTGATCTGACGGCCCCTGACCGCAAATACCGACGTATTTACCCTGTTTCTTGGCGGCCTTGATCGCCATCGACAGCAGCGCTTTCACCGCATCGTTACGTTCGTCAAACAGCGACGATACCACGCCGGAGTCGCGGTCCAGACCCAGCGCCAGCTGCGTCATGTCGTTTGAACCGATGGAGAAGCCATCAAAGTGTTGCAGGAATTCATCGGCCAACAGCGCGTTGGACGGAATTTCGCACATCATGATGATTTTCAGGCCGTCTTCGCCACGGCGCAGGCCTTGACTCGCCAGCTCGGCAATCACCGCTTCCGCTTGCGCCACAGTACGAACAAACGGGATCATGATTTCCACGTTTTTCAGACCCATCACGTTACGCACGCGCTTAACCGCTTCACACTCCAGCGCAAAGCAGGCTTTGAAATCCGAAGAAACATAGCGACCCGCACCACGGAAGCCCAGCATCGGGTTTTCTTCTTCCGGTTCATAGCGCTCGCCGCCAACCAGATTGGCGTATTCGTTGGATTTAAAATCGGACAGGCGGACGATGACGCGCTTCGGTGAGAATGCCGCCGCCAGCGTTGCGATCCCTTCAACCAGCCGACCGACATAGAATTCAACCGGATCGTCGTAGCCCTGCATCAGCGTTTTGATCTCACGTTGCAGTTCTGGGGTTTGCTGATCGAATTCCAGTAGCGCACGCGGGTGCACGCCAATCATGCGGTTAATAATAAATTCCAGACGCGCCAGACCGACGCCATCGTTTGGCAGGCAGGCAAAATCAAAGGCGCGATCAGGGTTACCCACATTCATCATGATTTTCAACGGCAGTGCAGGCATTTCATCAATCTGTGAACTCTTCACGGAGAAGTCCAGCAGATCCTGATACACATAACCCGTGTCACCTTCCGCGCAGGAAACGGTCACTTTTTGCCCCTTGTGCAAACGCTCGGTCGCATCACCACAACCCACAACGGCAGGGATACCCAACTCACGCGCGATAATGGCAGCATGGCAAGTACGTCCACCACGATTGGTCACGATCGCTGCGGCCTTCTTCATGATCGGTTCCCAGTCTGGGTCGGTCATGTCGGTTACCAGCACATCGCCCGCATTGATCAGGTGCATCTCGCTGATGTCCTGAATCACTTTGACTTCGCCCGCACCAATGCGGTGGCCGATAGCACGACCTTCCACCAGCACCGTGCCGCTGGCAGGCAGGTGGTAGCGTTCCATCACCTGGCCGTTAGAGCGTACCGTTTCCGGACGCGCCTGCACGATATAGAGTTTGCCTGTGTGGCCATCTTTCGCCCACTCGATATCCATCGGGCGGCCATAGTGTTTCTCAATCAGCAGTGCCTGACGCGCCAGTGCCTGTACTTCATCATCCGTCAGGCTGAAACGCATCGTTTGTTCTGCTGGTACATCTTCAATCCGCACTTGCTTGCCATGTTCCTGGCTCGCGGCATAGACCATACGGATTTTTTTCGATCCCATGTTACGGCGCACAATCGCAGGTTTGTTGTTCTGCAAGGTCGGTTTGTGAACATAGAACTCGTCTGGGTTCACCGCTCCCTGTACTACCATTTCACCCAAACCGTACGCCGAAGTGATGAACACCACCTGATCAAAACCAGATTCGGTATCAATGGTAAACATCACACCCGCAGACGCCAGATCGGAGCGCACCATACGCTGTATGCCCGCCGATAGCGCCACGCCACGGTGGTCATAGCCCTGATGCACACGATAAGAGATCGCGCGATCGTTAAACAGCGATGCAAACACGTGCTTCACTGCGACCATCACCGCGTCGATGCCCTGCACGTTCAGGAAGGTTTCCTGTTGGCCGGCGAAAGACGCATCCGGCATGTCTTCTGCCGTGGCAGAGGAACGCACGGCAAACGAGGCGTCTTTCTCACCATCGGCCAGTTGCTGATAGGCGTCACGAATCGCCTGCTCCAGCTCCGGCTGGAATGGCGTATCAATAATCCACTGGCGAATCTGCGTACCGGCGCTGGCCAGTTGATTCAGATCGTCAATGTCGGTGCGATCGAGCAGCTCATAAATGCGCTGGTTAATCCCGCTTTGATTAAGAAAATCATTAAACGCCTGCGCCGTTGTCGCAAAGCCGTTGGGAACGGCTACGCCCAATCCTGAAAGGTTGGTGATCATTTCACCCAGAGAGGCATTTTTGCCCCCCACCCTTTCAACGTCGTGCATACCGAGCTGGTTATACCAAAGGACATTACGCAAATCAGGGCCGTTATTGGACATCGAAAATAATCCTTTCTGCATACAATTAGGGTATGAAAGAGTTCGGTTGAGAATCGCCTCAACGCAATCAGGTTAGCATAGCGTTTTGATGAACATAGACAGGTGAATCGATCAACCTATGAAAAAAAACTGATTTCACGGCAAATGATTGCTTAACACAATAAAAATCCAATATCGTAGAAGATTAGTATTCTTTATCATAAAGATAATGAAATGGCGTTTTAATAAAAGTGTTCGTAAAACACAATTTTTGACGAGGTTAACGTGTTCGAGCTATCGGAAATATCACAAGGGGGTTATGTGGAAAGAAGCGTATTTTATGTCTCGGACGGTACGGCCATTACGGCAGAGGTGCTGGGTCATGCGGTGTTGTCCCAATTTCCCGTGAACACGGTTAGCTATACCTTACCTTTCGTTGAAAGTGAAGCGCGCGCCAAAGCCGTGTGTGAACAAATCAATACGTTGTATCAACAAACCGGCGTGCGCCCGCTGGTGTTTTATTCCATTGTCACCCCGACCGTACGTAACATTATTACCAGCAGTGAAGGATTTTGCCAGGACATCGTACAAGCACTGGTTGCCCCCTTGCAGGAAGAACTGAACACGCCGCCGACGCCAGTGGCTAACCGTACTCATGGCTTGACCGCCAATAATCTGAGCAAATACGACGCCCGTATCGCGGCTATCGACTACACGCTGGCACACGATGATGGCATCTCGCTGCGCAATCTCGATCAGGCGCAGGTCATTCTGCTGGGCGTGTCACGCTGTGGCAAGACGCCGACCAGCCTGTATCTGGCGATGCAATTTGGCATTCGCGCCGCCAACTATCCTTTTATTGCTGATGATATGGATAACTTGCGCCTGCCCGATGCGCTGAAACCCTTCCAGCACAAGCTATTCGGGCTCACCATTGATGCTGAACGGCTGGCAGCCATTCGGGAAGAGCGTCGGGGTAACAGTCGTTATGCGTCACTGCGTCAGTGCCGCATGGAGCTGAGCGAAGTTGAAGCGCTGTTTCGCAAACACCAGATTAACTATCTCAATACCACCAATTATTCCGTTGAGGAAATTTCCGCCAAAATCATCGACATTCTCGGCATGAGTCGAAGAATGTACTAGTACATAATAGTTTTTTTGTCCTAATGCGGTTGTAATGTGCGCCATTTCGTTTATTGTGTGCTCCATCACTTCCCGGCATTTCGCCGCTGCGAAGCAACCTTTTAGTCGGAAACATAGCCTGAAAACCGTGTCTGAAAACATTGTCGTGGTTTGAAAACATTGTCGTGGTTCGAAAACATTGCCCTGGTCTGAAAGACCTATCATGTCCACGCTTTTTCAGTAAAGACAGGTTTTCGGCTTGACCGCATTCAGAGACAATACATGCTACAAACAGATGAACTGCGGAGCGCGCGCATCGAGAGTCTGGTGACGCCCCAAACGTTATTCGCCAGACTCCCGATTACCCCTGCCGTTGCCGAAAATGTCACCGCGTCACGTAAGAGAATTGAAGCCATTCTAACCGGTCACGATCCTCGCCTGCTCGTCGTGATTGGCCCCTGCTCGATCCATGACACCGACAGTGCGTTAGATTATGCCCGCCGTCTGGCTGCGCTACGAACGCAGTATCAGGATCGACTGGAAATCGTCATGCGCACCTATTTTGAAAAACCGCGCACGGTGGTGGGCTGGAAGGGACTCATCTCCGATCCTGCACTGAATGGTACCTTCCAGGTAAACGAAGGGCTGGAAATTGCCCGCCGCCTGCTGCTGGATGTTAATCAGCTTGGATTGCCGACCGCGACGGAATTCCTCGATATGGTCACCGGCCAATATATTGCCGACCTGATTAGCTGGGGTGCGATTGGTGCAAGAACCACCGAAAGCCAGATTCACCGGGAAATGGCCTCGGCGCTCTCCTGCCCTGTCGGCTTCAAGAACGGGACAGACGGCAACACGCGAATCGCCGTCGACGCCATTCGTGCTGCTCGTGCCCAGCATATGTTCCTTTCGCCGGATAAACAGGGCTTCATGTCGGTTTACAAAACGCAAGGCAACCCGTTTGGCCACATTATTATGCGCGGCGGGAAAACACCAAACTACCACGCGGAAGATATCGCCGCCGCCTGTACTCACTTGCGTGAATTCTCGCTACCCGAGCATCTGGTGATCGATTTTAGTCATGCTAACTGCCAAAAACAGCATCGTCGTCAGCTCGACGTAGCCGATGATATCTGCCAGCAAATTCGCACTGGTTCACGCACCATCGCGGGCATCATGGCGGAAAGTTTCTTAATTGAAGGCAACCAGCCGGCGCTCAATCCTCTGGCATTGACATACGGGCAATCCATTACCGATCCTTGTCTGAGCTGGCAGGACACCGAAACGCTGCTGGCACGTCTGGCGGACGCCGTCGACAGCCGTTTCTAATCCGATATACACTGGCACACTCATCTTCTACGGTAGTGTGCCAGCCAGTTTCCTCTTTTTACGCCACCTCTCCCACGCTCTCGCAGCACGTAAATTCATCTTACGATTCCTCTTATTCCACTTATTAAGAAAACTTCACTTGAGGTTGCGTTTTTGTTACATGAAAATGATTCTCATTCATTGCTATAATCAATACGACAACGATTAAGGGAACGAACGAGATGCAGACGTCTATTTACCAACAATACCTCCAGGCGAAAGTTGAACATCCGCGTAAATATGCACGCGATCTGGCTGCGCTACTCGGCATCAGCGAAGCGGAACTGACTCACGCCCGTGTCGGACACGATGCACAGCGCCTGCAAGGTGATGCCAAGGTCTGGTTAAGCGCACTGGAGCAAGTTGGTAATACCAAGTCGATCACGCGCAACGAGTACGCCGTGCATGAGCATACGGGCTATTATCAAAACCAGACGCTGGACGGACATGCTGGCCTGATCCTCAATCCGCGCGGATTGGATCTCCGTTTGTTCCTCTCTCAGTGGGCTTCGGCTTTTGCACTGCGTGAAAACACCGCACGTGGCGAGCGTCAGAGCATTCAATTCTTCGATCATCAGGGCGATGCCATTCTGAAGGTCTACACGACCGACACCACGGACATGGCCGCTTGGCAGTTGTTCATTGAAAAATTTGCCAGCAGCGAAAACCCCGCACTGGAACGTCGTCCTGCCAGCAATAGTTCGGCATCCGAACAGGCCATTGCCCATAATCCTCAGTTTGAAGCAGACTGGCGTGCGATGAAAGATGTGCATGATTTCTTCATTCTGCTCAAGCGCTATAACCTGACGCGCCAGCAGGCATTTAATTCCGTCGCTGACGACTTGGCTTACCGCGTAGACAACGATGCGCTGTCACAGATTCTGTTTGCCGCGCGTGAAGATCAAAACGAAATCATGGTGTTTGTCGGCAACCGCGGCTGTGTGCAAATCTTCACGGGTACGCTGGAGCGTGTCGAGCGCATGGAGCAACACGCGGAATGGATTAACATCTTTAATAAAGACTTTACCCTGCATCTGATCGAAGGTGCGATTGCTGAAAGCTGGGTGACGCGCAAACCGACGGTTGACGGTATCGTGACCAGCCTGGAACTCTATGCCGCAGACGGCTCCCAAATTGCACAGCTCTTCGGGCAACGTACCGAAGGTACGCCGGAACAACAACAGTGGCGCAACCAAGTCGATGCCCTGAAACCGCATAAGGATCTCGCTGCATGAAAAACTGGCTATTCCCCCTGCTTTTGACACTCCCGCTGGGGGTGTCTGCTGCCGAACGTATCGTTTCTATCGGCGGCGACGTCACCGAAATCATCTATGCGTTGGGCGCAGAGAAGGATCTGGTGGCACGCGATAGCACTAGCCTGCACCCAGAGTCCGTGAAGAAACTGCCTGATGTCGGCTACATGCGCCACCTCAATGCCGAAGGTATTCTGGCGATGAAACCTTCTCTGGTTCTTGCCAGCGATCTGTCTCAGCCTTCCCTAGTCTTACAGCAGGTGGCGGACAGCGGCACCAAAGTGGTTCACGTTTCCGCTCAGCCAGCGCTGGATGCGGTTCCGCAGAAAATTAGCGCCATTGCACAAGCATTGGGTAAAGACACCGAAGGTAAAAAGCTGACGGAAACCTATCAGCAGCAGTTGGCGGCGGTCAAAACTGCACCATTGCCCGTCAAGACGCTGTTTATTCTCAACCACGGCGGTATGAGTGCGATGGGCGCAGGCAAAAATACGCCGCCAGACACGATCATTCGCCACGCAGGGTTACAGAATGCCATGCAGAACGTTGAACGTTATCAGCAACTGTCTCAGGAAGGCGTCATTGCCAGCGCACCAGATCTGATTCTGATCTCCAGTCAAGGACTGAAGACATTGGGCGGCGAAGCGCAGGTCTGGAAATTACCCGGTCTGGAACTGACGCCTGCGGGTAAACACAAGCGTCTGCTGGTCGTCGATGATATGGCAATGCTGGGCTTTACGCTCGAAACGCCAGCGTTGATGGCAACGCTGCGTCAGACAGCCGAAGCGATCAAATGACGTCACGGTTTCATCCGCGCACCTGGTTGATCTCGCTGTTGTTGCTCATGGCGGCACTGATGGTGGGTGCCGCCAACATGGGTGCGTTGACGTTGTCACTCAAGACGCTATGGCAGACGCCTTTTGACGATCCGCTTTGGCATATTTGGCTGAACATCCGCGTCCCCCGCGTGCTGCTGGCGATACTCGTCGGCGGCGCGCTGGCCTGTTCAGGCACCATTATGCAAGGACTGTTTCGCAATCCACTGGCCGATCCCAGCCTGCTTGGCATCAGCAGCGGCGCAGCGCTCTGCGTGGCACTCACTATCGTGCTGCCGCTCGGCCTTCCCCCTCTGCTGGCGCTTTACAGCCCGATGTTTGCCGCTTTCGCGGGTAGTCTGGCGATTACCGCGATCATTTTTATCCTCAGCCGCTCCGAACAAGGGGGGTTAACGCGATTACTGCTGGCAGGCATCGCGCTTAATGCATTGTGCCTTGCGCTGATTGGCGTCTTGACCTACATCAGCACCGACCAACAATTGCGCCAGTTTTCACTGTGGGGCATGGGCAGTCTCGGACAGGCGCAGTGGCCGATGCTGTTGGTTACCAGCACACTGGCGATTCCCGGCATGCTAGCCACGCTGTACTACGCGCGCCGTCTGAATGTGTTGCAGTTGGGAGATGAAGAGGCGCATTACCTTGGCATCAATGTAAAGCGTACCAAGTACGCGCTGCTGCTACTGAGTTCACTGCTGGTGGGTGTGGCGGTGGCGGTCAGCGGCGTAATCGGGTTTATCGGGCTCATTATCCCCCACCTGATGCGTTTGCATGTGGGCGCCGATCATCGCTGGCTCATTCCCGGTTCTATCCTCGGTGGTGCCTGCCTGCTGCTGTTTGCCGATACGCTGGCTCGTACGCTACTTGCGCCAGCGGAAATGCCCGTAGGGCTGTTAAGTAGCCTGATTGGCGGGCCGTATTTCTTATGGCTGATCGTTCAGCACAAAGGACGTAGCAATGACTGACCCAGCGCTCGACCAGACGTTAGTCGCACGTCATCTACGCTTTCAGGCCAACGGTCGCACTCTGACGGATGATGTTTCTCTGGAACTGCACTGTGGGGAAATCGTCGCGATTATCGGCCCTAACGGCGCGGGAAAGTCGACCCTGCTCCGTTTATTGACCGGTTATTTGACGCCCGATGACGGCGAGTGCCTGTTGGCTGGACAGTCGTTTTCGCACTGGCAGCCCGGCGCACTGGCAAAAACGCGCGCGGTGATGCGTCAACATAGTGGCATGGCGTTCGCGTTTAGCGTGCGGGATGTCGTCGCGATGGGGCGTTCCCCGCATGGTCGCTACCCGAAAAATGATGATGTGATTCAGCAGGTCATGGCGCAAACGGGCTGTCTGGAATTGGCGGCGCGCGACTATCGCCACCTTTCCGGCGGAGAGCAGCAACGTGTGCAGCTTGCTCGCGTGCTGGCGCAACTGTGGCACCCAGAACCGACGCCAGGCTGGTTATTTCTCGATGAACCGACCTCGGCGCTGGATCTATACCATCAACAGCACCTCTTGCGGTTGCTCAAGCAGCTCACGCGTGAACAACCGCTCTCCGTATGCTGTGTTCTACACGATCTGAATCTGGCCGCGCTGTATGCCGATCGCATCCTGCTGTTGCACGAAGGGAAGCTGGTCGCACAGGGTACGCCTGCGCAAGTGCTACAGGCAGAGACGTTGACCCGCTGGTATCGCGCCGACCTCAGCGTCGGTTCACACCCGGACTACACCATTCCGCAGGTTTATCTGCGGCAATAATATTAGACGGCAATAGCCATCATTCCTGCTCCGGCTTAGCTGGAGCAGGAAATCTCCAGATGCTTACCCCACTCTGGTGGTAACGCTGCCAGATCGTTCTTATCCGGCTGCTCGTCAAACGGTCTGCACAGCGCCTGATGCAGACGTGTCAGCACGCTAATGTCATCATGTTCCGCCCGTTCAATCGCCATTTGCGCCAGATAATTACGCAAAATGTATTTCGGGTTCGTCGCGTTCATCAGCTGACGACGTTCCTCATCACTCTGTTCTTCCTGCATCAGCCTCTTGCGATAAGTCGCAAACCAGCTATCGAACGCGGCCCTGTCGATAAACTCATCACGAAGCGGCGAATGCGATGCCTGCTTTTCGCTATCCGCCAGCAGGCGGAACGTGCGGGTGTAATCGCTGCCTTCCTGCTGCATCAGACGCAACAGCCCTACCAGCACGCCATTATCCTCTGCGCTCGCGGTAAACAAGCCCAGCTTGGCGCGCATCAGCGTGCCATAGTGCTGCATCAGCGCCGGCTCATAGCGGGCAAGCGCACGTTCCAGCGTATCGGTGTCCATCAGCCCCGACAGCGCCTGCGCCAGACGATGCAGATTCCACAGCCCTACGGCAGGCTGATTGTCAAACGCGTAGCGCCCGCGGTGGTCGGAGTGATTACAGATGAAATCAGGCTGATAGGCATCTAAAAAACCATAAGGGCCGTAATCGATGGTCAGCCCCAGAATCGACATGTTATCCGTATTCATTACGCCGTGCGCAAACCCAACCGCCTGCCAATGCGTAATCAGTCGAGCGGTACGTTCTACCACATCGCCGAACCACAGTTCATAGCGACGCTCGTCGTGCTCCCACTGCGGCCAGTGGCGAGCAATGACATACTCCACCAGTTGACGCACCTTTTCCGGCTCACGGCGATAGTAGAAGTGTTCAAAGTGACCGAAGCGCACATGGCTTTCCGCCACGCGCAGCAGCATCGCGCCCTTTTCTTCCTGCTCACGCTGGATCGGATGCGTGCTGGTGACAATCGTCAACGCCCGCGTAGTGGGGATTCCCAGATGGTGCATCGCTTCCGAGGCCAGAAATTCGCGAATAACTGAGCGCAGCACGGCACGACCGTCACCCATGCGCGAATACGGCGTCAGCCCTGCACCTTTCAGGTGCCAGTCCATACTGCGGCCATCCGCCAGTTGCTGTTCCCCAAGCAGAATACCGCGCCCGTCGCCCAGTTGACCGGCCCACATACCAAACTGATGGCCGCTATACACCTGCGCTAACGGCTCCATTCCCGGCAGCAAACGCTCGCCGCGCCAGACGGCATCTTGTTCTGGCGTAAACCAGTCGGAAGACAGCCCAAGCTCCGCGGCCAATCCCTCGCTGTGATAAAGCAGACGAGCGTCATGCAGCGGCGTAGGCTGTAGCGCGGTATAGAATCCCGGCAGTTGGTGAAAATAGTGATTTTTGAATAACGGTGTCTGCTGCATCCTGTCTCCCTAGTACCACCCTGTTCAGGTGAAGAGAGCCATACGCTCACCACACAACGACTAACGGGTATGCAGAAAGTGTAGAGGGATGGTAATGAAATTAACACGGAGGAAACGCAGGGGTATTATTTCCCTTACGTTTCCTTATCATCGATGCGTTGAGAAAAACAGGGCGTCTAACGCAAACTCTGCGCCAGCCAATCGGCCAGTTCCTGCAATTCGTTTTGCTGTTCAGGGAAAGCGGTAATCAGTGCCTGACACGCTGCCGCCAAGGCTTCCGGGCGATATGCCGTTCCCTGCAATGCGGAGGCAAGTGCTTCTAACGGTGCTGGGTTCAGGCTATCGGTATAAATCTGCGCGCGGACGATCACGCCGCGCTCCACATCGAAATGTAATTCAACCCCGCCCCAGGTAAAGCGGTTATCGAGTAAATGCGAGAAATCCGGTGCCTGACCGAAGTTCCATTCCCAGCTACTTTGACGCGCAAACTGTTCACTGAATCCCGGTAGATCCGGGTAGGCGGAAGGCGAGATGATTTCCGGTTCGCACTGTTCGCCGAAATAATCAAAGAAGGCCTGCGTCACCGCCTGGCAAATCATCTGATGATCGACAGAAGGCAGCAATTCCACCAGATTCGCGACGCGGGAACGCACAGACGTAATCCCTTTCGCCTGTAGCTTCTTAACATCTGGGTTCAAATAATCGGCTAAGCGGCTCAGATCCGCATTCAGCAACAGCGTGCCATGATGAAAGCCGCGATCTTTGGTTTCGCGATAGGCAGAACCGGACACCTTGCGTACGCCGTCCGTGGTTTCTACCACCAGATCGTTACGGCCCGAGGCGCTAGCTTTTAATCCCAGCGAACTGAGTGCATCCAGAACAATCTGCGTTGAAACGCTTTTATCGTATTCCGGTTTGCCGGCCATAAAGGTAAAACAGGTATTCCCGAGATCGTGAAAGACCGCCCCACCACCGCTGCTGCGCCGTGCCAACTTGATGCCATCCTCTTCCATCCGTCGCGTATTGCACTCTTTCCACGGGTTCTGGGCGCGACCAATCACCACCGTTTCCGCATTGCGCCACAAAAACAGCACTCGCTGCGTGGTGGGCATCTGGCGAAAGATGCACTCCTCAACGGCTAGGTTAAACCAAGGATCGTAAGAGTCAGAGATGAGTAAACGCAGAGAGGACATGAGTGAATAGCTCCATGCTGTCAACAAAACAGAATAAGGAAGGAAAATTAGATGCGGCGAGCCTGCCAGTAAGCCCGCTTCCAGTACACGTTATCCAAAGACGAACGGATTACGCCTTGGCTGGTGGAGGCATGAATAAACTGGTCGTCTTTGTCATAAATGCCGACGTGCAACCCACTGCTGCCGCTGCCCGTTTTGAAAAAGACCAAATCACCCGGTAATAGATTATCACGGTCAACACGCTCGCCCAGTTCGGTTTGTTCTTCCGTGGTGCGCGGCAACTGCATGCCGAACTTATCGCGAAACGTCAGATAGACGAAACCGGAACAATCGACGCCGTTACGATCCAGTCCGCCATAGCGGTAAGGCGTTCTGTACCATTGCCCAAGTTGATCGTTTAGCTGCGCCATCACCATAATCGAATCGCTCAGGCGCGCATTCGGCGGCGGATTATTATGCCGACTACTGCTACAGCCGACTAAAATCAGGCTGGCGAGGATCAAAGCATGTCGTAGACGTATCATCGCGATTACCATAAAACCGCCGAGGCCATAGGCCTCTAGCGTTTGAAAATGCTAGGTATTGGATTAATTTAGCGTTTAATCGGGGCCTCTGGCAAGTAAAGGCGATTTTTCCTATTTTCTGACGACGCCATTTTCTCGCATCAGTAGTCAGGCGCTACGCGTGATGATCCAATTTCTACCATCGACCACGTGCCGCTGGAACGCGACACCGAATACAGGAGACAGCACCTCCGGCAGCATCACCCCCGCCGTCTCGCCCTGTGCCACCACAGCACCAGCCGACAGCAGCCATACGCGATCCGCATGGTGAGCGCTATGGTTCAGATCGTGGGCGCAAACCACGACCGCAATCCCCAAACGGCAGAGTTCGTTCAATAGCACATCCAGTGCCGCTTGCTGCGCCACATCGAGGCTATTAGTCGGTTCATCCAACAGCAGTAGACACGCGTGCGGATTGAGGGTCGGCCAAATCTGCAACAGCGCCGCCACCAGCCGAACGCGCTGCCACTCGCCCCCCGACAGCTGCGTGAGCGGGCGCGCCAGCTTATCGGTTAACATCAGGCGTTCTGCCAGGAAATGCACCACCTTTTCGACCGCATTTTCCTGAGCCAGCGGCGGTTGATGCAACTGCCAATACTGAAACACTGGCATCAGCGCCAGAGGAGGTTGCTGCTGTGCCAGATAGGCGCGTCGTACGGCTAAATCCGCCGCTGTATACTGCGACAGCGGCGTACCAGCCAGATCGATCTCGCCTTCCCCCGCCAGCAGGCCTGCCGCTCTTGCCAGCAGGGTACTCTTCCCTGCCCCATTCGGGCCAATGATATGCAGCAACTCACCGCGACGACACACCGCCGTTGTCGGCGACAACCGTGGCGAGACGCCAGCCTGCCGCAGCTGTAATACCGGGGAAGTCTGCTGCGTCACTTATTTTGCCAGCGCATCGTCGATCGCTTTCACGATGGTGTCATGATCAGGTGCCATATCCGGTGCAAAACGATCAATCACACGCCCTTCGCGATCCACCAGGAATTTTTCAAAATTCCACAGAATGTCTTCTGGATTTTTAGGCTTACGACCTTTATTAACCAAACGAGCAAAAAAGTCACTTTTCCAGGTTCCGTTGGCTTCCGGCTGTTCACGAATCAGCAGTTGGTACAGAGGATGGCGATTCTCGCCATTCACTTCAATTTTGCTGAACATCGGGAACTGAACACCAAACGTCCCACGGCAGAATGCCTGAATCTCTTCTTCTGATCCTGGTTCCTGCCCGGCAAACTCATTGGAAGGGAACCCCAACACAACCAGACCTCTGTCACGATAGGTCTCATAGAGTTTTTCCAACGCATCGTATTGCTTAGTCAGGCCGCATTGCGAGGCAACGTTAACAACTAAAGCCACCTGCCCTTTAAATGCCTCAAACGTTGTCGCTTTCCCGTCGATAGTGGTCAGCGGAATAGCATAGATTTCAGTGCTCATCGTTTTGCTCCCTTTAATGATCAATAAGAATGGATAAAACAGGCCTCTCGCTACAGCCGATTCCGTAATAACAACCAGATAAACCATGGCGATCCCAGCGTAGCGGTAACCACGCCTATCGGCAACTCGGCTGAACTCAGCGCCACGCGCGCAACGGTATCCGCCAGCAAAAGAACGCCACCGCCAGCCAACGCACAGCCCGTTAATAAATAACGCTGATCGGTCAGTCCGCACAGCCGTAACATGTGTGGGATCACCAAGCCAATAAACGCGATGATGCCAGCCAGCGCCACGCTCAGCCCAACTTGTACGCCCATAATCAGTACGAGAATCGTACGCCAGCGATAGACCGGAATGCCCAACTGACGCGCCTGAATCTCACCCAACGCCAACCCGTTCAGCACGGTTCCCTGACGGCTCAACCACAGTAACACCGGCAAGAGCGCCAACATCAGCCAGCCGTGCCGCCAATCAATGCCGCTAAAGCCCCCCATCATCCAGTACATCAACTGGCGTAAATCAAGACTGGTACTGAAATAGACGGCCCAAGTCATCACTGCGCTACAGATAATCCCGAGCGCAATGCCGATGAGTAATAAACGGGTGTTGGAAATATGACGGCGGGCAAAATGGAGCAACAGAAAGGTAATCAGCAGCGCGCCTGCAATCGCGCTCAGGCTTAACGTCCAGACGGGCAGCAATCCCTGTCCCAGCAGTACCGCCAGCACTAAGGCTACGCCTGCGCCGTTCGCGACGCCCAGCAGACCTGGTTCCGCCAATGGGTTATCAAAAACCGCCTGCATCACGGTGCCTGACATCGCCAGACTGGCGCCCACCAGCATCACAGCCAGCGTTCTGGGCAAACGCAGTTGCCAGACAAAGAGTTGCTGAGCATCATCCAGCCAAGCCGTCGGCCAAATCCAGCGCTCTCCGGCGCACAGACTGACGACCAGCGTAAGCAC
This sequence comes from Pectobacterium sp. CFBP8739, assembly GCF_013449375.1. GTDB lineage: Bacteria > Pseudomonadota > Gammaproteobacteria > Enterobacterales > Enterobacteriaceae > Pectobacterium. The sequence continues at coordinate 190,689 of NZ_JACDRR010000011.1, read as the reverse complement.
GAGAAACACCAACAGCAGTATCAGACTCCGACGATCGCGTCGGTACTGCTGTTGTTTTAGCTGACTGTAGTGAGGCAACGGCGTCGCGTGCTTTAGCGGGGTATCACCCGGCGATGATGGCTGCATTGTTCACCGTAACAAGGAATCCGGCGCAATAAAAAGCGCAATTAAGATAACGTTCTGTCACGTATGTTAAACGATTTCGCCTGCCTTACACGCTTTTTCCTTGTTACCGCTACACAGCCAAAAGCAATACGGCCACTACTTCGTGCTGCATACCGCAATATAGTTAAGCTGGTTCCGATTGCGACGGAAGGTATGAAACATGTTGAAGAACATATCGCGGTTTTCTTTCTTCAGCGCATTTTTTACGATGTGTGCCGCGCCAGCCAGCCCTTCATCATAAATCAGCCCCTGTGGCGTCAGCAGCGTCATAGCACCGCTATCGTAGTTGACCTTGCTAAAACCACATTCCTGAAACAGCGTCACCCAGCACTCACGCAGCATCGGCTGCGCATGCACGTTGATCGCTTTATGCATCTGTTCCACCGCCTGTAATGCGCCGGTATCCTTCTCGGAGAGCAGCATAATATCGTGGGTAATCAGGCGTCCACCCGGTTTCAGCACGCGATAATATTCGGCAATGATGCGGCTTTTGGCCTTGTCGGCATACATCGTCAGCATGGCTTCATTAATCACTACGTCAAAGTGATTATCGGGAAACGGCAGCTCCAGCGCATTCGCCTGCATAATCGTGACCTGCGATGCCAGGCCGTTTGCCGCGACATTTTCCTGCGCCTTCTCTAACGCCGCTTTATCCATATCCGCGCCGATAACCTGACAGCCAAAACGGCGCGCAATTTCCATCGCCGTCGTGCCCATATTGCAAGCGACCTCCAGCACTACGCTGTCCTGCCGGAACTCAGCCTGACTGAGCAGCCACTCGGTTGCTTTCCTGCCGCCGGGGCGCAGACGTTTTTTCCCCAAGCGGGCTAAAAATTTATGTCCTGCTTCATGATCGCTCATACTCTGTTCCCTCGGATTCAGCGCACCGTGATTTGGCTTGCTGAATTCATGCAAGTGATTATTATTTTCATTTACTAACTTAATGGTAATAGCCTTCGTCGAAAGGACAAATGACATTTGTCAAAAAAGCGCTATCGCCCGATGAATACGGTGACGTGCTGTTTCAGCATGACTGGATGCGCGGTGAGACATTGAGCCGATTGATGTCCGACTGGAAGCGACAAGGCCACATTACCTATCGGAGCCATCAGGTGGCATTGTGCAATCTGCATTATCTAAAAGAGCCGGCGGCAGACGCCAGACGGACGTTCTAATCGATCTACCCCTTTGTCGACTCAGGCATAACGAGTGAATAGAACAATTTTGGATATACATTTTGACAATTGTCATTCCCGCCTTACCGGATAATCAACTACGCTTAGCTTACATTGATGAGAACAACTCTCATCAAGGAAAGTGTCTCATTAATACCTTGATGGGATACGGTGGGGTAACGCTATGCTAGGCTTTTTCCGACGAACCTTATCTTTTCATGGAACACGGCCACATCATGGAACATCATCACGCCATGACAGCCAACAGCCGCAGGCGGATTCGCCGACAGAAACCGCGGCGCATACGCGCTGTAGCGAGAGTGAATATTGTTTCTTTAACCATACCGCCATGTTGCCGTTCGATCAGCTTGACGAATGCTGCTGCGGCAACGATAGGAAAGAAAAAACGCCGTCTTCATACGATTCATGACGTTTTCTCTTTTTGCGGGCGTTTAAAGCTTTTTGCGGACGCTTAAAACGTGATGCTTTGACCACGCGTCAGCCAGGCCGCGACGAACTCGGGCACGACGGTACTGGCGGGGCCATAGATTTTTTCATCAAACTGGCTTTCTACCTGGCTGGGTTCCAGATTCAGTTCCAGCGTGTAGGCACCATGTGAATGGGCCTCATGGACAAAGCCTGCTGCGGGATACACATGCCCCGATGTGCCAATCGCAATAAAGTAATCAGCCTGCGACAACGCATGGTAAATCTTGTCCATGTGCAGCGGCATTTCACCAAACCACACCACATGAGGGCGTAAAAGCGCGGGGAATTGACAGCAGTGGCAACGTTCGCCAACGGCGAGATCGTCCGTCCACTCAAAAATCTGCCCACTTTGGCTACAGCGTATTTTCAGCAGCTCACCGTGCATATGAATGATGCGCTTGCTACCAGCACGCTCATGCAGGTTATCGATATTTTGCGTAATCAGCAGAAAGTTATCTTCCAGCATCGTTTCCAGATTCGCCAATGCCAGATGCGCAGCATTCGGTACAATTTCCGGCTGCTGTAGCTGACGACGGCGGGCGTTATAAAACGCCTGCACCAGTTCAGGGTTGCGCTGAAAACCTTCAGGTGTGGCGACATCTTCGACGCGGTGTTCTTCCCACAGGCCATCGGTTGCGCGAAAGGTACGAATGCCGGACTCGGCTGAAATGCCAGCGCCCGTCAGTACCACCACGCGCGGTTTTTTCACTTCGCTTGCGGCCAGATAATCACGATGGAAAATACGCGCACGAAGACGCTGTTGCCGCAGTCGCTTTCCCTTATGAAACCGCCCTAATCGTTGACGCGTATACATTCTTTCTCCAGCTAGTTATCCATTAAGTGTAGCAACGCCGCGCCACGTACACCGCCCGCATCACCGTGACGCGCTTTCTCTATGCGTGGCAGTTTCGCAATCGGTAAAAGTCGTGCAGGAAGACGCATCGGCAAAATTTGATAAATTTCATCAAAATTCGACAGGCCACCGCCCAACACCAGCAGATGGGGATCAAACAGGGTCAGCAGGTTACCCAGACAAGCCGCCAACAAATCCATAAAACGATCGACAAACTCCAGCGCTTTTTCCTCGCCGCCACGATAGTGCCGGATGATAGTCACCGCTGGCAGGGCTTCGCCATACAGATGTTCGTACAGCCATTCAAAACCGCGCCCAGAAATATAATTCTCAATACAGCCAAATTGCCCGCAGCCACACTTCACGCGGGGAATGTCGGCACCGATGATATCCAGCGCGTCGGACGGCAGGCGGATATGACCAAACTCACCGGCAATGCCGTTGCGCCCCTCAACCGGACGCCCGTTAATTACCAGACCGCCCCCCAACCCCGTGCCCAGAATCATCCCCAACACGACAGGATACGAACGAAACTCCGCGTCCCAGGCTTCAGACAGCACAAAACAGTTGGCATCGTTGCTGAGGCGAACATCCCGCTGCAAACGCTGTGACAAATCCGTACGCAGCGGTTTTCCCATCGTCGCAGGCAGGTTAGCAGTAAATAGCGCGCCGTTATCGCCCGTTTGTACTCCCGGTACGCCGATACCGACCTTTCCTTGTACTCCGGTTTGTGCATCCGCTTCATAAACCAGATCAACCAGCGTGGTGAGCAACTCATCATAATGATTGCGCGGTGTCGGCACCCGCTTTTGCCACACCTTGTTCAATGCCGCATCGAACACGCCCAGCTCAATTTTCGTGCCGCCCATGTCAAAACCGTAGTACATGACTGCTCCTTAGGGTGTGATCGCTTTCCCACACGATAGGGATTATTTCCACCATCTCTCAAGCCGCATGTGCGTTGACTTGGTTTACTGTCCGCTCAGCACGCGGGCAGGGTCAATCCGGCTGGCGCGCCGTGCAGGATACCAACTGGCAATCAGACTCAGTACCAACGACGTTCCTAATACGATAAAGACATCCATCAGGTGCAGTTCCGACGGTAGAAAATCGATAAAATAGATGTCGCCGGACAGCAGTTTATGGCCGATGAGAGATTCAATGCCGTGAATAATCGGCGTCAATTGCAAGGTCGCGATCACGCCAATCACCGCGCCTATCACGCTACCCAGTAGCCCAGCCAATAGTCCGTACCAAATAAAGATAGCCCGAATCATGCCATCTGACGCTCCCAGCGTACGCAGGACGGCGATATCGCTACTTTTGTCTTTCACCGCCATTACCAGCGTTGACACAATATTAAAACAGGCCACGCCAATCACCAGGATCATCGCCAGATACATGATAGTTCTCACCATCTGGATATCTCGGTACATATAACCATAGGTGCCAATCCAACTGCGAATAGTGACATAGGCCTTTGTGACCATGCCCGCATCACGCACCAATTTATTGGCAGAAAAAACATCCTTAGCCTTGATCGCGATCCCCGTTACGCTCTGTCCCATATCCAGATACTGCTGGGCATCGGCAAGCGGAATCAGCGCCAGACCGTGATCGAGCTGGCCGCTCAGTTGTAAAATGCCACTGACGTGCAGCCGGATACGTTTAGGCTGCATCAGCTTCATTTCCGGATCACTGTTCGGGATCATCACCGTAACCCAATCCCCCTCAGCCACATTCAGCGCCTTTGCCACGCCTTGCCCAATAATGACCTGCTGTTCGCCCGCGCGGAACCGCTGCCAGGCATCATTAAGCACATAGTTGGGCAACGCGCTAAGACGTTTCTCCTGCTGCGGATCGACGCCTTTTACCTGAACCGCCTGAAGTTTGGCAGCGTTCTCCAACAGCCCAGTGAAATTGATATAAGGCGCTGCGGCTGCCACGCCGGGCACCTGCTCTATTTTCGGCAGCATGTCCTGCCAGCCGTCAAAAGGCTGATTGACCGGTGCGATCTCACCGTGCGGCACCACGGCAAGCACGCGGTTATTCAGTTCACGCTCAAAGCCATTCATCGCGCTCAGGCCAAGAATCAGCACCGCGACACCAAGGGCGATCCCCAGCGTCGAAATGACCGAAATCAGCGAAACCATGCCGCCACGCCGACGGCCACGGCTAAAGCGCAGGCCAATCAGCAACGAGAGCGGAGGAAATGTCATTGCCGCGCTCCCATCAGGGTCAGTTCCTGCTGCAACTGACCGTCGCGCATTTCCAGTTGGCGATTCAGTCGGCTAGCCAGTTGCAGATCGTGTGTCACCACAAGAAAAGCTGTGCCCTGCCGGACGTTCAGCTCTCCCAGCAATTCGAAAATGGTATCCGCCGTGCGCTGATCAAGGTTACCGGTCGGTTCGTCCGCCAGCACTAGCGACGGGCTGTTAACCAGCGCTCTGGCGATGGCAACACGCTGCCGCTCACCACCGGACAGCTCAGACGAACGGTGGTGGCTGCGCGCTTCGAGCCCGACGGCCGCCAGCATTTCGCGTGCTTTATCCTGCGCCTGCGACGTTGGCGCTTTGCCAATCAGCAGCGGCATTGCGACGTTTTCCAACGCGGTAAAATCGGGTAGCAGGTGATGAAACTGATAAATGAAGCCCAGCTCGCGATTGCGCAAATCGGCTTTTGCCGCTGCCGAGAGCGTACCTAACGGCTGACCTTTGAAGATGACTTCGCCTGACGTTGGCGTATCCAACCCGCCCAACATATGCAGTAGCGTACTTTTACCCGACCCCGAGCTCCCGACGATCGCCATCATCTCCCCACTGCTCATCTCGAAAGAGACATCGCGCAACACATCGGTAGACAGGTTGCCGTCCTGATAGCGCTTGGACAGGTTATTACACTGCAATAACGGTAAATCACTCATAACGTAAAGCCTCAGCGGGTTGAACGGCGGCAGCGCGCCATGACGGGTAAAGTGTCGATAACAGGGCAATCACCATCGCGGAAATGGCGATAGTCACCACCTGCGCAGGGTCAATATCCACTGGCAACGCGGCACCATCCAGCAATACACCCAGAATTGGCATCAGCGTATTCAGTTGGCTGGCCAATAGCGTCCCCAGCACTGCTCCTAACAACGCGCCAATCACGCCAGCGCTGCCCCCCTGCACCATAAACACCGTCATAATCTGGCGTTGAGTCAGCCCCTGCGTTTGCAAAATGGCGACTTCACCCTGTTTTTCCATCACCAGTAAACCCAGCGAGGTAATAATATTGAAAGCGGCCACCGCCACGATCAGGCTGAGCAACAGCCCCATCATGTTTTTCTCCATACGCACGGCCTGAAACAGTTCGCCTTTACGTTCGCGCCAGTCTTTCCAGACCGTGCCTTCCGGCAGCGTTTGCGTGCTCAGCGTATCGACCGACAGCGGCTTTTCCAGCCACAAACGCCAGCCAGTAATGTGGTTTGCTGGGTAGCGCATCAAGCGAGAAGCATCCTGCTGGTTCACCAGCAACTGATAACTATCCACCTCGCTGTTCGCCGCAAAGGTGCCAGCAACGGTGAAGATACGCTGGCTGGGAATACGCCCCATCGGCGTCAGTTGGCTGGCGCTCGTCACCATCATGCGAATCTGATCGCCCGCTTTGACCCCCAGTTGTTCGGCCAGTTTCTCGCCCAAAATGGCCTGATATTGACCGGATTGCAGTTGCTGCTGTTTGACATTAACCAGATAACGCGACAGCGGCTCCTGCTCGTCAGGATCAATCCCTAACATCACACCAACGGCAACGCTACGGGCGCTTTGCAGCACCACATCGCCCGTCGTCAGCGGCGCAACGCGCGTCACACCTTCCAGCGAGTCTAAAGAGGAAGCAGGAACCTTCGCCGGGTTTAGCGAACCTTGTGGCGTAGTGATGACCGCCTGAGGCATCACGCCCAGAATATTGCCTTCCAGTTCGCGCTCGAAGCCATTCATCACGGAAAGTACGGTGACCAGCGCCATCACGCCCAGCGTGATACCAATGGCGGATAACCAGGAGACAAACCGGCCGAAGCGGTCTGATGCGCGCCCACGCATGTAGCGCAGGCCAATAAATAAAGCGACAGGTTGATACATGAAATCCGTCTGGATAAGGTTGCCAAAGCAAAGTGATCAAGGATAATAAAGGGTAGTACTGCTTTATGGAACCCTAACACCCTCACTCTACGGCTTTTTCTTATTCCTGGCCGGATGCAGGGAGGCGAGACCCGATAATCAGATGATGCCTGAAAATTACCGTTATTCGCTGCCATCAAAAGCCGGTGAGCAGCGCCTGCTGGGCCAGTTAACCGGCGCTGCCTGCGCCGTTGAATGTGCAGAAATTATTGAACGCCACGCTGGGCTGGTGGTACTTATCGCCCCTGATATGCAAAACGCCCTGCGCTTACGCGATGAGATTCAGCAATTTACCGACCAGCACGTCACTACGCTACCTGACTGGGAAACGCTGCCCTACGATAGTTTTTCTCCGCATCAGGAAATTATTTCGACCCGCCTTTCTACCCTGTACCAATTGCCCAACATGACACGCGGCGTTTTGATTCTGCCGGTCAACACGCTGATGCAGCGCGTTTGTCCGCACAGTTTCCTGCACGGCCATGCGCTGGTGTTGAAAAAAAGCCAGCGTCTTTCGCGCGATAAGCTGCGTTCGCAGTTGGAGCAGGCGGGTTACCGCAGTGTCGATCAGGTCATGGAACACGGTGAATATGCCACGCGCGGCGCACTGCTGGATCTGTTCCCAATGGGGAGCGAAGAGCCCTACCGTATTGATTTCTTTGATGATGAGATCGACAGCCTGCGTCTTTTCGATGTGGATACCCAGCGCACGCTGAATGAAGTACCGCACATTAATTTACTGCCTGCCCACGAGTTCCCGACGGATAAAGCCGCCATCGAGCTGTTTCGCAGCCAGTGGCGCGAACAGTTTGAGGTACGGCGCGACGCCGAACACCTTTACCAACAGGTCAGCAAAGGCGTCTGGCCCGCAGGCATCGAATACTGGCAGCCGTTATTCTTCAGTGAACCGCTGCCGTCGCTGTTCAGCTACTTCCCGAACAACACGCTGATCGTCAATACCGGTAATATCGAACAGAGCGCTGAGCGCTTCTGGCAGGATATTCAGCAGCGTTTTGAAAGCCGCCGTGTCGATCCCATGCGTCCGTTGCTGCCGTCAGACTCACTCTGGTTACGGGTAGATGGCCTGTTCACGGAGCTGAAAGCGTGGCCGCGCGTGCAGTTGAGAACGGATACGCTGCCGGAAAAAGCCGCCAACGTGAATCTGGCCTATCTGCCGCTGCCGGAACTGGCGATTCAGCATCAGCAAAAATCCCCGTTAGATGCGCTGCGCCGCTTTATCGAACAGTCCGACGGTCAGGTCATTTTCTCCGTTGAGAGTGAAGGCCGTCGCGAAACGCTCCAGGAACTGCTGGCACGCATCAAACTGAACCCTACGCTCATCAGCACGCTGGAGCAGGCGCAGGAGCGTGGCACTTACCTGATCATCGGTGCCAGCGAGCACGGTTTTATCGACACGCTGCGCCAGCGAGCCTTAATCTGCGAAAGCGACCTACTGGGCGAACGCGTTAGCCGCCGCCGTCAGGATAATCGCCGCACGATCAATACCGATACGCTGATCCGCAATCTGGCGGAACTGCGGCCGGGGCAGCCCGTTGTCCATCTCGAACATGGCGTTGGCCGCTATGCCGGGTTGACCACGTTGGAAGCCGGTGGCATCAAAGCTGAATACCTGATTTTGACCTATTCGGGCGAGGACAAGTTGTATGTCCCCGTTTCCTCACTGCATTTGATCAGCCGCTACGCAGGCGGTGCCGATGAGAATGCGCCGCTGCATAAACTGGGTGGCGATGCGTGGTCGCGCGCGCGGCAAAAAGCAGCAGAAAGAGTGCGCGATGTCGCCGCCGAACTGTTGGATGTTTATGCGCAACGCGCGGCGAAAAGCGGTTTTGCCTTTAAGCATGATAAAACGCAATATCAGCTTTTCTGCGAAAGTTTCCCCTTCGAGACCACACCCGATCAAGCGCAGGCTATCAACGCCGTGTTGAGCGATATGTGCCAGCCGCTGGCGATGGACCGTCTGGTATGTGGCGATGTCGGCTTTGGTAAAACCGAAGTGGCAATGCGCGCCGCGTTTCTGGCGGTTGAAAACCATAAGCAGGTTGCCGTTCTGGTACCGACAACGCTGCTGGCTCAGCAGCATTTTGACAACTTCCGCGATCGCTTTGCCAACTGGCCGGTGAAGATTGAAATGATCTCCCGCTTCCGTAGCGCCCGTGAGCAAACTCAAGTGCTGGAAGAAACGCAGGAAGGCAAAGTCGATATTCTGATCGGTACCCATAAGCTATTGCAGAGCGACGTGCGCTGGCGCGACTTAGGGCTGCTGATTGTGGACGAAGAACACCGCTTCGGCGTGCGTCACAAAGAACGCATCAAAGCAATGCGGGCGAATGTCGATATCCTGACGCTCACCGCCACGCCGATTCCGCGTACGCTCAACATGGCGATGAGCGGGATGCGTGATCTGTCGATTATCGCCACGCCCCCAGCCCGTCGTTTAGCGGTAAAAACATTCGTGCGTGAATATGACAATCTGGTGGTGCGCGAAGCCATCCTGCGTGAAATTCTACGCGGAGGTCAGGTGTATTACCTTTATAACGATGTCGAAAATATCGGAAAAGCCACTCAGCGACTGGCGGAGCTGGTACCGGAAGCGCGCATCGCTATCGGCCACGGCCAGATGCGTGAACGCGAGCTGGAACGGGTCATGAACGATTTCCACCATCAGCGTTTTAACGTGCTGGTGTGTACCACCATCATCGAAACTGGGATCGATATTCCAAGCGCCAACACCATCATCATCGAGCGTGCCGACCACTTCGGTCTGGCGCAGTTGCATCAGTTGCGCGGTCGCGTGGGGCGTTCCCACCATCAGGCTTATGCCTATCTGCTGACGCCAAACCCCAAAACGATGAGCACCGATGCGCAGAAACGTCTGGAAGCGATCGCCTCATTGGAAGACCTCGGTGCCGGTTTTGCACTGGCCACGCACGATCTGGAAATCCGTGGCGCAGGCGAACTGCTCGGAGAAGACCAGAGCGGGCAGATGACCAGCGTCGGTTTTTCACTGTATATGGAACTGCTGGAAAGCGCCGTCGATGCGCTGAAAGCAGGCCGGGAGCCGTCGCTGGAAGATTTGATCAACAGCCAGACCGACGTCGAATTACGCTTGCCTGCCCTGCTGCCCGACGATTTCATTCCCGACGTCAATACGCGACTGTCGCTATACAAACGTATTGCCAGCGCGAAAACCGCCGACGAACTGGATGAATTGAAGGTCGAACTGATCGATCGTTTCGGTCTCCTTCCCGATGCCAGTCGCTATCTGTTGCAGATTGCTGCCCTGCGCCAGCAGGCACAGGCACTGGGTATTCGCCGTATTGAAGGCAATGAGAAAGGTGGATTTATCGAATTCAGTGAGCAAAATCGCGTTGATCCGTCTCACCTCATCGGTCTGTTACAGCGCGATCCGGGCACCTACCGCCTTGATGGCCCAACTCGCCTGAAATTCATGAAGGATTTGAGCGATCGCCCAAAACGCATTGAATTTATCGGTTCACTGCTGGGGAACATGGCGCAACATACGCTGGCGGCGTAAGCCGTTTTCACGATAAAAACGGGAATCTTCGGGTTCCCGTGAGGTTGCTAACAAAATCCGTAGAGCGGGAATAACGGATAGATCGTAAAGATGCTGTACACACATCCCTGTGCGCTCGAATTGCGCCATCCGCCTTTACAAGCACCGTCGTAACGCAGTAAAGTCGCCACCTTTTTTTATGGCCTGCCATCCTTGGCGGCCACCCTTCTGGGCCGTCGCAGGTGCGACGTTAAAAATTTCTCCCGAAAATTTTTTATGGCATGGGGCACGACGATGTTTATCGGTTTTGACTACGGCACGGCGAACTGTTCCGTGGCAGTGATGGATTCAGGTACACCACGGCTCCTGGCGCTGGAAAAGGATTCGCCCTATCTTTCCTCTCTGCTATGCGCACCTGTGCGTGAAGCCGTCAGCGAGTGGTTATGGCGGCACCATCAGGTCAACGCAGAGGGCGAGAACGCGCTGCTGCTCAAGCGCGCCATCAGCTACAACCGTGAAGAAGATATTCGCGTGCAGCCTGATAGCGTGAAGTTCGGGCGCGAGGCGTTACGCCACTATATGGATGACCCGGAAGAGACCTGGTTCGTCAAATCGCCGAAGTCCTTCCTCGGTGCCATCGGCCTGAAAGCGCAGCAGATTGCGCTGTTTGAAGATCTGGTTTGCGCCATGATGCTGCATATCCGCACGCAGGCAGAAAGCCAGCTTGACCAACCTATTCGTCAGGCGGTGATTGGTCGTCCGATTAACTTTCAGAGTATCGGCGGGGAAGACGCTAACCAGCAGGCGCAAGGGATTTTAGATCGCGCGGCACATCGCGCCGGATTTGAAGACGTTGTCTTTCAGTTTGAACCCGTCGCCGCTGGGCTGGATTTCGAATCCACACTAACGAAAGAAACACGCGTGCTGGTCGTGGATATCGGCGGCGGAACCACCGACTGCTCCATGCTGCTGATGGGCCCAGAATGGCATAAGCAGCAAGAACGTTCGCAAAGCCTGTTAGGACACAGCGGCTGCCGCGTTGGCGGTAACGATCTGGACATCATGCTCGCGTTCAAACAGTTGATGCCGCTGCTTGGCATGAATAGCGAGACAGAAAAAGGCATCGCTCTGCCGATCATGACCTGGTGGAATGCGGTCGCGATTAACGATATTCCGGCGCAAAAAGAGTTTCATAGCACCGCCAGCCGCGCGTTAATCAACGAAATGATCCGCGATGCACGCCAGCCTGAGCAGGTAAAAAGGCTGCTGACCGTCTGGCAACAGCGCCTGAGCTACCGTCTGATTCAGGTGGCGGAAGAGAGCAAAATTGCGCTGTCCAATCAAGCGGAAACGACAGCCGATTTACACTTTATCGAATCGGGTCTGGCAACGCGCATTCATGCGGATGAGCTCAATACCGCAATCGATAATCCTCTGAGCCGCATTCAGCAGCAGGTAACGCTGGCGTTAGAAACCAGCCAAACTCGCCCGGAAGTGATCTACCTGACTGGCGGTAGCGCCCGCTCTCCTCTGCTGCGTCAGGCTATTCAACAACTGCTTCCAGATATTCCTATCGCCAGCGGTAACGACTTTGGTTCCGTTACCGCCGGTCTGGCGCGCTGGGCAGAGATCATTTTTCGTGGCTAAGCCAGAGAAAAGTTGTGCTTCATAAGATAACGGTGTCACCGATTATCGTGGCGTGATCAACAGCCCAGATAACGCAGGAGCTTTGGCTGGCTGGAGGATGCGCTACAGTCGCCTTACTGTTATCCCTGAGCATGACGCAGGTCGGTCACAGCACGATCGATTCATGAAAAAAACCGCGAGCACCTTCTTCAGGTGGCTCGCGGTTTTTAGAGATGGTGTCAGCGCAAAAATGTGGACGTCAGGGCAAATTAGCTCTGCTGATTCAGGATTAATTGCCCGTTTCGGTCTACTGGAATTTGTGTACCAGGATCGCGATCCATGCGGATTTTACCCTGCTGGTCGCCGATTTTATAAGTGACATCATAACCCAGAACTTTTTGTGATTTGTCGTACACCGTCTGACAGCGCTGTTGCTGCGTCGTGTACGTATCATTTTCCTGCATGCCGCTTTGTACACGGTTACCGGCATAACCACCTGCCAACGCTCCCGCGACCGTCGCGATATCTTTACCGCGTCCGCCACCAATCTGGTGCCCCAGAACACCACCCGCTACGGCACCCAGTACCGAGCCAGCAATCTGGTTTTCATCCTGTACCGGACGACGATGCGTCACGCTCACGTTACGGCACTCCTGACGAGGCGTTTTGACCGTTTCTTTAATTGGTGTTGCTGTTAGCACCTGTGCAAACTGAGGTTTAGAGGAAAAGACATCCATACTCGCCACCGCCGCCACACCCAATGCCGCAGCCACACCAATACCTACACCCGCTAACATTGATTTGTTCACAGGATACCTCCCGAATCTATTCTCACGCATTCCCCACCTGCAATCCTGCCGTAAATCTTGTTTTACGCCAGCTCACGTTTAACGTGATGAATCCGGTGGTTCCTTCTGAATATCAGCATTCAGAATTTTTGGCGTGCGTGCTACGCCATCTGTAAACAGTGGAAAGTCTGCACAATGTTTCACACTCTCGCAATAAGACTAACTAACCAAAAGTGTCAGATTCGTAACACAAAAGCGTCATTTGGGAATTATCTTAACTGTAATTGGTAATAGGACGATATTTTATACTGTTATTTCAGGGGTTCAGTAACACGGCGAATAGAGGTATGGCTAAGAGACAAAGTCTTGCGGATGCGCTGATGGGGAAGCACGTTTTTTCGAGAGAGCCAAAGCAGGGCGATGAGAAAAACAATACGGGCGCGAACTCACGTTCACACCCGTCTCAGAAAGATGTCAGTCGTTGTGGATTAATGCAATTTGAGGCGCGGGCGAATCACCCGATTGATCCCACCGACCAGCATCATCAGGCCTGTTTTCACATAGCCATGCAGGGCAACCTGATGCATGCGATACAGAGAGATATACACGAAACGTGCAATCCGCCCTTCTACCATTACGGAGCCCCGCATCAGGTTCCCCATCAGGCTGCCAACCGTACTGAATTTAGACAGCGAAACCAACGAGCCGTGGTCTTTATAGACATAAGGTTTCAACGTCTGTCCGTTCAGCAACGCGATGATATTGCTGTGGCAACGTGACGCCATCTGGTGCGCCGCTTGCGCACGGGGAGGTACGAAGCCGCCGCCTTCCTGCGGACAGGAGGCACAGTCGCCGATGGCGAAAATGTTGGGATCGCGTGTCGTTTGTAGCGTCGGTTCAACCACTAACTGGTTAATCCGATTTGTTTCCAGACCGGCAATCTCTTTCATCGCATCCGGTGCTTTGATACCCGCAGCCCAAACCATCAGGTCGGCTTCGATAAATTCACCGTCCTTCGTATTCAGACCGCCACTTTCGGCGCTGGTCACCATGGTTTTCGTCAATACACGAACACCAATATTGTTCAGTTCCTGATGTGCTGCCGCGGAAATACGCGGCGGCAGCGCAGGTAAAATACGCTCACCCGCTTCCACCAGCGTGACGTTCAGCGTTTGGTTATCCAGTCCGTCAAAGCCGTAACTGTGCAACTGTTTCACCGCATTGTGCAGTTCCGCAGACAGTTCGACCCCTGTCGCACCGCCGCCCACAATTGCGATGTTCACGCGCTCTTTTTCATCTTGATTCGCCGTGAATTTCAGAAACAAATTCAGCATTTCATTATGGAAACGGCGGGCTTGTTTCGGGTTATCCAGGAAAATACAGTGATCTTTCACGCCCGGCGTACCGAAGTCATTTGAGGTACTGCCTAATGCCACCACCAGAATGTCATACGGGATACGACGCGCGGCAACCAGCACCTCACCTTGCTCGTCACACACTTCAGCCAGTTGAATCTGCTGCTGCTCGCGGTCGATATCCGTCAGCATGCCCAGTTGGAACTGAAAATAGTGATTACGGGCGTGCGCCAGATAGCTCAGCGCATCCATATCGTCGTCCAGCGAGCCCGTTGCCACTTCATGCAGTAACGGTTTCCACAGGTGGCTATGGTTACGATCCACCAGCGTGATTTCCGCTTTTTTCTTGCGTCCTAACTTGTGGCCTAAACTCGTTGCCAGTTCAAGTCCGCCAGCTCCCCCGCCGACAATGACAATTTTTTTGGTTGATGATGTCAAAATGACCCCCTAAAAATGTGAACCAATGGTTAATAAAGAGTAAAAAATAATATCCTTATATAACATAGGGTTCGCGTAAGTTAAGCCTGATATCTGCAGCAAGAATAGCACGCTAGGTCATTTGGTCATACCAAAATTGATATATATCAATTTATTTTGTTAGGTAGATTTTAGCGAGAAAATTTCATCTTTATTTCAGTGAATTAGCGGAGGTCTGTGTGAAGAGAAAATGCTGAATCGTGCGCATCTGCGCCGCTGGATGAACTAAGGAAAGTAAATAAATTGCGTCATTCCTCCTGTTACCCCTCAAACAAGGGTATCAGAAGGAACGACAGCCGCGATGAACAGTCATCGCTAACGCAGGGTTAACCGAGCGTTTTGAAGGCTTTTATTCGCTGTAAATGGGGGGAGATGCTTTTGAATTTATGCGTCTGAATATCATCCCAGACGATCTCGTAATACGCTCCCAACGTTTGTGCGCTACGCTGGCTGTCGAGCATTTCATCCTGACGGGAGAGCATCACCATACAGCGATCGCGGTTCTTTTCACGAAAGTTCGCCACGCACTTCGTGGCGATATCCAGATACTCTTCTGGGCGATCGATTTTCCCGCCCATGTTTTCCTGCGGAAACAGGTTAGGATTGACGATGACCTGTCGTATGTCACACAGGAAACCTACCCGTTCTGCCCAGAAACCGCCCAACCCCACGCCGCAGATCAGCGGACGATCGTCATCAGACTGCTGAATCGTCTTATCCACCTGCTTTAGCAGGTGTTGCATATCATGACGCGGATGCAACGTGCTGTAGCTAATCAATCGTACATCTTCATCAATAAACTGAAGCTGTAGGACCTTTTCATGGTTGCCGGGGCTGGTCGAGTCAAAACCGTGTAAATAGATAATCATCTTTCATCCTCACCGCAAACTAAGTTACCTATTTCTCGCCATTTTTATGCGCCTGCCAGCGCTCGCTGAGCAATGTGAGCGCCTGATTCGCCTGCTTCCAGCGTGGCGAATCCAGCAGTTCCCGACGAGAAAACGAACCCTGATGATATAAGCGCGTCAGTTGCTCCGCTTTGACCGGGGACAGGTTATCCAGCACGCTAACGGCCCCTTCCCGATGATTGCAAACCAGAATCATGTCACATCCTGCCTGCAAGGCGGCCTGCGCCCGCTCGGGATAACTCCCCATCACAGCGGCACCTTCCATCGAGAGATCGTCAGAGAAAATGATGCCATCAAAACCCAGTTCGTCACGCAGCACCGTTTTGAGCCAATAGGGTGAACCACTGGCTGGACGCGGATCGGCCTCCGTGTAAATCACATGAGCAGGCATGATGGCATCCAACTGCTGGCGCTGAATCAGTTCTTTAAAAATCGACATGTCGTGTGCACGAATCTCCGCAAGCGGACGCGGATCGCGCGGCGTTTCTTTATGTGAATCGGCACTGACCGCACCGTGGCCGGGGAAGTGCTTACCTGTCACTTTCATTCCCGCACTGTGCATACCGCGAATAAAGCTCTGCGCTACCGCCAACGCGATCTCCGGCTGTTCATGAAACGAACGTTCGCCAATCGCTGCGCTCTGGTGGCCGATATCCAGCACCGGTGCAAAGCTAATGTCGATATCCATTGCGATCATTTCTGCCGCCATCAGCCATCCGCCCTCTTCTGCCAGACGCAAGGTTTCTGGTTCGCTATTTAATGCTGCGAAGGCCTGCGCGGCAGGCAGGCGGGTAAAGCCATCGCGAAAACGCTGAACGCGCCCGCCTTCCTGATCCACGGACACCACAA
The DNA here is from genome assembly GCF_013449375.1 of Pectobacterium sp. CFBP8739. Taxonomy (GTDB): domain Bacteria; phylum Pseudomonadota; class Gammaproteobacteria; order Enterobacterales; family Enterobacteriaceae; genus Pectobacterium. Next base: position 174,312 of record NZ_JACDRR010000011.1, on the reverse strand, counting down.
GACGCTCGCGCGACGCCGCGCGGATTTGTCGCACCAGCTCACGCAACTGCGCTGCATCATGAAAATTACGGGTAAACAGGATAACGCCGCCAACCAACGGGTGTTCCAACACTTCACGATCTTCCGCATCCAGCTCATAGCTGGCGACATCTAACATTACCGGACCCACAAAAACCTCATTCTTTAACATGTACTACTGAGTAAAATAACTACGATGACAAAAGCCACATCGTCAGCCTGTCTGTAACCGATGGTATAGCGCGGGAATGTCCGCTAAAAATTCGGAGTTCTTCGTTTGCTGCCAACGTATCTCAAACCACATCAATACCAGATAATCGACCCAAGGGAACCACTGCGTCATCTGTTGCTGAAGGCCGCTCACGGAAAACCCTCGCCGATATCGCTGGTAGCTCTGTAGAAAATGCGTTTGCGCCATACTGTCCATCTGGCTAGCTCGCACAATGAGCGCCAGCTCAAAGGCAATATCGCCATCTGAGGCATATTCCCAGTCAATCAGCATCGTTCCTTGTGGCGTGATCAGCACGTTTTCCGCATGCACATCCAGATGGAGAGGCGCCAGCGCCAAAGGTGTGGGCAATGGTGCTCGCTGAAAATAATGGTGGGCGCGCAGCAGCACGGGCGAACGGCGGCGCGGATCCATCAGTTGCCAGTGCTGAGCGAAAAGCATTTTAAGATCGAGGGGATAGCCGCTACGCGGCAGGCGATGAAGCTGAGACAACGTCCGCGCCACTTCACCATTAGCCAGCATCATCAGGAATTCATCAGACGTAGCAACACGCCCCGGCACCCATTCGACAATGAGCCAGCCGTCGCGCCACAGTAACGGCCGTGGCGCAAGCCCTATCGCGGACATCTGCCGCAGCAGGGCGAACTCTCGCTGGCGATCGACGCCCATTTTCCGCTCGGTTGGCGACTGTCGGCGCGCAAGCCATTCGATGCCCGGCCCACGGATGCGCCAGCTTTTACTACTCAATCCACCAACCAGTTCAAAGCGAATATTCGCTATCTCCACGGCAGGAAAATACATCTGGATCGCCGCTATCAGTTGTTGCTGGATACCTACCTGCTTAATGCTGAACGGCGCCATTACCGGACCACACAATTTCGCCGGTCTGCACCAGCATCAGTTGCATGTCGATCTGTGGCGATTTCACATCACCACTGACGTCGCTGTACAGCACATACTGCGCGCTGACATAGCGCGCTAGGCCAATCGCCTTGCTGCGCGATCCCAGGCTGTCGTCAACCGACAGACCCAGCGTTTGCTTCGCCGCGGCCAACTGCTCACGCGGCACCAGCGTAAACGCCTTGCCGGAAGATAACGCGCTGTACAGCGCGCCTGTCGCTTTCGCGATCGGCAGTGAACCGTTAGTGTTGTTTTTCACGCTATCCACCAGCAGGATGCTGCCCGGTGTGACACCATCGGCTTTCAGCATCTGCGCTACCAGCGGATTAATACTGGCTTCCCAGTTCAACGTCTGGATTTTCGGCGGTTGCGGGACAGACTCCCCCGGCGGCGGCGTTGGCGTAGCTGGCACTTGAGGCTCAACGGGCTCAATCGTCGCAGGCGGTTCAGTCGGTTCCGGTGGGCGGCTGGGGCACCCTGTCAGTACCAATGCCGCCAGTATCACACCTAGATACTTTTTCATACTTTCTCTCTCTGCACACCATTACAAAAACAGATGAAGGCGAACCTGGCGCGCAGTGGGGCTGCTGCGCGTTGAAAACACCGTCATTTCCGTCTGTGGTGGGATTTCAATAGACTGCACGTCCTCAAACGGCAACACGTCCAGCCCGTTTTCATCATACCAATAGAAACGGTAATGCACGGTCACGGCGTGTGAGGCGTCGTTGCTGACAACGGAAGAAGCACGCAGCCGACCCTTTTCTGAATCCAGCGACGGATTGCCCGCCGTAATGCCCGCCGACAGTACAGGAGCATCCAATACCAGCGTTTGCCGTTCATTGATGGTCAATACCTTTGGCGCGCTACAGCCCGCCACCAACCCGACCATCAAACATGCGGACAAAAAAAGCATCGGGTTACGCATGATGTTCTCGCATGAGTTTTTTTTCACATGATTGCCCAACCATGATCATCGAATCTAGTTCGCCAGCAAAGGCCCTAATGCGCGACCACCCAGTAAATGCATATGGATGTGATATACCTCCTGCCCGCCGTGTCGGTTGCAGTTAATGATCAGACGATAGCCGTCCTCGGCAATCCCTTCCTGCTGCGCAATTTTTCCCGCGACCGTTACCATTCGTCCCAGCGCCGCTTCATGTTCTGGCGCCGTATCGTTAACAGTAGGGATCAAGACATTCGGGATAATCAGGATGTGAGTGGGTGTGCGAGGAGCAATGTCACGGAAGGCGGTGACCAGTTCATCTTGATAGACGATATCGGCAGGGATTTCCCGGCGGATGATTTTACTAAAGATGGTTTCTTCAGCCATGATTGATTTCCTTGTTAAAGCTGGCATTGAACGACGTCGTGTAGGCAGTATGAGTGACCTATTCCATTTCTTTCAACCTTCTTCGTCTATTTCTGGTGCGGTTGGTCAAAATACGACACCCAGAAAAATGATCGACACGCCTGTCTTATAACCGAAAATACGCGTTTGTTGCGACCATAAAAAAAGGGGCTTTCGCCCCTTTTACCACTCCCCAACAACACATCAGTGGTTACGGATGTAGTCGTCCATGTCGGTTTTCAGGTTATCGGATTTGGTACCGAAAATAGCCTGAACACCGGAACCTGCAACAACCACACCGGCTGCGCCCAGTTTTTTCAGGCTAGCCTGATCCACTTTAGCCACATCGCCCACGCTGACACGCAAACGGGTGATGCAGGCATCCAGGTTAGTGATGTTCTCTTTACCACCGAATGCCGTTACCAGAGCGGCCGCCATTTCAGTGCTGTCCTGCGAGCTTTGCTCAGATGAGCTATCTTCACGACCCGGCGTTTTCAGATTCAGTTTGGCAATCAGAACGCGGAAGATAGTGTAGTAAATCAGCGCATAGCACAGACCTACAATCGGGAACAGCCACAGTTTGCTGCCGTTGCCGCTCAGCACCACGAAGTCGATCAGGCCGTGAGAGAAGCTTGTACCATCACGCATACCCAACAGGATACAGATTGGGAACGCCAGACCGGCCAGAATCGCATGGATGACATACAGGATCGGCGCAACAAACATGAAGGAGAACTCAATTGGCTCAGTGATCCCCGTCAGGAACGAGGTCAGTGCCGCAGAGATCATGATACCGCCGACTTTCGCACGGTTCTCTGGTTTAGCCGAATGCCAAATAGCAATAGCTGCGGCTGGCAAACCATACATTTTAAACAGGAAGCCACCGGACAATTTACCCGCAGTCGGGTCACCCGCAATATAACGTGGGATATCACCGTGGAAAACCTGACCTGCCGCGTTAGTGAACTCACCGACTTGCATTTGGAAAGGTACGTTCCAGATATGGTGCAGACCAAACGGCACCAGAGAACGTTCAACGACCCCATAGATACCAAATGCTAACATCGGGTTCTCATTCGCCGCCCAATGTGAAAACGTTTGGATCGCGCTACCGATCGGTGGCCATATGAAAGATAGCACTGCACCGGTAACGATCGCCGTCAGGCCGGAAATAATCGGCACGAAGCGTTTACCGGCAAAGAAGCCCAGATATTCAGGCAGTTGGATGCGGTAGAAACGATTAAACATATACGCGGCAATTGCACCGGCAATGATCCCGCCCAGAACGCCGGTATCCGCCAGGTGCTTCGCCGTGATCTCGGCAGCAGGTAGATTAAGAACCAGCGGCGCAATCGCAGCCATGGTTTTCACCATGATGCCATAAGCGACCACCGCCGCCAGTGCGGAAACACCGTCGTTATTGGTGAAGCCCAGGGCAACACCAATAGCAAAAATCAGCGGCATATTAGCAAACACCGAGTCACCGGCTTGTGCCATGACGCTGGAGACAATTTCAGGCAACCAGCTAAAATTGGCCGAACCGACACCCAGCAGAATACCTGCAATAGGGAGTACGGATACGGGCAGCATTAGCGACTTACCTACTTTTTGCAGGTTTGCGAATGCATTCTTGAACATAATTGAGTGTGCTCCTGAGTAATAGTGCTTTTACTTCTGATACTTCATATATAAGCAAAGACGGGGAGGATGGCCTTTGCGAGTTGGGGTGTCTTAGCCCCCTTTAATTTTTACGCAGAGTAAAATAAATAGCGCCCACAATGTTTGATTGCTATCACGTTTCCACAAGCCAACAGGCTTATTTCGAACAGATATTGCACTTTTTTGTGATATATCGCTAAAAAACATGTCCCCCTGAAGAGGAAAAACCTGATCAAGAGGATTATGCAGCGCTATTAATTACACGGATAAAAAAAACTCGGCTATTTTCAGCCACTATTACGCGGCGGTCAACCGAGCTGGATCGATGTGAAACAGGCGGGAAAAGTTTTCTGTTGTGGCGGCAGCAAGGTTTTCCAACGATGTGCCTTTCAGCACGGCGAGATATTCCGCGACATCACGCACATACGCAGGCTGGTTTTCCGTCCCCCGGAATGGAACGGGTGCTAACCAAGGGGAATCCGTTTCAATCAGCATCCGATCCAACGGTACATAACGCGCGACATCACGCAACGCCTCGGCATTACGGAACGTCACGATGCCAGAAAACGAGATATAGAATCCCATATCCAACAGGGCTTTTGCCGTTGGCAAATCTTCGGTACAACAGTGCAGAACACCACTGCATTTCTCCGCCTGTTCCTCACGCAGAATCGCTAACGTATCTTCACGGGCGGCACGCGTATGCACGATGACCGGTTTGTTCAGGTCATTGCCAATACGAATATGTTCGCGAAAAGATTCCTGCTGCTGGGCTTTCGTTTCCTGTTGGTAGAAATAGTCCAGGCCCGTTTCCCCCATCGCCACCACGCGGCTGGCGCTGGCTAACTCACGCAGCTCGGCATAATCATAAGGTACTTCCTGATTAAGCGGATGAACGCCGCAGGAAAACGCCACATTATCGCGTTCGCCAATTAACTCCAGCATGGCGCGATAGCCAGGCAACGTCGTCGCCACCGCCAATAGGAAGCCGACATCGCGACGTTTCGCTTTCTCCAGAACATCGGAGACATCTTTATGCAATGACTGATAATCCAGACCGTCAAGATGACAGTGGGAATCCACTAACAACATGATATTTACTCGATAATAATTAAACAGAAAAAGGATGGCTGTCGCGCCTAACCAATGAGGCAAACGTGCGTTCCCCATCAAGCAGGCGTTCCGTCAGCAATAGCTCACGATTTACCCCCGTGACGGTCAGCAATTTTTGCCGGCAAGACAGCCACTGTTGCAGCTCATACTGCAAATGTGCGGAAGGTTCGCGTGCCAGACGCTCAACCAGTTCGATCTGATCCTGATTCACTAAATGGTCATTCGCACCCTGCTGCCATTTCATAGCATCCAGCAGTAGCGTAGCCAACCAGTGAATACGAACATCCGCATCGTCATGATTTAGCTGTGATATCAATGAGAGCTGATCTCGCGAGGTCAGCGCGGCAGAAAACGCCTGACACAGCGCGCTACGCTGTTTCCAACGCTCTGGCTGCAATAACGCTTCGGCGGCTAGCGGCGCGCCCGATTGCAATCTCAATGCCGTGCGCAATGCCTTGCTGTCATGGCGATGGCGCGCATTCAGCCACAACACGCTCTGCGTTTCATTCGGAACATCCAGATAGTGATACAAACAACGGCTGCGCAACGTCGCCAACAACCGAGCTGGCTCACGACAGCCAAACAAGAAGAAGGTATTCTGCGGCGGCTCTTCCAGCGTTTTCAGCAGCGCATTCGCTGCCGCCTCTGTCAGTTGCTCAGCAGCGGCCAGCCAAATCACTTTTGCTCCGCCCTGTCGGGAGTGTTGATACACTTTCTCAACGACGTCACGCACGGGATCGACACCTAAGCTTTGCTTGCCTTTCTCTGGGCTCAGCACATGCCAGTCTGGATGCGTTCCTGCGGTCATCAGATTACAGGAGTGACACTGGCCGCAGCTTTTCATCCCATCAGGTTGCTGGCAGATCAGCCAGCGACTCAGCGCATAAATCAGCGATTCATCGCCCATGCCCGGCAGCGCATGCAGTAACACCGCATGATGCCCCCTGCCAGCCTGATACTGGCCGATGAGCTGCCGATAGGATGCATTCAGCCACGGATACCAATCCATCAGCGCGGCTCCTGCGCAACAGGCGACAAGCCTTGTTGCTGTAACCACTGCTGTAGCGCTGCCTGAATATCCGCACTGACGGCGTCAATAGACTGTGAAGCATCGATCGTCAGGATACTGTCGTCTTCCGCAGCCAGTTCCTGATAGCGGGAACGGGTACGTTCAAAGAAAGCCAGCGACTCTTGCTCAATTCGATCCAACTCGCCCCGCTGGCGCGCGCGCTGCAAACCGATAGCGGGCGGCAAATCAAGATAGAGCGTCAGATCAGGGCGAAACTCACCCAGCACGGTATCGCGCAGTGAACGCAACAGTTGCTGATCGATCCCACGTCCACCACCCTGATAAGCCTGTGAAGACAAATCGTGACGATCGCCGATAACCCATTGCCCGTTAGCCAGTGCGGGTTTGATGACATTATCCACCAGTTGAACTCTGGCGGCGTACAACATCAACACTTCCGCTTTGTCGGTAACCTTCTCATCGGCTATACCTTGCTTGATAAGCTCACGCAGTTTCTCTGCCAGCGGCGTGCCACCGGGCTCGCGTGTAAACACAACCTCTTTCACGCCATGTGACCGCAGCGTTTCCACCACGATATTACGTGCGGTGGTCTTCCCTGCGCCTTCCAATCCTTCAATGACGATAAATTTACTGTTCATCCCGTTCCTTTAACGCTGAGCGGTATACCCTCACAGCACGATTATGGTCTGCAAGGTTAGTGGTAAAACTGTGTCCGCCTTTTCCATCCGCCACAAAATACAGGTATGACGTTTTAGCTGGGTGTGCTACCGCATCTAATGAGGCTTTTCCCGGCATCGCAATTGGCGTTGGCGGCAAACCAGAAATAATATAGGTATTGTAAGGCGTTGGCGTGTCTAATGCTTTACGGGTTATCACGCCTTTATAGTCATCCCCCATGCCATAAATCACCGTAGGGTCAGTCTGCAAGCGCATCCCAAGCCGTAACCGATTGATAAAAACGGAGGCAACCTGAGTACGTTCTTCATTAATGGCCGTTTCTTTTTCAATGATTGAGGCCATCGTCAACAATTCTTCTGGCGTTTTATACGGCAATCCATCTTCGCGCCCTTTCCATACCTCATCCACCGTTTTTTTCATGCGCTGATGCGCACGCTGCAACAGGGCGATATCGCTCGTACCTGCCGTGTATGAATACGTATCAGGATAAAACCAGCCTTCCGGATTCGGCTTATCTTTGATTTCCAACTGGGTGGCAACATCCTGTTCGGTTTTATCGGCCAATGAATGCTTGATATAAGGTGCTTGTTGCAGCGTGACCAGCCACTCTTTCAAACGTGAGCCTTCGACAAAACGGATAGAAAATTGCGCTTCTTTTCCGCTGGATAGCAGCGCCAGCATCTCGCGCACGGTCATGCCCGAAGTCAAGCGATACGTACCTGCTTTGAATTTTGCCAATTCAGGCTCAATACGCAGCAGCCACGGAAAAAATGTGCCATCGGTAATGACATGCTGATCGAGAAGCAGCGTTTCCAGCCCTTCTCTTCCTGTACCAGCAGGAAGCGTAAAGATAGTTTCCTTTTCGATAGCCAATGGAGAATCAGCAAAACGCTGCATTTTCTGCCATGCGACCAGTAATATCAGCACAATGGCAGTGATAATCAGCAAACCAATTTTCTTTTTCTTCATAAATCAACCATCTACTAGCAGTCAGAACTCAGGAATCGATAAAGCTCTCGGGAGTGGTAACGCCAGACATGCGCCTGATTCACGGGGACTATCGGCATTAATGCATTACAAACCAGCACTTCGTCCGCATCGGACAGTGTGCTTACGGGTTCACTAACAATTTCTAGCTCAAAATCAGAATCTGCCAGCAAGGCAATAATATGCTGTCGAGCAACGCCATCCACTCCTGATTCAGATAAATCTGGCGTATAGATCCGGTGCCCTTTGCGCCAGAATAAATTTGCGGCACAGCATTCCACTAGCGCACCAGAGGTGTCAAGCACGAGGGTCTCGTCGGCTGAAGTCTGGTCAAGATGCGCACGAATCAGCACTTGTTCAAGCCGATTGAGATGCTTAATGCCCGCTAACAGCGGATTTTTCGCGAGCGCGACAGGGCTAAGGTTCAGGCTAATGCCCTGCTCACGCCAGTCGTCATAGTGAGTGGGATAGCCGACCTGCATGACGATTCGGGTTGGTTGCATGCAGCCCAGGGGACTATAGCCACGCCCGCCAGCACCGCGCGTTAACATCACTTTCACGACGCCGTCTGCTCGCCCCAGTGCTGCCTGTTTCATTTCAGCGATCAGACTTTCCCAATCAAGCGTCGGAAATAATAAGCGCGTAGCGGCCTGTTGCAGACGCGCGACATGTCGATCAAGCCAGACAATCTCGCCATCGCATACTCTGGCTGTCGTAAAACAGCCGTCACCGTACTGTGTACCTCGATCGAGCACCGAAAGCTGTTTCTGTAACTGACCATTAATCCACAGCATAATAAGCTCCGCATCATTCATCGTCGTCAGCTTGCCAGCAAAGCGGCGTTGCAGACAAGCAGGCGTGTCTGATTTTATACAGGCAAAAAAAAACCCGGAAACCGGGTTTTTTTAAGACGCTATTGCAATCAAATCTTACGGAAGATCAGAGAACCATTGGTTCCACCGAAGCCGAAAGAGTTGCAGAGTACGTATTCCAAGTTGCTGACCTGACGCGCCTCATGCGGCACGAAATCCAGATCGCAGCCTTCATCTGGATTGTCCAGATTGAGCGTTGGCGGAACAGCCTGATCGCGCAGAGCAAGAATACTGAAGATAGACTCCACCGCGCCTGCCGCACCGAGTAAGTGACCCGTCATCGATTTTGTCGAGCTCACCAGCACGCTGCTAGCGTCCGCACCAAACACAGATTTCACCGCCTGTGTTTCCGCTTTATCACCCGCAGGCGTAGAAGTACCATGCGCGTTAATATAACCGATCTGGCTCGTTGACAGACCCGCGTCACGGAGCGCATTTTCCATCGCCAGCGCAGCACCAGAACCGTTCTCCGGCGGAGACGTCATATGATACGCGTCGCTGCTCATGCCAAATCCAACAATTTCTGCATAGATTTTCGCACCGCGCTTTTTCGCGTGTTCATACTCTTCCAGCACCATGATGCCAGCACCGTCACCCAGTACAAAACCATCACGATCTTTATCCCACGGACGGCTTGCTGCCTGAGGATCGTCATTGCGCGTAGACAACGCACGAGCAGCACCGAACCCACCAACGCCCAATGGCGTACTGGCTTTCTCTGCGCCGCCGGCCAACATCACATCCGCATCGTTGTAAGCAATGATACGCGCTGCCTGACCAATATTATGCACGCCCGACGTACAGGCTGTAGCGATAGAGATGCTCGGGCCACGCAGCCCGTACATGATAGTAAGATGCCCAGCCACCATATTGACGATGGTTGACGGCACGAAGAACGGACTGATTTTACGCGGGCCGCCGTTCACCAGCGCGGTGTGGTTCTCTTCAATAAGACCCAGACCGCCGATGCCGGAACCAATCGCCGCACCGATACGCGGCGCGTTCTCTTCCGTTACTTCCAAACCGGAATCCTGCATAGCCTGAACGCCAGCAGCAACGCCGTATTGAATAAAGGCATCCATTTTGCGAGCTTCTTTACGCGAAATGAATTCCTCAGAATTAAAATCCTTTACTAAGCCAGCAAAACGCGTTGCGTAGGCACTAGTATCGAAATGGTCGATCAGGCTGATACCACTCTGACCGGCAAGAAGAGCACTCCAGGTAGACTCAACTGTATTGCCGACAGGAGATAACATGCCCAGTCCGGTCACAACTACTCGACGCTTAGACACGCTTATCCTCCAGGGAGGGAAAAAAAAGACACTGCGGGACAAAAAAACTTAGGCGGTCGAATGACCGCCTAGATATGTTCGCTTACTGCTGGTTAGCCTGAATGAAATCAATGGCTGCCTGAACAGTCGTGATTTTTTCAGCTTCTTCGTCTGGAATCTCAGTATCAAATTCTTCTTCCAGAGCCATTACCAGCTCAACAGTGTCAAGAGAATCAGCGCCGAGGTCATCAACGAAAGAAGCATTGTTTACGACTTCTTCCTGCTTAACACCAAGCTGTTCAACGATGATTTTCTTAACGCGTTCTTCGATAGTGCTCATACTCTTAAATTTCCTATCAAAACTCGCTTTCGCGATGGTTTTCGTAGTGTATAAAATGTTTGAAAAGATGCAACAAAATCTCGGCTGGTCGAACCACGATTTTGTGCTATTTTGCGGTTATCACCGCAAATAATGCAAATAGTTTTCGAGCTTTTTAGATCATATACATGCCGCCATTGACATGCAATGTTTCGCCAGTAATGTAAGCAGCTTCATCAGAGGCTAAAAATACAACAGCACTGGCGATTTCTTTAGCATCACCGAGTCGGTTAGCTGGAACCGACGTCAAAATGCCTGCTCGCTGTTCTTCTGTCAATGCCTGAGTCATATCTGTTTCGATAAAACCAGGCGCGACAACGTTGACCGTAATACCACGAGAAGCCACCTCACGCGCGAGGGATTTACTGAATCCAATCAGTCCCGCCTTCGCTGCCGCGTAGTTAGCTTGTCCTGCATTGCCCATCGTTCCCACAACGGAACCGATGGTAATGATCCGGCCAAAACGTTTCTTCATCATGGCACGCATCACTGCTTTAGACATGCGGAATACCGACGTTAAATTGGTATCCAGAATATCGTGCCACTCATCATCTTTCATACGCATCAGCAGGTTATCACGGGTGATGCCCGCGTTATTGATAAGAATATCAATTTCCCCGAATTCTGCGCGAATTTCTGCTAATACGCTTTCTACTGATGCTGCATCGGCAACATTCAGCATATAACCTTTACCGTTCTCACCCAGCCAGCCGCTAATAGCTTCAGCACCTTTTTCGCTGGTTGCGGTACCAATGACTTTTGCCCCGCGGGCAACCAACGTCTCGGCGATGGCACGCCCAATACCACGGCTTGCACCGGTAACCAGTGCAATTTTCCCCTCAAAACTCATTGTCTTCTCCGTTCTTATTTCTCAATCGCCGCTGATAGAGAAGCAGGATCGTTCACCGCAGCTGCTGTCAGGGTATCGACGATTCGTTTGGTTAAGCCAGTCAATACTTTACCTGGCCCGACTTCTAACAGTGATTCAACGCCCTGAGAGGCCATAAATTCAACACAATCCGTCCAGCGCACAGGGCAATACAGCTGGCGTACCAGCGCATCGCGAATCGCTTCCGGTGTTGTTTCGATGCTTGCATCAACATTATTGACAACGGGGATGACCGGAGCATTAAACGTCACAGACTCCAGCGCAACCGCGAGTTTCTTCGCGGCTGGCTCCATCAGCGCACAGTGTGACGGTACGCTGACAGGCAGCGGCAACGCGCGTTTCGCCCCTGCGGCTTTACACGCGGCACCAGCACGCTCAACGGCGTCTTTATTACCCGCAATCACCACCTGACCCGGTGAGTTGAAGTTTACTGGAGAAACCACCTGCCCCTGCGCGGATTCTTCACACGCTTTGGCAATAGCGTCGTTATCAAGCCCGATAATGGCATACATCGCGCCCGTTCCTTCCGGTACTGCTTCCTGCATCAGCTTGCCACGCAGTTCAACTAAACGGACAGCCTGTTGGAAATCCAGAACGCCAGCACAAACCAGTGCGGAATATTCACCAAGGCTATGACCAGACATCAGAGCAGGCGCTTTCCCTCCCCGCTGCTGCCAGACACGCCAGATAGCAACAGAAGCGGTCAGTAACGCAGGCTGCGTCTGCCAAGTCTTATTCAACTCTTCAGCCGGCCCTTGCTGGGTGAGCTGCCATAAGTCATAACCTAACGCTTCAGAAGCCTGAGCAAACGTTTCAGTGACGATGGGGTGTTCTGCCGCCAGTTCAGCCAACATACCTACCGTCTGCGATCCCTGACCGGGAAACACCATTGCAAATTGCGTCATATCACAATCCTGTTTAATTAAAAACGAACCAGCGCGGAGCCCCAGGTAAAACCGCCGCCGAAGGCTTCAAGCAGCACCAGTTGCCCTGGTTTAATACGCCCATCGCGCACGGCTTCATCAAGCGCTGAAGGTACGGAAGCCGCAGAGGTATTACCATGACGATCCAGCGTCACAACCACCTTGTCCATCCCCATACCCAGTTTCTTCGCCGTAGCACTGATGATTCGCAAGTTAGCCTGATGAGGCACTAGCCAGTCTAATTCACTTTTGTCCAGTTGAGCCGCTTGCAGCGTTTCCTCAACGATATGCGCCAGTTCAGTCACTGCCACTTTAAAAACTTCATTACCCGCCATCGTCAGGTAAGCATGCGTATCAGTATGATTACGATCCTGATGCGGCAGTGCCAGCAGTTCGCCATAACGGCCATCAGCATGCAGATGGGTAGAAAGAATCCCCGGTTGCTCTGACGGCGTTAACAGCACGGCGCCCGCACCATCACCGAACAGAATAAGCGTGCCGCGATCTTCAGGATCCAATGTACGAGACAGCGTATCGGAACCGATCACCAGTGCGTATTTCACCGCACCATTTTTAACGTATTGATCAGCAACGCTCAGTGCATAGGTAAAACCGGCACAGGCTGCGGCCAGATCGAAGGCAATTGTATCTTTGATCCCTAACAGCTGCTGAATCTGGCAGGCAGAACTCGGGAAAGCATGGCTCGATGATGTCGTCGCAACAATTAGAAGACCGACTTCAGAAGGATCGACATTTGCCATTTCCAGCGCTTTTTGCGCGGCACGATATCCCATGGTCGCCACGTTTTCATCCGGCGCAGCAATTCGGCGCTCACGGATTCCAGTACGTGTGACGATCCATTCGTCCGTCGTTTCCACCATCTTTTCTAAATCAGCGTTCGTCCTGATTTGTTCAGGCATATAGCTGCCCGTTCCGATTATTTTTGTATACATGTACGCTTAGTCACTCTTGGGTAATACCGCTTCTAGACGGGCGGCAATCCGGTCGGGAAGCTGCCGCCGTACCGTCTGCATTGCCTGTTCAATAGCAACCGCAAACGCTCTCTGGTTTGCTGCACCATGGCTTTTGATTACAGTTCCCCGCAATCCTAGCAGGCATGCGCCATTATATTGATCGGGGTTCAAATGACCGAAACGCTTTGATAAGCGCTTTTGTAACAAACGCCCTAGCCATTTCAACCACCAGGACCGTTTTTGTGTTTGCCCAGGGCCTGAAGCTGGCGATTTCAGCAGTGACAGGAACATCCTTACCACGCCTTCCACCGTTTTCAGTGTGACATTCCCCACAAAGCCGTCACAGACCATCACGTCCGTTTTCCCAGTCAGCAGATCGTTGCCTTCCAGGTAACCGATGTAATTTATTGATGGTGCCTCTTTTAGCTGTGCCGCTGCTTCACGGATAGTGCTCAGCCCTTTGCTTTCTTCTTCACCAATATTCAACAACGCGACCCGAGGGTTCTTCAGTTCCAGCACTTCTTCTGCCATCACTGAGCCCATCACGGCAAACTGAACCAGCATCGTGCTGTCACAGTCAACATTCGCCCCTAGATCCAACACGACTGTCTTTCCATACTGCTGGTGAGGTAAGACCGATACCAACGCAGGACGTTCAATACCGTCAAGTGGCTTAATCAGGAGCTTAGCCAGCCCCATAAGCGCACCCGTATTGCCTGCGCTCACACAAGCATGTGCCCTACCGTCTTTAATCAACTCAAGCGCTATGCGCATTGAAGTACCACGGCTGGCACGAATAGCCTGCGACGGCCTCGCATCACTCGCAATAACCGACTCCGCCGGAACAACCTCTAAGCGGGAAAGTAAATCAGAATCGACTTTGGCAAGTAATGGTGTAATCGCAGCAGGATCGCCGACTAATAACAAATTGAGAGCTGGATTAGAAGCCAGTGCCTGCAATGCAGCAGGCACTGTTACGCAGGGACCAAAATCCCCGCCCATCGCATCTAACGCCAGAGTTAGGCGTGTCAAGGTATTGACTTGCAAATAATTCGCAAGAATTACTTAGCAATAACCTTGCGACCGCGGTAGTAACCATCCGCAGTGATGTGGTGACGCAGGTGAGTTTCGCCAGAAACTTTATCTACGGATACAGAAGCGGTAGTCAACGCATCGTGTGAACGACGCATACCACGTTTGGAACGGCTAGGTTTGTTTTGTTGTACGGCCATGGACCTTACTCCTTAATTACTTACGCTTTAAACTGGCTAATACGGCAAACGGATTTGGTTTTTCCGCCTCTTCAGGCAGTTGGCCAAACACCATGTCCGCTTCGGACACTTCACAGTGTTCAGAATCATGCACCGGGGCGATAGGCAACATCAGAATAATTTCATCTTCAATCATTGCCAGCAGATCGACTTCGCCAAATTCATCAACGCCGATCGGCTCATACGCTTCCGGTAACGCTTCGGCCTGCTCATCATTGACGACCGGGCTAAAACAGAATGTCGCATGGACTTGATGTTCAAACGGCTTTCCGCAACGTTGACACATCAGTGTGACCGTAACATCAGCGTTACCGTCAATCACTGCCAGACGCTGATTATCAATATTGAAAGATAAAGAGGCCTGAACATCACTATCCACACTCACCACTGATTCGGCAACACGCTCTACTTGTTCTGGCGAATAGATACCAACGTAATCTAAACGCTTCTGAGCAGTGCGGACCGCATCAAGGGTTAAGGGTAATTTTACCTTTTGCATAGGGCGCGCATATTAACGTCGTAACGACATAGAGTCAAAGAAAAAGGCAGTGATGCACCACCTTTCACCAATATTCGCTTCCAGAGCGGCGCACAGTTTAAAATGCCTTTCATCATTACGCTACGGTTTATCAAAAAATTATGCAGCAGATCGTTCTTGCCTCAACCTCACCATATCGCCGCGCCTTATTGGACAAGCTGGCGATCCCCTTTGTTTGCGCGGCACCGGACATTGATGAAACACCACTCCCAGATGAAAGCGCCGTCGATCTTGTAATCCGCCTTGCTGAAAACAAAGCTAAAGCGTTGGCCACGCACTACCCCAATCACCTGATTATCGGCTCCGATCAGGTTTGCGTTCTGGGGAATACCATTACAGGAAAACCACATAATAAGGTTAACGCGACGCGGCAGTTACAAGAGGCCAGCGGGAAATGCGTTTCCTTTTTTACCGGTTTAGCGCTTTTCAATAGTGCGACGCAGGAAATACAGAGCATCGCAGAGCCATTTGATGTGCATTTTAGAACGCTAACGGAAGCGGAAATTGATGGCTATCTGGAGAAAGAGCAGCCATGGAACTGTGCAGGCAGCTTCAAAAGCGAAGGGTTGGGCATTGCATTATTTGAACGATTATCTGGGCGCGATCCCAATACGCTCATTGGGTTACCATTGATCGCGCTGATTCAGATGTTACAAAAGGAAGGCATTAACCCTTTGACGGCATAACACCCATCGGGATAGCACAATGACGCGCTATCCCGACAAATAAAGTCATGTAGGTATCAACAGTTACGCTTTGGTCTTGCGCAACGCCTGAAGACAGCGACGCAGTCCGCTATCCAGTGGCGCTTCGATTCTCAGCGTTTCACCGGTATTCGGGTGCTCAAAACGCAGCGCCTGCGCATGCAGGAACAGACGTTTTAAACCGGTATCCGCCAGTTGTTCATCGAACTCCCGATCGCCGTAACGGTCGTCAAATGCTATCGGATGCCCAGCATACTGAGTATGCACACGAATTTGATGCGTACGTCCTGTGACAGGGCTCGCCCGCACCAGTGTCGCGTGTTCAAAACGTTCTTCTATTTTAAAGCGCGTTTCTGACGGCTTACCGTCGCTATTAACTCGCACGACGCGCTCACCGCTTTGCAGAATATTTTTCAACAACGGAGCCTGAACCACTTTGCAATGAGACTGCCACTGACCACGAACCAGCGCCAGATAGTCTTTTTGCATACCTTTCAGCCGCAACTGTTCGTGCAGAGAACGTAAGGCCGAGCGTTTTTTTGCGACCAGCAAAACGCCCGATGTATCGCGGTCGAGACGGTGTACTAACTCCAGAAAACGCGCTTCCGGGCGTAAAGCGCGCAGCCCTTCAATCACGCCGAAACTTAGACCACTGCCGCCATGCACGGCCGTACCCGAGGGCTTATTTAGCACTAACAGGTAGTCATCTTCATAAATAATACACTCGGCCAACGCCGCCACTTTACCAAGACTCGCAGAAACAGGCGTTTCATCACGTTCTGCCTGTCGAATAGGCGGAATACGAATAACGTCACCGTCGAGCAATTTATACTCAGGCTTGACACGCTTCTTATTTATTCTTACCTCACCTTTACGCAAGATGCGGTAAACCATGCTTTTAGGCACACCCTTTAAGTGGGTATGCAAAAAATTATCGACGCGCTGCCCCGCTTCATCTGCGGAGATCGTCACAAATTGTACTGAAGGATTATCTGTTTTCATGATGCGCGATTCTAAATAGAGCAACCCGATAGCGCCACTTCTTTTTCTGTGCTTAACTGTGTGTCTGACTTATGAAGATATTGTTGCACTATCGGGTAAGTAACGCGAGTAAGTGACGGGTGAATTGCGTTGTAGCATCAAACCCTGCCCGTTTTGGTGATCACGGCAGAATTATCTTCATACAGACAGGCAAAGTCACCTTGCTATAACGGTATCAGCAGTGGAATAATGCTTTTGCGTTTCCCACGTGGATTTCCGATAAAACACGGGGATATTGCGAAATTATTAAATTTGCCTGATGACGCACACACGCAGCAATGGCGTAAGACGTAATGCGAAATCAAGCAGTTAGCGGGCTGCGGATTGCAGCTTGGCCGGTAAATGGAATCAGATCTGGCGACATTATTCAGAAGCTGTTCCCTCAGTAAACGCGCTGTTTTCCATCAGGAAACACAGGCTACCGAAACATGCGTCTCTATGCAGGCGACAACCGGGAGGTTGACGTCCCTGCGATAAGCCACGAGGCCATCGGTTCACTCCGGTCATGCGGTTCTTTTGTCCGCAGCTCTATCAATAATGCAAGTAAAAATAACGAGTAAGTTGAAGATGAAAAGAATGTTAATTAACGCAACTCAGCAGGAAGAGTTGCGTGTTGCCTTGGTTGATGGTCAACGGCTGTATGATTTGGATATCGAAAGTCCAGGTCATGAGCAGAAGAAAGCAAATATCTACAAAGGTAAAATCACTCGTATCGAACCCAGTCTTGAAGCGGCTTTTGTTGATTACGGCGCAGAAAGACATGGTTTCCTCCCTCTTAAAGAAATCGCCCGCGAATACTTCCCCAGCAACTATGCTTCCCATGGTCGTCCTAACATTAAAGATGTGTTACGTGAAGGTCAGGAAGTCATTGTTCAGGTAGACAAAGAAGAGCGTGGCAACAAAGGCGCAGCGCTGACCACCTTTATCAGCCTGGCGGGTAGCTATCTGGTCTTAATGCCGAATAACCCACGTGCCGGTGGAATCTCCCGCCGCATCGAAGGTGATGATCGCACCGAGCTTAAAGAAGCACTGGGATCGCTGCAACTACCTGATGGTATGGGACTCATTGTTCGCACCGCGGGTGTAGGCAAATCCGCTGAAGCGCTGCAATGGGATCTGGCTTTCCGTCTGAAACACTGGGACGCGATCAAAAAAGCTGCCGAAGGCCGCCCTGCACCATTCCTGATCCATCAGGAAAGTAATGTCATTGTCCGCGCTTTCCGTGATTATCTGCGCCCAGACATTGGCGAGATATTGATCGACAACCCGAAAATTCTCGATCTGGCGAAAGAACATATTTCTGCGTTGGGTCGCCCTGATTTCAGCAGCAAAATCAAACTGTACAGTGGTGAAATCCCGCTTTTCAGCCACTATCAGATCGAATCGCAGATCGAATCGGCTTTCCAGCGTGAGGTTCGTTTGCCATCTGGCGGTTCTATCGTTATCGATACCACCGAAGCGCTGACGGCGATTGATATTAACTCCGCCCGAGCAACGCGCGGTGGCGATATCGAAGAAACCGCGTTTAATACCAACCTTGAAGCCGCAGATGAAATTGCTCGCCAATTGCGCCTACGTGACCTCGGTGGCCTGATTGTTATCGACTTCATTGATATGACGCCGGTTCGCCACCAGCGTGAAGTGGAAAACCGCCTACGCGACTCCGTGCGCCAGGATCGCGCACGTATTCAGATTGGCCGGATTTCCCGCTTTGGACTGCTGGAAATGTCGCGTCAGCGCCTGAGCCCGTCATTGGGCGAATCCAGCCACCACGTCTGCCCACGCTGTAGCGGTACCGGTACGATTCGTGACAATGAATCACTTTCCCTGTCCATTCTTCGTCTGATTGAAGAAGAAGCGCTGAAAGAAAATACCAAAGAAGTCCACGCAATTGTTCCAGTCCAGATTGCTTCTTATTTGCTGAATGAAAAGCGTGACGCTGTTAACGCCATTGAGAAACGTCAAGGTGGCGTGCGCGCCGTCATCGTGCCACACGACGGCATGCAAACGCCGCACTACTCCGTTGTCCGCGTCCGTAAAGGCGAAGAAAAGCCAACGCTCAGCTATCTGCTTCCTCAGCGTTTGGAAACGGAAACGCAGCAACAGCAAGACGAACAGACGATTGAGCGTAAACAGCCAGAACAACCTGCTTTAGCGACGTTTACCATGGCAGAAATGCCAGCGGAAACCGCACCGTCGGTAACCAAGGCGCCCCCTGCTGCAGCGAAACCTGCGGAAGCCGCTCAACCAGGCCTTATCAGCCGTTTCTTCAGCGCCTTAAAAAATGCCTTTGCTTCTGAACCTGCGGTAAAAGCAGCGGATAGCGTTGACGAGAAGAAGGCCGAAGAAGAGAAATCTGCTGAAGGCCAGCGTTCTGAACGTCGTAATTCACGTCGTCAGGGTAATAATCGCCGCGATCGTGGTTCTCGTGACAATCGTGACAATCGTGACAATCGTGACAATCGTGACAATCGTGAACAGCGTGATGAGCAGCGCCGTAATAAGCGACAGAACGAAGAAGTGGTTGCAGAAAACGCGGAAAAAACCAGTTCAGAAGAGCAGCCGCGCCGTGAACCACGTGCTGAGCGTCAGCGTCGTCGTCAGGACGAACGCCGTCAGGCTTCTAATGAGTCAAAAGTTCAGCCAGCAGTTGATGATTCCGATGACAACGCAGCCGAGCAGGATAAACCGATTCAGGTTATGCCACGGCGCCAACGCCGCCAACTGACGCAAAAAGTACGCGTTCAGTCCGACGTTCAGCAGGATACCCTCTCTGATAGCGCAGCACCTGCCGCTGTTCCATCTGAGCAGGCTCAATCTTACGTCAAGCCAAGCGATGTTGCGGTAGACAATAACGAGATCGATAACGAGCCAAACGACGCAAATCGTGCCAACGCTGAGAACGGTGGTATGCCACGCCGTTCACGTCGCTCGCCACGCCATCTGCGCGTCAGCGGTCAACGCCGTCGTCGCTATCGTGATGAGCGTTACCCGTCTCAGTCTCCGATGCAGTTGGAATTTGCCGCCGCATCACCGGAAATGGCATCAGGAAAAGTATGGGTTACCTATCCTCTTGCACAGATACAGCAAGTTGAAGGTCAACCGCAGGGCGAAAACGTTGCAGCGATTGAAACACCGCTGTTACCTGCCGTCGTTGAAACCGCAGTGGCGACACAAGCGGATACAGCGGAATCCAGTGCAGTGAAAAACGTGGCGATTGCTGAAGCCGTCACTCAGGAAGAGGCTATTGTAACCGCGACAGCGCAATCTGCCGATGTGATTCAGGATAGCAATGTCGCAAATGTCGAGGTAAGTTCTGCAGACGAAGAAACCGTCGTCGAGCCCGTTACCGAGAACACCGCTATCGACGATGCTATCACTGCGGTTGCCGTAACTGCCGTAGAGGACGCAAAGGTGACTGATACAGCTCTGGCTGCGGAAGACGCACAGATCGTTGAACCTGTTGCAACTGAAGGCACAGTAGCTGAAGCGGTAGTGACTGAAACTGTCGTAGCTGACGATGTCGCTACGGAAGCCGTTGCAGAAGACAAACAAGCAGATAGCATCGCTGATGCAACCGAGAAAGCAGATGTGGCAGAGACTGTAGTGAGTGTAACAAAAGCAGCAGCCGTTGCTGAGCAGCCTCGCTATAAATTCCATGCAACAGCGCCAATGACTAAAGCACCAGCGCCGGCATACCACGCGGAACCTGCCCGACACAGTGATTGGATTCGTCCTACCTATCCGTTCTCTGGAAAAGGTTCGGCAGGCGGTCATGCGGCAGTTAACCAGTCAACTGCGCCAGCAACCAAACCTACACCAGTCAGCGAGTAATTCTGACATCTATAGACAAAACCCGCCAATTGGCGGGTTTTTTTATGAATAGTGCTTTTGTTAGCCTAAAAGATTCAATAGTTTGATATCTACGCTGTCCGTTTTGCCATCCAGTTCAGCAAGCAGGTTCTTGAAGTGATCGCTCTGCTCATGTGATGTCAAAGCCTCTCGATCTTTCCAGCGCTCGAAGAACACAAACGAACCGGCTTTATCTACGGCTTCATGCAGATCGTACTGCACATTACCCGCTTCCTGTCGGCTAGGTGCCACCACGCGCTTTAGCGTTGCGGTAACGTCTGCAATGAACTCTGCTTTTGCCTGAATGGTAGCGACAATACGAATTTCCATATACATCCCTTATTTATCAATGAAAAGATAGTGCTATCAGATGCCAATTCACGGTTAATTTCAAGCATTCATCAACAAACGGATGCATTCGAATGGCTTTACGCTTATCCTTATCCCCCGCCGTATCAGTCCCAAAACCAACCGAAATACGATGTTTTCTACTGACCGCCGGAGCGCAATTCCATGACCGCACAGCCCACTATTCTTAAAATCCGTCGCCCTGACGATTGGCACATTCACCTGCGTGACGATCGGATGCTGGAAACCGTTCTCCCCTATACCAGCCGTTTCTTTGGCCGTGCGATTGTTATGCCTAACCTGACGCCACCGATTACTACCGTAGCCAGCGCTATCGCATATCGTCAGCGTATTCTGGCCGCGGTTCCGCAGGGCGATGACTTTCAGCCGTTGATGACGTGCTACCTGACCGATGCGCTTGATCCCAATGAAATCGTGAATGGCTTTGAGCAAGGCGTCTTTACCGCAGCCAAATTATACCCAGCCAACGCCACAACAAACTCCAGCCATGGAGTAACCAGCGTCGCCAATATCTCCGCTATTCTGGAGAAAATGCAAAAAATGGGTATGCCGCTGCTCATCCACGGTGAAGTTACCGACGCTGCCGTTGATATTTTCGACCGAGAAGCGCGCTTCATCGAAACGGTGCTGGAGCCATTGCGCCAACAATTCCCAGAACTGAAAATCGTCCTTGAGCACATTACGACAAAAGAAGCCGCGCAGTATGTTGTTGAAGGTAATAATTATCTCGCCGCTACCATTACACCACAGCACCTGATGTTTAACCGCAATCATATGCTGGTTGGCGGCGTTCGCCCTCACCTGTACTGCCTGCCGATCTTAAAACGCAATACCCATCAGCAGGCGCTACGTGAAGCCGTCGCCAGCGGCTGTGAACGCCTTTTCCTCGGTACTGACTCCGCGCCTCACGCAAAACACCGAAAAGAATCCAGTTGTGGCTGCGCTGGCGTGTTTAATGCCCAGGCAGCATTAAGTACCTACGCCACCGTTTTTGAAGAAATGAACGCGCTTGATAAACTTGAAGCATTCTGCTCACTGAACGGCCCACGTTTTTATGACCTACCGGTAAACGACAGTTGGATTGAACTTCACCGTGAAACGGTCACGTTCCCAGAAGAAATCTCTCTCGGTGACGAGTCACTCATCCCCTTCCTGGCGGGACAAAGTCTCAACTGGTCAGTCCGTTAATCGACAAGCCCATCTGCATTATGCCGATGGGCTAAATTTTATTGCGCGTCTTGTTCTCCACTTGTAATGACTGTATAAATAAACAGTTTAAAGTTTGGAGGCAACCATGCGCGTAGAAATCACTCTAGCAAAGACAACGCCGTTACCCGCCGGTGCGATTGAAGCACTCAGGCATGAGCTGGAAAAGCGTATTCACAAAATTTACCCCGATACCCCCATTCAGGTTCGTTATGCATCCGCAAATAACCTGACGGTCATGGGTGCAGGTAAAGATGACAAAGATCGTATCTCTGAAATCTTGCAGGAAACGTGGGAAAGCGCCGACGATTGGTTTACGACAGAGTAGTCTAAAGCTTGAAAGATAAGGAAGATATAGGCTGTAATGGCAGTTTAAAGAGGCATTTCGCCATGTGCTATGACCGAGGGTATCTGTTATGACGGTAGAAAAACCAGAAGAGGCAATGACATTCGGGGAACTACTGGGGCTGATTGGCGAGCAACAACGCAAAATCGATGCTCTGGAACTCGCCTTTTCGTCTCTGGCATTCTGCCTCGATGAGAAAGCAAACACACTGATGATTCATAACCTGACGCTCGAATCTCAAAATGAAAATCGAGATCCAGCGATGAAAAAATACCTTGCCCGACTTGCTGCCGCATTGGAGAAAAATGCAGGATCCGGTGTGGAATAATGTCCTGCCGCTCCTGCTAACCACACTTTCGGGATGAAAGCCAATTCGTCCCGACATTTCATCAGAGACATCACCTACGCCTTCGTCATAACTGCCTGTGTAATTTTTTTTACACAAAAAATGAAAATATTTTCCATAAAACAAATAAGCAGCAGTATACTCATAATGCTCATTCAAAAATAATGAGCTACCAGAAGCCTCATTAGTCACTCATGTTAGTAACTAGTCAATAAGGGGTATTTATGGATAGAAAAAATGAAGTTATTCAGACACATCCTCTTGTAGGTTGGGACATCAGCACCGTTGACAGTTATGACGCCATGATGATCCGTTTACACTACTTATCCACCGCGGATCAAGCACCAGACGAAGCACATGTTGATCGAACCCTTTGGCTAACGACCGATGTTGCCAGACAGCTGATACATATACTTGAAGCTGGTATTGCGAAAATCGAATCGACAGACTGTGACGTCAGTGATTATCGAAAACATTAGTCATTGATAGCGTTATTAATATTATATTCAATACCCATGAATTTGCGTTCATACCCTTTGCATTCATAACAATACCGCCCTATTGGCGGTATTGTTATTTCAGAATACCGTATTTTCCTCATGTTTTAAGACTCGCAGACTGAAGCACAATCCCCCTATAGCCGCGATGCAGCTAACCTGTTCTGTTCGCTATTGCCACTGTTCTCCTGCTGAGGTGACGGTTCTCCCCTTAAATTATCAAAAAAATTGAATTCACTTTCACAATAAAATCAAAAAATTTGTTACATAATTTAGTAACGTGATAATCACAAATATTACATTGACCTTTCATTCGCTTCTGTTTAGCTTTTGTTTAACAAACGCACTCAACTTGAAGGAATCATAATATGACTTGGCGTAATTCCCCATCCCGTTACGGCCATATCAGCATTTTTCTGCACTGGATTGCAGCGTTAACCGTTTATGGCATGTTCGCCTCAGGACTTTGGATGGTGACACTTAACTATTATAGTGTTTGGTATCACCGCGCACCTGAAATTCACAAAGCGATTGGTGTACTGCTTTTTGCCGTCATGATTTTTCGCGTCATATGGCGCTTTATTTCACCACCACCGCCTCCACTGAAAAGTTACGCTACCGTCACTCGCGTGGGTGCCACACTCGCTCATATCGCGCTTTACGTTATTTTGTTCTCCATTCTGATTAGTGGATATCTTATTTCCACTGCCGAAGGGCATTCAGTTCCCGTTTTTGGCTGGTTTTCTGTTCCGGCCATTGTCAGCGGCTTGACGGATCAGGCCGATATAGCAGGCGACGTGCATCTTTATCTTGCATGGGCGGTGGTTGCCTTATCAGCACTGCACGGTTTAGCCGCATTAAAACACCACTTTATAGATGGTGATAGCACGTTGAAACGAATGTTGGGTCGCAACGTTCATTAACCTTATGGATTTTATGGAGAAATACCAATGCTGAAGAAAACACTACTGAGCCTGACTGCAGTATCCATGCTTGCCTCTGCCGGTTCTGCACTGGCGGCAGAGTACAAGTTCGATAAAGAAGGCCAGCACGCGTTTATTGAATTCCGCATTAAACACCTTGGTTACAGCTGGCTTTACGGCAGCTTTAACGACTTCGATGGCGCCTTTACCTTTGATGAGAAAAATCCATCAGCAGATAAAGTAAATGTCACTATCAACACTAACAGCGTTGACACTAACCACGCTGAGCGTGACAAACACCTTCGCAGCGCAGAATTTTTAAACGTTACCAAGCATCCGCAGGCAACGTTTATCTCCACTGAAGTGAAGAAAGACGGTGAAGATTACGATATCACCGGCAACCTGACATTAAATGGCGTCACCAAGCCGGTTAAGCTAGATGCCAAACTGATCGGTCAGGGCGATGATCCTTGGGGTGGTTATCGTGCAGGTTTTCAAGCTGAAGGCACTATCAAGTTGAAAGACTTCAACATCACGACAGATTTGGGCCCAGCTTCGCAGGATGTAGAACTGATTATTTCCGTTGAAGGCGTTCGCCAGAAATAAGGCGACACTGAACATCAACAGAACAAAGCCCTTTCCTGTGGAAAGGGCTTTTTCTATTACACGGTTAACCGCTAATTATTCAGTCTTATCTTTCGCGCCAGGAGCAGGAATGTGCAGCGTTGACTGTAATAATCCTTTGGATTTATTAAAGATCTTCATTCCATTTTCACGCCCGCTGCGTATCGCTCGTTGTTCTTCAAGCGGCAGCTTCATTTCATCCTGACATTGCGTACTACAGCAGCCTTCGTATTTTGCAGCGCAGGCAGGACACTGGATAAACAGAAGATGGCACCCTTCATTACGACAGTTAGTGTGACTATCACACGACGCTCCGCACTGATGGCAATGCGCGATAACGTCATCAGAAATGCGCTCTCCCATTCGTTCATCAAACACGAAATTCTTGCCGATAAACTTCAACGGTAATCCCTGAGCTTTAGCCTGACGTGTATATTCAATAATACCGCCCTCGACGTGATACACGTTCTTAAAGCCATGATGCAACATGTAGGCGCTGGCCTTCTCGCAACGAATCCCGCCTGTGCAGTACATGACAATATTTTTGTCGCGCGACTCATCAAGCATTTCAACTGCCATCGGCAACTGCTCACGAAACGTATCCGACGGCACTTCCAGCGCATTCTCGAAGTGCCCGACTTCATATTCGTAATGGTTACGCATATCGACGAACACGGTGTCGGGATCGTCAGCCATCGCATTAACCTGATCGGCTTTCAGGTATTGCCCGACATTCGCTGGGTTAAATGTCGGATCGTCAATCCCATCAGCGACAATCCGTTCGCGTACTTTCATACGCAATACCCAGAACGATTTCCCGTCATCTTCCAGAGCGATATTTAAGCGAATCTGATCGAGCGCCGGGTGCACACTGAACAATACCGCCTTAAAGGCCTCGAACTGATTATTGGGCACGCTGATTTGTGCGTTAATCCCCTCAGTCGCAATATAAATGCGACCGAAAACCTGACATTGCTCAAGCTGAATATACAGACTATCGCGAAAGGCTTTTGGATCATCAATAGTGAAATATTTATAGAAAGAAACTGTGGTACGCGGCTCGGTTTCCGCAAGCATACGCGCCTTCAGTTCCTCATTAGAAATCCGGTTATGTAACACTGGCATGGTGTACGTTCCTGTCTTCATTGAGGTTAGCGTGTGGCGTTCATCATCGAGACATCGCTCGATATATGAAATCGCTCGGCATCATACCTGATAGCGTGGTGACTGTCAGGGCATGAAATGAATAGCGCGACGTCAAAGAGTGATCTACCGTAAACCGATGACCTTACCGTAAACCCATGACCTCTGGGATTCATTTTTGCTTTCATGAAGTATCATCATCGAAGGATCTGTCATTATGAGTCAGCTTTTCTCACCCGTATCACTTGGCAAACTCGAACTGCCCAATCGGATCATCATCGCCCCCATGTGTCAGTATTCGGCTGAGGATGGCAAAGCGACGGCCTGGCATACCATGCATTTAGGTAACCTGTCACATTCCGGGGCAGGCCTGCTCATCATCGAAGCTACCGCGGTTTCGCCGGAAGGCCGGATTTCCCCGCACGACCTTGGTTTGTGGGATGACGCGACAGAACAGGCTCTTGCTGGCGCAGTTAACGCGGTCAAAACCTATTCTGCCATGCCTCTTGGCATACAATTGGGCCACGCGGGCCGCAAAGCCTCAACGGACGTTCCGTGGAGCGGACGCGCATTTTTGCGTCCGGAACAGGGAGGCTGGCAAACCATTGCGCCATCCGCTCTCCCTTACAACACCAGCGATGCGGCACCGCTGGAAATGTCAGAACAGCACATCCATGCATTAATTAATTCGTTCGTGGATTCAGCTAAACGCGCGGATCGTCTGGGCTTTGATCTGATAGAAATTCACGCCGCTCACGGTTATTTGCTGCATCAGTTCCTTTCACCGCTGACAAATCATCGCACGGATAACTACGGAGGGTCGCTTCAGAATCGGATGCGTCTGGTCGTTGAAATTTACCGCGCAATACGCGATGTTTTCCCCGCACATAAAGCCGTTGGCGTGCGAATTTCTGCGACAGATGGCGTTGAGGGTGGTTGGGATCTGGAGCAGTCGGTACAACTTAGTCAAGCGCTGCACGAACTAGGCTGTGATTTCATCCACGTATCCAGTGGCGGTCTGTCGCCGTTGCAACAAATCCATCCTGCGCCTAATTATCAGGTACCGTATGCGCAGCGGATTAAACAAGAGGTTGGCATCACCACCATCGCCGTTGGATTGATAACCGAGCCGGAACAAGCAGAAGCGATCGTTGCAACCGGTGAGGCAGACGCTATCGGGCTGGCTCGCGCCATCCTCTTCGATCCCCGTTGGCCATGGCATGCGGCCGCCAGACTGGGTTCGCAGATTTCCGCCCCGGCACAATACTGGCGTAGTGAACCACGCTACGCCAAGGGCATTTTCAAACAATAGCAACAAATACGTTATGTCAGGCGATTCTATCTGGGTCGCCGCTTCTCTATCTCACCACACATCATGCCACCAAAGGTTAAAACTCATTTGCTGAAAATGATACGATCACAGCCGTTTTCTGCATAAAAATCAGTCAATAACGCAGCGGTAATTTGTGTTATTGGCAAAGCGCCGTAATAATCTATCTTGCAGTTAACCATTAACTAGTTTTTTAACGGTTCGCGTGCTGAGCAGCACCAAAATATTGATACTGAGGCCATGACACAAATCCCTTCTTTTAATCGTTCATTGCTACATCCGCGCTACTGGCTCACCTGGTTGGGCATCGGCATCCTTTACCTCATCGTTTTACTTCCCTATCCCGTTCTGTATCGTATCGGTACCGCACTGGGTCATTTGGCTCTGCGTCTATTGCCAAAGCGCGTCAACGTTGCCGCCCGTAACCTCGAACTGTGCTTTCCCGACATGCCGCAGGCTGAGCGTGATGCATTAGTCAGGAAAAATTTTGAATCTGTCGGCATGGGCGTAATTGAAACCGGTATGGCCTGGTTTTGGCCAAACTGGCGTATCGAACGCTGGTTTACGGTGACTGGGCTTGAACATATCCGCCCTGTATTGGAAAAGCAGCAAGGCGTGTTGCTCATTGGTCTGCATTTCCTGACGCTGGAATTGGGAGCCCGTATCTTTGGCATGCACAATCCTGGTATCGGTGTGTACCGCCCAAACGATAACAAGCTGATCGATTGGTTACAGACCTGGGGAAGACTACGTTCTAATAAGTCCATGCTGGATCGTAAAGATCTCAAAGGGATGATTCGCGCACTCAAGCAGGGAGAGATCATCTGGTATGCTCCCGATCATGATTACGGCCCACAAAGTAGTGTCTTTGCTCCGCTCTTCACCGTCGATAACGCAGCGACAACCCGCGGTAGTTATATGCTGATAAAGACCGCGAGGCCTGCCGTCATTCCTTTTGTCCCACGCCGCCAGCCTGACGGAAAAGGCTATGAACTGCTGATTCAACCTGCAGAACAGAATGCCCCTGTAGATAATGAAACCGAAACTGCCGTGTGGATGAACAACATCGTTGAACAGAATATTCTGCTCGCACGTGACCAATACATGTGGCTGCACCGCCGTTTCAAAACCCGCCCAGAAGGCGAGCTGCCCCTGTATTAACGAGCACCTTTCTATACCGGTTACTCACTGCAGGAACGGGGATACCTTACCTTGTGACAGAGTGACAGACGAAAAAAAAGCAACGGCAATTGGTTGCCGTTGCTTTATCTTTCATGCCAACACGACGTTAGCCTTTGATATGAGGTGCGGGAAGTTTCTGGTAAGACTCAATCCACGCAGCATAGGCTTCAGGTTTTTGCCACACATGATAGTGTAAGCGCGAGATCGTAACGGGATCGCTAAGCAGTGCCAGACGTTGATTATTGCTCACCTCTTCCGGCTTACGATTCAAGGCCTCACGCACATTCTTTTCACGTACGTCTTCGATCGCCCGACTAAAGCGATGACGCGCCGTCGCCATTGCGCTGGCAAGGGCGTTAATTGACGGATCAAAGACAGCCTGCATAAACCCGCTATCCAGCCTACGCTGATGGTTCAGTCGACAATATTCATCGGTTGCAACCAGTTCACGCGGCGGATTGAATTCTTCCGGTATCAGCAACAGCTTGGCACGTTTACAGCCCAGCCCTAATGACGCACGGCTCGAATACACCGAAACAAATGGTGACAATATCAGCGAGAAGACTATCGGAGCCAGCCACCACAGGAAGCGCAGATCTAACCATGCCATACCAATCGCCCAAACCAGCCCCAAAATCAATTGGGAACCGTGGCGCACAAACGCCTCGCTCCACGGAGTTGCATCGTCGTCACGCTGTGGAGAATTCCACTGCACCGACCAGCCGAGAAACGCACTGACAACAAACACCGTGTGGAACAACATACGAACCGGTGCCAGCAAGACCGAGAACAGCATTTCCAGCAACAGCGAAATAAATACTCGGAAAGCACCGCCGTATTCTTTTGCGCCTTTCGCCCACACCAGAATCACGCTCAATAGTTTTGGCAAAAACAGCAAGACCAACGTCGTCGAGAACAGTGCGATAGCCAGTTCCGGCCGCCACTGTGGCCAGACGGGGAACAACTGCCGAGGTTGCAGGAAATACTGAGGCTCCATAAGCGTATGCACAACCTGTAACGCGGTAGAAAGCATCAGGAACATAAACCACAGCGGTGCCGACAGATAAGACATTACGCCGGTAAGGAAAACAGCGCGGTGAACCG
Organism: Pectobacterium sp. CFBP8739; assembly: GCF_013449375.1. Taxonomy (GTDB): domain Bacteria; phylum Pseudomonadota; class Gammaproteobacteria; order Enterobacterales; family Enterobacteriaceae; genus Pectobacterium. The sequence continues at coordinate 144,566 of NZ_JACDRR010000011.1, read as the reverse complement.
GATGCATACCTTTGACCAGGAACAGCCGGAAGTTCATCAGGTTACCATGGCACCAGCGACGGTCACGTTTCAGCTCATCCAGCAGGTTAGGCGGCAGCTCTTCATAACTTCCCGGAAGATCGTAGGCGATCCACACCCCCCACCCTGCGCGACGCATCAGCGCCGCTTCGACGAAGTCGTGAGAAAGAATCGCACCAGCAAACGACCCTTCACCCGGCAGCGGTGCCAAAGCACAGTGCTCGATGAACGGTTTCACGCGGATAATCGCGTTATGTCCCCAGTAATGTGATTCACCCAGTTGCCAGAAGTGCAGGCCAGCAGTGAACAGCGGGCCGTAAACACGCGTCGCAAACTGCTGACAGCGTGCATATAGCGTATCCATACCTGACGCTTTCGGTGAAGACTGGATGATACCCGCGTTCGGGTTCGCTTCCATCAGCCTGACCAGAGACGTCAAGCATTCACCGCTCATGACGCTATCGGCATCCAGAATGACCATGTAGCTGTACTGGTTGCCCCAGCGGCGGCAGAAGTCATCGATATTGCCGCTTTTACGTTTAACGCGGCGACGGCGACGGCGATAGAAAATACGCCCTGCACCGCCGACATCACGACACAGCTCCATCCAGGCTTTTTGCTCTGCCACACAGATATCGGGATCGTTACTGTCGCTCAGAACGTAAATATCAAAATGCTCAAGATTGCCCGTCGCTTCAACAGATTCATACGTCGCACGCAATCCCGCAAATACGCGTTCTACGTCTTCGTTACAAATCGGCATGATTAACGCCGTGCGATGCTCTGGGTTCAGCGGTTCATTACCCACCGTTGTGGAAGAGATACTGTATTTATCTCGACCAATCAGCAGTTGCAAGAACCCCATCAGTGCGGTCCAGAACCCCGCAGACACCCAGCAGAACAACACGGCAAACAGAACCAGTATGCCGCTTTGCAACACATAAGGAAGCAGTTGCATCAGCGAGCGCGTCCACGGTTGCCCTGCCATTTCAAACGGATTGATGAGCGCCCATCCCTGATAAGGCAGGATGGTTTTCATGTACCAGGTTGCGATCGCCGTCTGAAACAGCGTTAACACCAGCAGAATATAGCGGCGGATTGTCCCTACCAGACGCCAGCGGTTTTCGGAAATTTTCTCTTCCGGGCTGTAATGAGGGCGAGGCGGCACAGTACGGCCCAACAGGCTTTCCCACCAGCGAACCAATGGATTCGTCCGCCAGACGTCCGGGAACATAGAAGCGCGAGTAATAACGGGCATCGCTTTTAATGCCGTCCGCCCTTCTCTGTCAGTGCCGAGTTGCTTACCGTTGTCCAGGCCATCTTCCCAAGCCATTTCAAGACGTGCCTGCACGGAATGCAATGCAACATCGTCTTCGGCCTGAACATTAACCTGATGACCTTCAGATTGGCTATTTTCAGATAAGGTTTGATGCAAAACGGCCTGATCGTTCCAGGCCGCTTGCGGTAATTTTTCGCGAAGAACCTCTGCCTGCTCGGCAGGCAGAGGTAATTTCTCAATATAATCGAGAGAAGAAGTTGACTTATTCATTAGCAGGCAGCTGATTGCTCCAGGTTTCAGTCAATGTCGTCTCGCCATTAACCAACGCAGCTCTCATTTCGGTCGGCTGTTTCGCATCCTTCACACGCAAACGCAGCGTCAGACGCCAACCATGAGTTACTGGGTTATAGCGAACATTATTTTCTACAATCTCGCCGTTGTCGCCAATGCTGACCTGAGAGGCTACTGGAGCGTTCTCATCCAACTCTTTTAAATTCGGTCCAACAAAATCCACAATGTAAGCGATCGTGCCGTCAGGCTGGCGGATCAGGTTAGATTGTTTCACATCACCGGCAGAACGGCGAGTCTGTTGGACATAGGCGATGTTAGGGGAATGCAGTTGATCTTCGTCGCGCGTAAAGTGCAGACGATATTTAAGATCCAGAGGTTTGCCCGTTTCTGGCAACACATCAGGCGTCCAGAAAGCAACGATGTTGTCGTTGGTTTCATCCGCAGTAGGAATTTCAACCAGCTCGACTTTTCCTTTACCCCACTCGCCTTTCGGTTCAACCCAGCCGCTTGGGCGCAGATCGTAACGATCGTCGAGATCTTCATAAGCAGTAAAATCACGACCGCGTTGCAGCAGACCAAACCCTTTCGGATTTTCTATCGCGTAAGTGCTCACGGACAGGTGCTTAGGATTATTCAGCGGACGCCAAATCCATTCACCATTACCGGCATGAATTGACAAACCGTTAGAGTCATTCAGTGCTGGACGGTAGTTCAGCGTCGGCGACGGCTGGTTCGGCCCAAACAGATACATACTGGTCAGCGGAGCGATGCCTAGCTTGCCCACTTTGTCACGCATGAACACTTTAGCCTGAACGTCTACGACGCTGTCACGCCCTGGGTAAACGGTAAACCGATAAGCTCCTGCGGCACGTGGAGAATCCAACAGTGCATAAATCACCAGGTGTTTATCATTTGGTTTTGGACGTTCAATCCAGAACTCACGGAAACGTGGGAACTCTTCACCAGAAGGCAACGCGGTATCGATCGCCAAACCACGCGCAGATAAGCCATAAATCTGGCCTTTACCTACCACACGGAAATAGCTGGCACCCAGCATACTGACGATTTCATCGTTCTTATCGGCTTTATTGATCGGATAGAGAACTTTAAAACCGGCAAAACCGAGATTCTTAACCGTTTCAGGATCGTGGTTGACGGAGCCAAAATCAAAATACTCAGAAGAGTATTTAATCTCATCAACCGTTGTCGCCGTCACTTCATTAATTTTCACCGGGGTATCGAAATACATGCCCTGATGGTAAAACTGGAGTTTGAAAGGCGTCTGTACATTATTCCAGTATGATTTGTCGTTATTGAAACGAATTTGCTGGTAGTCCGCAAATTTCATATCACGGAATTGCGCAGGAAGATTACTTTTCGGCGCTTCAAAACCTTTTCCAGCCAGCTTTTCAGCCTGCTGTGCCACATCATCAATAGAGAATGCCCACGCCGGCACTGCGCTGACAGACAGCATAACGGCGGCGGACAGCCAGCGAAGGCTAGCAACCCGCTGTTTAAACCCAAATTTATTATCCAGCACAGCTCCCCCTGTTCGTGTGCTTCAATCAACTAAAATCCATATTAATGGATAAGTTAGCTTTCCGACAACTTGATAAAGATATTGTTCATCATAATAGGTCAGCGTTTAAACAACGAGAACGCTAAAGCATGATAAACCGAGTAGTAAACGTGGAAAACAGCCACGGACTATAGCGAATATCGACTGATGCGTGCGTAGGATTATTCCGTTTACGCCCGTGCAATTTTCTGGCGCGCCACCGATCCACACAGGAATGAATATTGGCATCGGTTCGCATGTTGCCTGAGGCCTATCGGTATAAACATTTGTGTAACAATGCAGGGACAAGTAAAGTACACTCCCTGACTGAACTCGGTACTGTTGAATTAAGACTGCTATGCTTTTGTCCGCGCTACAACGGCGACGTTTCCCAGCCTGGGTCGGTATCTTCGCTATTTTGACCATCTTCGTTGCACCCGTGATTTCACAAACACTGGTGCTTCACGAACGTGAGCATCGCGTTCATGAACAGGGGCATCATGAAGATGAGCGCCATGACAATAGTGCAACAGCGCACACCAGCCACAGCGGCAACCTAGCGGAGCAATCGCATACCGGGCACACGATGTCCGGGCACCACGCAACGCCATCACACCATTCTCCTTCATCGCCGTCGATGATGATGGATCATGCCGCTTGCGGTTACTGTGTACTCTTTTCATATACCCCAGCGCTATTCGCAGCAGGATCTCTCAACCCCATACTGACCGCCCCTTTATCCGCAGCACGGGTTATTCATTTTATCTCCCGTATTGTCCTTCCTGAACGCTATGCTTCTCCAGTGGTGCGCGCCCCTCCGTTCTGAATCATGCATCATCATGCCCATATGCATTTATAACGCATCGCGCTATACCTTTTTAGGTGTGGCGTTTGTTCATTTTTTTGCTAAATGATTTCAGAGGGTTTTATGCCACACCCTACTCAGGCATCAGCCACTGCTGCCACCTCCAGTACGCGCACAGCCGGAGAAACCGCATCGGCTCAACACCCGGTAGACAACGTATCGCCACGTGCCGCGATCGTCGCGCTGTTCATCCGGCTGCATTTTTATATCGGTATTTTTGTCGGTCCTTTTATTTTTATCGCCGCTCTGACAGGAACGCTGTATGTCCTGACGCCGCAGATTGAAAATCGGCTGTATTCACACCAGCTATTTACTGAAAGCCAAGGCGCGTCGCATTCACTGACTGAACAAATCCGTGCCGCACAGGCGAGCCTCACTCACCACCAGGATGCAAAATTACTGGCGGTACGTCCTGCACCTGCCGCCGGAGAAACCACTCGTGTGATGTTTGCCTTACCGGAACTCGGGCCATCGGAAAGCCGCGCTGTTTTCATCGATCCCGTTTCGCTGGAAAACCGCGGCAGTGAGATAGTTTACGGCACCAGCGGCATCCTGCCATTTCGTATCTGGCTTGATTACCTGCACCGCGGTCTACTGTTGGGCGATGTCGGACGTAATTACAGTGAACTGGCGGCGTCCTGGCTGTGGGTTGCAGCGCTAGGCGGCATCGTCATTTGGTGGTCCACTCGCCACCAGTCGTCAGCAACCAAACGGCGGAAGTTGAAAAATAGCCAGACGACGGCAGCGAAGACACAGCGTCTGCGTCACTGGCATACCACGATGGGGCTGAGTCTCGTGCTTGGCCTGCTCTTTTTCTCCGCAACGGGGTTAACCTGGTCACAGTGGGCTGGAAGCAACATTTCTGTCGCCCGCACCGCGCTAGGATGGCAAACCCCATCAGTGAAAACCCAATTGCCTGCTCCCATGCTTAACCACGACATGATGCACGGTCACGATATGGCGATGGCTACGGATGAACACGCAGAACACCATGTGTCAATGCCGATAGGAAATGTCGACGCATCTTCACCTGCGTTATTTGACAAGGTGCTGGCTGCCGCACATCATGCTGGGATTGATGCCAATAAAATCGAAATTCGCCCCGCCACTCAGCCGCACCGTGCTTGGACCGTCACGGAGATCGACCGCGCCTGGCCAACACAAGTGGATGCCGTGTCGGTAAATCCTGATACGCTGGAGATTGTAGACAAAACCGATTTCAACACCTTCCCACTGGCCGCCAAGCTCACTCGTTGGGGCGTGGATGCACACATGGGCGTGTTATTCGGGTTACCAAACCAACTCATCCTTGCGGCGTTTGGGCTTGGACTCTGTGCAATGATCGTGTGGGGTTATCGGATGTGGTGGATACGTCGCCCGAAATCTCGTCATGGTGCGAATCCGGTCAACACGCTGACGGCAGCCTTGATGCAGGTTCCTGTCTTTCACCGCCTGCTCATTGTACTCATTACGGTGCTGTTGGCTGTGAGTTTGCCCGTCATGGGGATCAGCCTGCTTATTTTTCTGCTGATTGACACGGCTCGGTGGTACATGAACCGTTCAACGCAGGCTATGGTCAAAAACTGATTTCCGCACGGCTATCATGTCTATAGAACCATAAAAAAACCGCCATTATGCGACATAACTTGTGCAACACAATTTATGCCACATAATGGCGGGCAATCAGTAATATCGGCTAACGACAGACGTTAGAACGTCGTCCAATCCGCTAGCTCACCTTTAGCAGCGGTTTTTTCTGCACGGTTATGTTTAGGTGCGGCCAGCGTTGGCGTTTCCATTTTTCTATTCAACATCGCACTTTTGTACGATGAACCAAGGTTGAATACGCTGACCGTACGCGCGAGGCTATTTGCCTGATCCTGCAAAGAGAGCGCAGCAGCGGCAGATTCTTCAACCAACGCGGCGTTTTGCTGGGTTGTCGTATCAATCTGCCCAACGGCCAAATTGATCTGGTTAATGCCATCGCTTTGCTCACGGCTGGCCTGCGCAATTTCGCTGATGATTCCCGTCACGCCCTGTACATTCGTCACCAGCGAGTTCATCGTCACGCCAGTTTCTTCTACCAGTCCCATGCCATCTTGCACTTTCTTGAACGAGTCATCGATCAACTCTTTGATTTCTTTTGCCGCCGTAGCGCTTCGCTGAGCCAGCGCACGAACCTCACTGGCGACAACGGCAAATCCTCTGCCCTGTTCACCGGCACGCGCCGCTTCAACGGCCGCATTCAGCGCCAGAATGTTAGTTTGGAATGCAATGCCATCAATCACGCCGATAATTTCCGCCATTCGCTGTGACGAATCGCGGATACCGCGCATTTCCTGCGTGACCGTTTCCATCATGGCACCGCTTTTCTTCACTGTTTCAGACGCGCTGGCTGCAAGATCTGTCGCCTGCGTCGTATTATCGGCAGTATTTCTGATCGTCGATGTCAGCTGTTCCATCGATGACGCCGTTTCTTCCAGCGAACTTGCCTGCTCTTCCGTTCTGGCAGATAGATCCTGATTCCCCGCGGCAATTTGCGATGCCGCGCTGGAGATCGTTTCTGCGCCATCGCGCACCTGGCTAACAATCTGTCGTAGGCTGCTGTTCATATTGTTCAAGGCGGATAACAGCTGACCGGTTTCATCTTTACGACCGGTATAAATCTCAGAGGTCAGATCGCCTTTCGCGACATTTTCAGCAACACCCAGCGCTTCCTGTAGCGGCTGAGTGACACTGCGAGTAATCAACGAAGCAATAACCAACCCAGCCAGCGCACTGATGATAATGATCGTAGCGAGAACCATCAGCGCGTTTTTGTAGCTTTCTCCTACCGTTTGCGCTGAGGATGACATCTTATCATCCTGTATATCGATGAATTCGTTGACCTTACTGGTGTATTTTGCCTGAGTAACACGCGTAACGTTGAAGTATTCTTCGGCAGCGGCGTCCGTGTTCCCTGCCGATATCAGTGAAGCGAGTTTGTTCGCTGAAGCAAGGAAATCGCGTCGAATGTCGCCAATATCACGCAGTACCGCAACAGATTTACCATCATTGACGGACTGGTTCAGATACTCCATGAGTTCAGATATTCTCCCTGAACGCTCCTTGTTCAGCGCCAACTGTTTATTGATTTCACTTTCTGATTTAAGCAGTAGCAGCAGTTGCTGATTATTGAGATAACCATTCAGCTCATCAATTAACTTATTACTTTTGACGGTCAGTGGATAATTTTTCGAAACAATCTCATCCATCTTTTCGTGAAAGTCACTCAATTTTGAAATAGCAACGCTGCCGATTACCAAAAGCATCAATACCAGAAAAGAAAACCCTGCCCCTAATCGATATCCTATACGCCAGTTGGATAAACTCATTAACATCTCCTTAATTAATTTTCTCTCTCTGTATAAAAAATGTAATTGAAAAATTAATACTTATTCAATAAATACAGATAGCTCCAATACTCTTTTTCATAACAAAAAACACACATCTCTGGACAGATCATTTATATACCCTGGTGAGAAACATAAACAATACGTAGGCAGACAGGCTGATCAAACCATATTCCTGGTGGCACAGTCGAATTGGTCTAACCAGATACGGGAGCAATACAAGACCTCTACACATGTTAGCAGTCGAAAAAACGTCATCTTTTACACCCCATCTTTCACCGCATTTCCCCGTACCATGACCTAGCTTGCTACATTCCCCTATCGCGTTAAACCTAGGAGAATTACCATCACTAAAATTATGGTTTAATCGCAGCGACAAGAAACAAATACACAGCAGAACAAATTTTCCTGACACCGGAGGTGGTATCGGCCTTTTGTAGATAATCTTTATATTTTCTAACTTATGGCATTAATATCCATTTAATCGATCATTTTCTTACAATCTATCTATTTATAAGGTATGTGATTTTTAGGCGAAGTGAATATAGTATTCAGGATGTAACAATAAAACAGAAATAAATAATAACATTTTGTTATATATTTAAATAAACATTGTCTGTATTTATATTATGTCGCAAGTGGGAAGTAGAAGAAATAGAGGGAATGAGGTGAGCGAGGTGAGCGAGGTGCTCTAACGCGCTTTTAATCACTTCCCGTGCTCGATACAAGCTGTGTGAATTTGGACAAAAAAATACTCACCCAGACGCAGTTTCATCAACGCGCCTAGGCGATTTAATTTTGCTATTGGTTTTGTGAATCAATCAAGGATTCAGGGCCACATTCCATTACTTTTTCTTAGAGGCCGACTTGGATTTACCTTTCAACAATTCCCGGACTTTCTTTAGCTCTTTCTGCGTTAACGGCGCTTCTGCACCGACTTCTTCGGTGCCCTGACTGTCAACCAGCTCAGAAACCTGATAGCTTTCATCAAAACTCCTCAGTAACCGAGCGCTAACTTCTGCACTGATAGAGACTTCGTTTTCCAAGGCAGCCGCTTTGATTTTTTCTTTCAGCTCTGGGGAAATTTTCAGGGACAGGCTAGATATCTCACTCATTTTATTACCTTTCTCATGGGGTAAAACAGTAAGCTATGACAGCCAGCAAGCAATGTCCATACTGAAATAAAAATTTAATATTTATGTCACAAAAAGAGTGTGATTAATTTCTTAGCAAAGAGATTATTATTCCGATATTTTTATTTCCCTGCTGAATATTACGTATTCCCGTTTCTCATTCTCCAGTCATCAATCATTTTCCGAGTCACGTCGTCTTTGTAACAGAGCGGCGAATCTCCCCCCGCTCGGCTCCATGCGCTACGTTTGCCACACTTGCTGCCATTACGCGCTGAATTATAAGGACAAGGACAATGACCAAAATAAGAAGAAATTGATTCCTGAATGATTCGTTCTTTGATCTGCTCATCAGAAATCCTGGGCGTTTTCGCCATACTAAGCGTAGAAAAAGAAAGCAGAGCCACTGCACACACCATCACAACAGACAGCGTCGTTTTCATACCGAAGGTCTCATTTTAACCAGAGGATAATAACTGTAGTAAAAAATACGCACCGCAGAACGCGGCCTTCGAGCTACCCATTATGGGTTAAAAAATTGATCATAAAATATTAACAACATAAAATGCAGGCGCTCCGAGGATAAAAGGAAAAAAACGTGCCACATCACTCCCTATGGGAACTCATCAAACTTACCTACACGATCGGTTTTGTCATCGCCTTGGTCGCAACGTTCTTGTTAAGTAAAGATAAATCCCTATTCATCCGATTCTTTGCCTCGTTAATTATCGGCCTAACTTGGCCGCTTAGCTTTCCTGTTGTCCTGCTGTTCTCCATTTTTTAACGCGCAGCTTCTCGGAAGGGAGCCCATCTTGCAGCAGCCGCATTATATACAGTGGACACGTTGATGGTTCACAAACGGCGGGAAGCGGCGTTACCGCAGAGCTGCTGCGTAGCACCGCAACTGCCTCATCGCCAAATCCCAATGCGGCAGTTGCGTTATACCAAAAAACTACCGAACAACTAATACGGACATTTTCGCATAGCGAACGATAGCTGCGGCATTTGAGCCAAGCAGATAGGTTTTCACATCCGGCCGCCGCGAACCGATTACGATCAAATCCACATTCATCTCCTCCGCCAGCGCTAACACTTCGTCTCTGGCCGAACCAAAACTGACGCTGCATGATAAACGCGATGCTGGCAGATCGATCGCTTTCATCAGTGATTTGAGTTTGTCATTCGCTTTCACTACTGCCTCATTCTCAAACTCTTTTATGCCAAAAGAGTACGCAGATAGGAACGCCGATGCATCCGGGAGGGAATGAAAGAGGTGTATAGCGGCACCTGACATTTTGGCCAACCTGACTGCATGCGTAACCGCGTGCTTAGTGAGTTCATCTTGTTCTATATCTACTGGCACTAGGATGCTCGTGTACATAATCACCTCCCCCTGCGTGGATAACTGATCACCTCTCAGTATGTAAGAAGCGTAGTTCGCCTATCGTCAGCAGAATATGATCCCGTTCACTTTTACACATGTTGCCCGCTATTTTTAATCAGTCAGGTGCCGTTATCTCACTACCAGCGTTTTTTTAAAGCGCCCTTGAATAGATACCCTACGGATGAAAGAGTGTATCTATTCAAGGTGATGCTGGCAGGGATAATATTTTACATAGAACTCGCGGTTGACATCCATGAAGCAACGATGTGCTCCGTTGTTTCTACCGTAATCGTGTTGCCTGGAATAATAAAATTCCGCCATACATCGTTATAATGTGCGATTAATTGTTCTGCTTTCAGCTCGCCGCGATTGGCTGTCGTATGTGCATCGGCGGCGATCGTCAATGCGTAGCCTAGACTGGCCGCATTTTTAATCGTTGTATCAACGCAATAATCCGTCGCACATCCGCAAATCGTCAGGTGGTCAGTTCCCAGTTCCGCCAGAACATCGGCTAACGGCGTACGGTAGAATGCATCGCACGCCGTTTTGGTGATGGACAAACATCCTTCTGGCTGGTTCAACTCAGGTAATAACTGCCATCCCTCGCTGCCAGACAACATACCCTCTTCTTCATGCTGAATGAAAATCGTCCGATCTGCTGCGCCTGAAAGCTGGTTTATCAATGCGACCGTCTGCGCCTGCCGCGCTCTTGGCGTTGCAAACACCGCATTCTGCATATCAATCACGACCAAAACCCGCATCTTTTTTCCTTATTTTGGCACTTAACATCGGCACTCATTATCCTCATGGAGGCAACGGCCTGTCGTCACTCCAGCCAGGCTGGCTAGATCATATCCACTATACCATTAGGATAAAATTTGATTTCCCCTGAGCGCAGTAGATCAATATCAAACCAGCGGGTAATGATCGGCATGCCATTTGTCTCTATACCATGGATAATATCCTGCTGATAAAGCGATTCATCCTGAAAGCGAGCCTCATAAACAAAGACAATCTCATGCCCAGGTTTGCCATTGTAGGAAAAAATATTCTCTGAAACACCCAGCAACAAAAAGTCCTTGGTGGCTGCACTAATCTCCTCCTGAACTTCCCTTTCTGCTGCCGCCTGTGACAATTCGCCAAAGTCGACACCACCACCAAGCGGCAATACATAATGCTCATTTTTTACAGGGTCATACCCTTCTGCTAACAGAATCTTGCCATTGTTTCGGAAAAGACAAACTGCTTTTGCTCTGATCTTTTGCATGCCAACACTCCAGGTAAACTACGGGGCTCTTTTGATAAAAAGACATGTAACACAGAAAAATGTCATCTTTTGGTACAAATAAAAATCTTATAGGACGTAATCAAAATGCATTAATAGTCTTTATGTTCAGTGAATGCTTTTCCCTGCCTCCTTTCATCTTGTCATGTTTAACTTATTGAAGTTATGCGTCTCACAATATTATTTCAGACATAATATTGGAGAGGAACGATAGATTTATATTTATCCGCCTGACCATTGATCGGCGTCATCCTTTCGCGTTCATAAGCATCGCTTGGTCACGCTGTGCTTATTTATCTTATCGGCTGGTTTTATGCGGATGATCGACTAAAGTTAACTAACCATTTATTCATATCTTGCGGACGGCACATTCGTGCTGTCTGTTAAGGCGTGCATTAATCTCGTCAGAAAACGCACAAGGCAAGGGAGGAAAAGCAATGCATTCAGAGGTGCCCAAAAATGAGCTCCCGATATCTGACGCTCTCGGTCTTGATTCTCGGATCAGCGACATGGAAATGCTCGGTAACATTGTCGAAGAGATCATTCAATCCGGCCATTCCGTCAGTAACAAAGCCATCATCGCGAAATTAGTTCACAAGATTGAAACAGAAGCCAATGCCGCTTTTCAGGAGAAATATCGCGCATTGTTGGAGTTGGTGGTTTATAAAACTCAGGACGACTTCCTGATTTAATCCACGTTCAGGCACTACTTTATCGTTTTCCGTAACGTTTATGTTTTCTCGGCCAGAATGCTATTTAATGCATACCGCCAGTTATGGATATGCCCGCAATAAATAGCATAGATATTTATTGCGTTATTATTTACGGCCAGCAGCTATTCATTTATTGATGACGAAGAACGCGATACCTATTTATTTTACCAATCGTTAATATTCATTTCTGAATGAATTATCTAAGGGATAAATTCGCACTACAGCGTCGCTACACGCTCATACTGATTCAATATGAATGTCGTTACGGACAATAGCCGCATCAGTGATGCAAGGTAAAAACACTTGTTGGTTCAGATAACAAAAAAAAACGAGCCAGCCTAAGCTAACTCGTTGAATTTTTTTGGCGGAGGAGTAGAGATTCGAACTCTAGAACACTTTCGCGTCGCCGGTTTTCAAGACCGGTGCCTTCAACCACTCGGCCACTCCTCCGCAATGAAGCGAACTATAAACAGTGAATGAGATCTTGTAAAGCATCACCGCGCTCAATTGCCTGAAAAATAATCTACCGCAGTGCATTTGAACGCAAAACCGTCACACAATAGATAAAATAGCGCAACTTATCTCCCGCCCTTAAAAATCACAGAACAAAACACGAGCACAGACTCGATGGATGAACAATTTGCAGCGTAAAGAAGGGTAAACCCTCTTTAATAACGTCATGTAACTATTTACTCTTTGACGTTGGATAATAGCACCCTGAAGAGAGAGTCGCTGATATGGATCGTATTGTTGTTTCTTCTACCCGAGAAAGCTCACTACTCAGCACGCACAAAGTGCTGCGCAACACCTATTTCCTGCTGTCGCTGACGCTGGGTTTTTCCGCCGTTACCGCAACGGCAAGTACCGTACTTAATCTGCCTACCCCAGGCTTTATTCTGATGCTGGTCGGGTTTTATGGCCTGATGTTCCTGACGCACAAGCTGGCCAACAGCCCTGCGGGTATTCTGGCTGCGTTCGCCCTGACTGGGTTTATGGGTTATACGCTGGGTCCGATTTTAAGCTCACTGATTTCCTCCGGCGCAGGCGACATTATCATGCTGGCGCTGGGCGGCACGGCACTGGTGTTCTTCTGCTGTTCAGCCTATGTCTTAACGACACGTAAGGATATGTCCTTCCTGTCAGGCATGATGATGGCAGGATTCGTGGTTCTGATTGTTGCCGTCATCGCCAATCTGTTCTTGCAAATTCCGGCATTACATCTGGCAATCAGCGCCCTGTTTATTCTGTTCTCTGCGGGTGCCATCCTGTGGGAAACGAGTAACATCATCCACGGTGGCGAAACCAACTACATCCGAGCAACAGTTAGCCTGTATGTCGCGATCTACAATATCTTCGTTAGCCTGTTGAGCATTCTGGGCATTATGCGTAACGACTAAATTTTATTTATCGCCACACCGAGAAAGCCCCTGTCGGGGCTTTTTTTTATTCCGGCGCAGACAGAAAAATTTGCTAAACTGCGGGCTGATTTATCGCTGGTGGAGAGAAGATGTTGGAGTTTGAAGGACGCACAATCGCAACAGACGCGCAAGGTTACCTAATGGATAGCACCGCGTGGAGTGAAGCATTGGCTCACGTGTTAGCAGAGCAGGAAGGCATCACGCTAACTGAACCGCATTGGGAAGTTGTCCGGTTTGTACGAAATTTTTATCAGGAATTTAATACATCACCCGCGATACGCATGCTAGTTAAAGCGATGGCTCAAAAGTATGGCGAAGAGAAAGGGAATAGCCGCTACCTGTACAAACTTTTCCCCAAAGGCCCCGCAAAGCAGGCAACGAAAATTGCCGGCTTACCCAAACCGGTCAAATGCATCTAGCATTGCTCGGCTTCAATAGCGGATAGTAAAACTCTCATAGTCCGTCTTGCCGTGTGGCTCAATAAGCACCCTATCCACTCTGGCGCTTCGTGGGCCACCTTGCTTTAGCCACTCAATCAACGCCTCTACCGCATGAGGTTCGCCATTTGCCACCACTTCCACGCTGCCATCATCGCAATTGCGCGCATACCCACTGAGCCCAAGTCGTCTGGCCTGATGCTGCGTGTTGTAGCGAAACCCGACACCCTGAACCATGCCATAGACATAGGCGACCGTTGCTATCTTTACCATCTGCTTCCCTCTTTCATCTTCCTCCCCTTTTCACCCCGAGAGGCTAAACAACATTTCATTAGCAGGGGTGTATCTTCTAAAAATTTACACCATACTGTTAATAATGTGTTCAACCAGTGATTCACTAACGAACACATCGCTTGAAAAACACTGTACGCTAAAAGGCGTTATCAGATGCGGTTGCCCTCCTCCACGTCATCCGCAGTGAGTAGAAAGTGTAATCTATTTCCAGGGGGTTATATGATCATCTGTAAATTTGGCATAGGACAACAGATTCGTCATAAGCTACTGGGGTTTCCAGGGGTCGTTATCGACATCGATCCCGAATACTCATTAGAAACGCCCACCTGGGAAGAAATTAGCGGCAATGACACGCCGCGTTCAGAGCCGTGGTATCACGTTGTGATGGAAGATGACGAAGGCCAACCGATACATACTTATCTGGCAGAAGCGCATCTGATGAAGGAAGAGCTTTCTGAACACGATCATCCTTCACTCAACGAACTGGCCGAGGTCATTCAGCGCCGCGCGCCACAGCTGCGCCATTAGCTTTCCCGAAGGCAAATATTGGCGATGTTGTAATACTCAACATCGCCCAGCACCTGTGACTTATTTCCCCACGTTTTTATTTACCCAGACCTAGCCGTGGAATTTCAATTTTCGGGCAACGATCCATTACGACTTTCAGTCCGGCATCATGAGCCAAAATTGCCGCTTGCTCATTAATAACGCCGATCTGTAGCCACAGAACGCTAGCGCCAATGGCGATGGACTCCTTGGCGATCTCATAAGCCGCTTCCGGCTGGCGAAAGACATCAACCATATCAACCGGTTTAGGAATATCCGCCAAGTTGGCATACGTTTTTTGACCCAAAAGCGTATGCCCGGCCAGTTTGGGGCTAACGGGAATAACGTCATATCCCTGCTCAAGCAAATATGCCATCACGCCATAACTCGGACGGGACGGATTATCGCTAGCTCCCACGAGTGCAATGGTTTTGACCGTTTTCAATACAGATTCAATATCACTGTCATTCATGCTATTCAGCCTCTCTTGCGTGATTTATTACAGTGTATCGCACATTCTACGAATCGCAGAAAATGGCTTAAAAGCCCGCAGTCTGTATCGTATAGAACGAAAAATGCCATAACAGCCTATTTCAAATTGAAACCTTTGACACATTCAGACAATTCCTCAACAATATTTGGGTTACGTGCCATTTGGGAAAATTATGAAATTCGGCTTCATCACTGTCTGTCTCTTTATTGCAGGTTTCAGCGCTTCTGCAATCGCGGCAACAACGTTGAAATTAGATCAGAAAATCGATCTCCTAATGGTTGACGGGCAGAGAATGTCAGGTTCGTTGCTAAAAGGTGCCGATAGTCTCGAACTTGGCAGTGGGCAACACCAGATTCTGTTCAAAGTTGTCGATACGATTGATGCCCAAACCGGTGCGCCAGTCACCTATTTTCCTTCCACGTTTATTGCGGCGTTTAACACGGAAAAAGTGGCATCGGTGTCGTTTAAACTACCGCCGTTGCACACCCTTGAAGATCGCAAAACTTTCACTGCCCAGCCTCAATATCAATTGCTTGATGAAAAAAATCAGGCAATCTTCGTGCGTACCGATGCGCTTGTCATCGCTGACAATGAGCTGCTCGATATAGAGCGGAAGATGTCGGAATACAACGCAGCGGCGAAAGGCGCTTCCGTTGCAGGCTTTGCCACCGCGCTGAATGAATCCGTAACCTGGTGATTTTACGCGCAGTTGCATCAGATTTTTGATACCCGTTCGCCTTTTCCTGCTTTTATCGCTTTGCACCGAAACAGCGTTTCCGTAATCTGTCTGTACCCTAGCGTCAGCTTTACTACACCAGATTGAAGGACGTAACCATGGAGTTCACCACCCGTACCATCGCCGCGCAGAAACATATTGCGCTGGTAGCTCACGACCACTGTAAACAATCCCTGTTGGATTGGGTTGGTACGAATAAAGAACAGCTCAAAGAGCACACGCTTTACGCCACCGGAACCACCGGGAACCTGATTCAGTTAAATACGGGTCTGCCCGTAAAAAGCATGCTGAGCGGGCCAATGGGAGGGGATCAACAGGTTGGAGCCCTCATTTCCGAAGGAAAAATCGATTTGATGATCTTCTTTTGGGATCCACTAAACGCCGTACCACACGACCCTGATGTAAAGGCATTGCTGAGGCTGGCTACCGTTTGGAACATTCCCGTAGCTACCAACCGTGCAACAGCGGATTTCTTGGTCAACTCTGCGCTATTTAAAGAATCCGTACAGATAACCATCCCTGATTATCAGCGCTATCTGCAAGAGCGCCTGAAATAATAACCGCGCATCACCATGGACCAGCGGCGTGCCACACGGTCGACGCTGGTCTCTGCTGCCCTACTTCTCTACTTTTGCTTTTCGTTATCCCGGCTTACGCTGCGTCGGTACCCCTAAGCGATGAAGATGCTCAATAAACACCGATGGATTCGCCACATCCTGTAGCAACCAGACGCGATGTTTCGCTCTCGTCAACGCCACATACAGTAGGCGACGCTCTTCCGCATCGGGGAAATCTTCCGGTTCAGGTAACAGCACTCTCTCAACCACAGATTCCCTTGCCGGCGCGGGGAAGCCGTCTTTCCCTCCATGCATACCCACAATGATGACGTACTCCGCCTGCTGCCCTTTACTGGCATGTACGGTCATGAAATCAATGTGCAAATTTGGCCATTTGGTCACGGCCTTATCCAAAATAGCAGGACGTAAATGATGGTAACGGGCAAGCACGAGAATGCGCTCATCCGCTTTCACAAAGCCGCTCAATTTATCCAAAAGTGGCTCAAGCTGCTCCTGAGGTAGGATCGTCACCGCTTTTTTATCCCCCTTACTCAGGCTATTAAGCGGTTTCTTCAGTTGATACGGATTTTGCTGTATGAACGTGTTAGCGATTTCACCAACCCGCTCATTAAAACGATAGGTGGTATCCAGCGCGCACTGCTCGCCTACGCCGAAATGCTCTTCAAAGCCCGTCGTCAACGTCAGTTCAGCACCGCTAAAGCGGTAAATGGCCTGCCAGTCATCCCCTACAGCAAAAAGACAGGTACGACTATTCTGTCGGCGCAGTGCTGCCAGCAGGTTCGCACGCTGTGGCGAAATATCCTGGAATTCGTCCACCAGAATGTGTTTCCAAGGGCTAACAAAACGTCCTTTATCCAGCAGGTTTACAGCCTGATGGATGAGGCCGGAGAAATCGACCGCGTTTTCATCCTTAAGAGCCTTTTTCCAAGCTTTCAATAGTGGCGCCATCAGGCGAACACGCTGCTGAAATTCGGCCCGAATGGATTCTGGCGCTAGCTCAACCATGTCGCTCTGGCTACCGCCGTGCATACGCATCAACCCTAGCCAGCGCTCCAGTCGCCCGGCCAGTCGACCCGCCAACTTCGCGTCATTCCAGAAGTCGCCTTCTGGCACATCCCACTCCAGCTCTTCTGTTAACCAACGCCGCCACCCGTTAGCCTGCGTTTTCTTCTCTGCACACTGCTGCTGCCAGTGAGAAATCAGCAGCTCCCGACGCCGTTTCGCATCGCTTTCCAACTGGCTTATTATCGGAGCCTTACGGCTAGCCTGCTGAATGATGTGCAATGCCAGTGCATGGAACGTCTTGGCCTGAATGTCGTCCGTGTGGAGCCGTTCCTGAATGCGCTCGTTCATCTCTTCTGCCGCTTTACGACCAAATGCCAGTAGCAAAATTTGATCGGGTGTGGCCTCCTGTCGATGCATTAACCACGCCGCCCGAGCCACCAGCACGGAGGTTTTCCCGCTGCCAGCCCCTGCCAGAACCAGTACGTCTTCTTCGCCATTTATCACAGCCTTACTCTGCGACACGTTTAATGGCGAACTCTCCACCGTTTCAAAGAAAGACTGCTCTGCCACCAACGTGCGATCCATCCATGCCTGATTCGCCGCAGTGCGCATATCATCACCCAGCTCAAGCCAACGCAAACAGTCACGGTAGTTATCACGGCAGTTGTCAAAGGTTTCAAGTCTGGAAACAGGTAAAGGCAGCGCTTCCAGAGAGTCGCGGACGGCCTTCTGCAACGTTGACAGCGCCTGACGGCTAAACCACTTATCCTGCTGCGTCAGTGTTTGAATACTGTCCGTTTGACGCTGCAAAACCTCCGCGCTAATCAGACTCATCTCCTCGCTCCAGTCAAGCCAAGACTTGAGAAGATGGCGGTAAAAAGCCTGCGTTTCCTGCCATTCTGTTCCGTGCAAGCGCACCACTTTCTCGGCTGGCAATTCAAATTCCAGCTCTCCCCACACCAGCCCTCTTTTACAGTGAATGCCCAGCAGTTGATTAAAGGGGATCAGGTATTGATGTTTATCGCCACTCACTTCGACACCGGCATTCAGTAACCGCACCCGGTTGTAAGGATGCTGGGCCAGATGTTTACCTAACGAGGTGGATTTCAGTTCCATGATGTTCGCGCCATGACTATATGAGAGGTTATTCGTCCATTTTTCGTCGTTTATCTATTTCCTAGTTTACCCGTTATCAGACTTCACGCTCTAGCCTTAAAAACAGGTTAGAATATCCTAATGCTTAATGTGATAATTCTTTTACCATCAGCGAGTTTGGTTACTTTATCGGGTTACCTTACACGTGCAGGAGAGATTATGCGTACTGTGTTGAATATCCTTAACTTCGTATTAGGTGGTTTCTTCACCACACTAGCCTGGCTTCTGGCGACGGTCGTCAGCGTGCTGCTGATTTTTACCTTACCGCTAACACGCTCATGTTGGGAAATCACCAAGCTGTCGCTCTTGCCTTATGGCAATGAGGCCATCCATGTTGATGAACTGCGACCGGATGAAAAGAGCACGATTCTCAACGCCGGCGGCTCTCTGCTGAATATATTCTGGTTTATTTTCTTTGGCTGGTGGCTTTGCCTGTCGCACATCATTACAGGTATCGCGCAGTGTATTACGCTCATTGGCATTCCCGTTGGCATCGCCAATTTTAAGATCGCTGCCATCGCGCTGTGGCCAGTAGGACGTCGCGTAGTTTCCGTCGAGCTTGCACAGGCTGCGCGGGAAAATAATGCTCGCAGCCACTTTCGTTAACGGCATCTAAGGATATTACGTTGCTCACCTTTGCCCCAGGAATTCGCCGCTATGTGTACAATAGCAGTTGGCTGTACACCATTCGTATCTTTATTGCACTCAGTGGTGCGGCGGCAGTTCCCTGGTGGTTAGGTCAGCCAACATCGACCATTCCCGTCACGCTTGGCGTCGTCGCGGCCGCCCTCACCGACCTTGACGATCGCCTCACTGGGCGCCTACGTAACCTGTTCATTACGTTGGCTTGTTTTTTTGTCGCTTCTATTTCGATTGAACTGCTTTTTCCCTATCCTTGGCTATTCGGGTTTGGTCTGGCAGTATCGACCTGCGGCTTTATTCTGCTCGGCGCATTAGGGCAGCGCTATGCGACAATCGCATTCGGCGCACTGCTGATCGCGATTTACACCATGCTGGGCATCTCTCTTTACGACAACTGGTATCAGCAGCCCATCATGCTGCTGATCGGCGCCTCGTGGTACAACCTGCTCACGCTGTTCGGCCATCTGATCTTCCCTATCCGCCCGTTGCAGGACAACCTTGCGCAGTGTTATCAGCAGTTGGCGCGCTATCTGGATGCAAAAGCCAACCTATTCGATCCCGATATTGAAGAAGAAACCGACAAACCCTTGATTGATGTCGCTATGGCAAACAGCCAGTTGGTTGCAATACTTAACCAGACCAAGTCTTCGTTGTTAACGCGTCTGCGTGGCGATCGAGGACAACGCGGGACGCGCCAAACGCTGCACTACTATTTTGTCGCTCAGGATATTCATGAACGGGCCAGTTCGTCGCATGTTTACTATCCGCAACTGCGTGAAAAACTGCGCTATAGCGACGTCTTATTCCGCTTTCAACGCTTGCTTAGCATGCAAGCCAAAGCCTGTCAGCAGCTGTCGCAATCCATTCTGCTACAGCAAAAATATCAGCATGACAGCCGCCTTGAACGGGCTTTCGTGCATCTTGAATCCGCTATTGCGCGCATCGCGACCAACAATATGGCGGACGCTGCGCAAATTAAAGCGCTTACTTATTTATTAAATAACCTGCGCGCGATTGATGCCCAGTTGGCAACGATCGAATCCGAACAGGCCATTGAGCAGGAAAATAACCCAGAAAACACGCTGGCAGATGACAAAATCACGGGGTGGAGCGACATCCGCTTGCGCATTAGCCGACACCTGACACCCCAGTCGGCGCTGTTCCGTCATGCTATTCGTATGTCCGTACTGCTGTGTAGCGGCTACACGTTGATTCAGATCACGGGGATGCAGCACGGTTACTGGATTCTGCTAACCAGCCTGTTTGTTTGTCAGCCCAACTATAACGCCACCCGACGACGGCTGACGTTGAGGATTATTGGCACATTGACCGGTATTTTACTCGGTTTGCCAGTCTTATATTTCGTCCCTTCACTGGAAGGACAACTCACGTTAATCGTCATTAGCGGTGTACTATTTTTTGCCTTTCGCAACGTACAGTACGCACACGCAACTATGTTTATTACGCTGCTTGTCCTGCTCTGTTTCAATCTGTTGGGCGAAGGTTTCGACGTCGCGGTGCCACGTATTATCGATACCTTGCTGGGGTGTGCTATCGCATGGGCTGCGGTCAGTTTTATCTGGCCAGACTGGCGTTTTCGCGGCCTGCCAACCGTTATCAATAAGACATTGGACGCCAATTGCCGTTATCTTGATGCGATTATGGTGCAATACCATCAGGGGAAAGATAATAGCCTGCCTTATCGCATTGCCCGCCGAGATGCGCATAACTGCGATGCGGAACTGGCGTCCGTCGTATCAAATATGTCTTCAGAACCCCATGCGACCCGAAACAAATTAGACAGTGCATTTCGTTTCATGTGTCTGAATCATACGTTGTTAAGCTACATTTCAACGCTCGGCGCACACCGCGGGAAAATTACCTCATCGGAAACGCTACAGTTGCTGGATGATGCCGTTTGCCATGTTGATGACGCGCTACACTGTAGCGAAGAGGACAGTTTGCGAATCAATCAGGGATTGAAAACTATTACCACCAGCATTCAATCCCTTTCACCCGAATCGGACAGTAAAGAATCCTTGATTATTCAGCAAATCGGCCTGCTGCTCGGTCTCCTACCTGAACTCGTGCAGTTAAAAAATGACATGATTACACAGTGAAAATCGCGCGTGTTTCTTAGTGTTTTGATCCTTTAGAGACCGTATTGTTCTTATACCATTCCAGCAGTTCGTTGCGGATACCGCGAGGGAGTGCCGCCTGATGCGTGCCACAAATGGCACCGGCAAGCGCCAACAGCACGTTAACACTCAGATTAGCGCGAACCTTCCGCAATTCGAGATAGCTATTTTTCGCGCCATGATGCTGTAATTCATCAATATTTCTTATCCCCGCTTTCCACAATAGCCGTTCAATATCGTGGTTAAGATTCGGGAGATCTTTTAAACGCCCGCTCGTACATTTGAGGGCATGATCATGCTGCGCACCGGCCAACGCCAGTCGGGCAAAATATAATAGCGTTTGCGGTTCTTGCCATAATACTTCATCGACAAGGAAGTAGTTCAGCGGTAAAGGCATTCCGCGTTTGGTATAAATCAAATGAGGCATATCGCGCTGGTGAAAATATCTTTCATCTTTCTTACTGGCGCGAAGATAAAGCTCCCCTTCCGACACCAGCCCAAAAATCGTCTTATTTGCTGCGATGCTGTAGCCACCGAATTGGGAACGTGAAGTGATCTCCCCCAAAGATGAAAAAGAATGCTGAGATTGCAAAATCCTTTTTTTGCATAGTTGCTTCATTGCCATAATCCTTAGTATTGAAATGATCTCTTCCTGAACAATTAAAATATCTGTAGCAGGAACAAATAATTAAACACACCCCCGATGCGGCTTCAAACAGTAAATGTGTTTACTGTCTCTTGCATAAGGAATATGCGAAGCGCTTTCAAAAAATCAGGTTGATTTTCACGCACACAGCAGATACTGTATGTTCATACAGTAACACTATGGGTGGCACTCATTATGCGTACGCAATCAATCAGCTCTCACAACGTTCAGTCGTCATCGTTTTCTGCGAGTCAGCATGCTGCGGAAACCTCGGGCAGCGCGGGCGGAATTATCAGCGAAATCGTGTACAACGCCGACCAGCCCATAGTCACACATCTGCTATTACCGCTCTTACAGCAGTTAGGTACGCAATCCCGTTGGCTGCTATGGCTTTCTCCTCAGCAAAAATTGAGCCGTCCTTGGGTACAGCAATCTGGGCTACCGCTGGATAAAATGGTGCAACTTCACCATATCAATCCGCTGCTTACGGTGGATGCCATGGAGAAAGCTCTGCTGACAGGAAACTACAGCGCGGTGTTGTGCTGGTTACCGCACGAATTAACGGAAGAAGAGAAGGTTCGGCTACGCCACGCCGCACAGGCAGGAAATACATACGGCTTCATCATGCGACCAGAAAGTACTGGCGGTAACACTTATAGACTATTTCCCAGCCTTAAAATTCATTCGACATTGTATCATTAAGTAAATTAAGAATTTTCTCAGCTCAGTCTGATTATGTGCCATACAGATCGCCGCAGAGCGGTATTCTGCGGGCTTTTAGGGCATGCTTAGTACAGCTAAAAGGCGTAAGATCTGTCAAAAGCATCTACTATTTGTTAGCAAGTATGTATGAATCGTGCGGTTTTCTTATGACGCAAATCACATCACACTTGTAACTTTCTCATCACGTTGTAGACTTTAGCTCGCTGGAGTTGCCCTTCTATAACGTCAGTTGACTGACAGTGAGTCATAAATAAGGGCAAAGTCTCCGACCAAAGGATTTTAACCAAAGGTTTATTAGCCCCTCAGGTTAATTACCAATTTGGATGATAATGAGGCGTAAAATGAAAAAAACAGCTATCGCAGTTGCAGTGGCACTGGCTAGCTTCGCGACCGTCGCGCAAGCAGCTCCTAAAGATAATACCTGGTACACCGGTGGTAAACTGGGCGCATCTCAATTCCACGATACTGGTTTCTACGGAAATGGTTACAACAGTGTCACTAACAACCCAATCAAAAGCCAATTAGGTGCTGGTGCATTTGTTGGTTACCAAGCCAACCCATATGTGGGTTTTGAACTGGGCTATGACTGGTTGGGTCGCATGAAGTATGCGGGTTCGACTTCTGCTGCGACAGACAGCGCAAGCTTCAAGGCTCAGGGTATCCAACTGGCAACTAAACTGAGTTACCCAGTTATGCCTGGTCTGGACGCCTATACTCGTCTGGGTGGTATGGTATGGCGCACTGATAGCCATGCGGCTGTCGGTGGTCGCGATCTCAACAATAACGACACTGGCGTATCGCCACTGGCTGCTATTGGTATCGAATTCGCTCTCGACAAAAACTGGGCTACGCGTGTTGACTACCAATGGGTTAGCAACATTGGTGATGCTGGTACCGTTGGTGCCCGTCCAGACAACTTGCTGATGAGCGTTGGTCTGTCTTACCGTTTCGGCCAGGATGATCGCGTAGCACCAGTGGTTGCTCCAGCTCCAGCTCCAACTGCAGCGCCAGCTCCGGTTGTTGAAACTAAGCGTTTCACGCTGAAATCTGACGTGCTGTTCAACTTCAATAAAGCGACGTTGAAAGCAGAAGGTCAGCAATCACTGAATCAACTGTACTCTCAGTTAAGCTCTCTGGATCCGAAAGACGGTTCTGTTGTTGTTCTGGGCTTCACTGACCGTTTAGGTTCAGAGCAATACAACCAAGCTCTGTCTGAAAAACGTGCACAGAGCGTCGTGGATTACTTGGTTTCTAAAGGTATCCCTGCGAACAAAATCTCTGCTCGTGGCCAGGGTAAATCTCACCCTGTTACCGGTTCTACCTGTGACAACGTGAAACCTCGTGCTGCGCTGATCGACTGCCTGGCACCAGATCGTCGCGTAGAGATCGAAGTTAAAGGCATCAAAGACGTTGTAACTCAGCCTCAGGCTTAAGTTATTAACGAAGAAAACCTCGCTCCGGCGAGGTTTTTTTATGCTCGATATCGTTGTCCACTACCCTAACGTTGCTACGCAACGTTGAAAAACGCTCCTCGCGTTTTTTATGCCTGTTTCTCGTCGTTATTCAGAATGGCTTTGAGATCCTGCTTGAGCAACGACATCTGGCTGGCGTATTTCTCTTTATGCTCAGCATCTTCAATCAGCTGCACAATCGTTTCTGACAAGGTCACGCCACGTCTTTGGGCCAGAGCCGCAAGACGCTGCCAGACCAAATACTCCAGATCGATCGATTTCTTGCGCGTATGTTGGTGTTCTGCATTGAAATGACGTTTACGACGTGCACGGATCGTCTGCTTCATCCGATTTTCTAAGGTGGGATTCATACATTGTGCAATCCACTCCAACACTTTCACTGGCTGGTTTTCCATTTTAAGCAATGTCTGTACCGCTTCGTCCGCCGCACTTTGTTCCAGAAAGCGAGTGATCTCTTCTCCCTCCCGATGTTTTTTCACCAGGTACTTCCATTTCCACCCGCACTCAAGATTTTCTAGTTGTTGATATTTCATATTAAATTCTTCAGTGACCGCGTAACATTACTTTCAGCATAACAGTTTTCCCTGATTTTGACCGCTTTCTGGCGGTTTTTTGACAGTTTTTAAGACAATCAGCTCAACGCCGTTCAGGCTTAAGTCTGTTAAAGATGACGGAGAGATGACTCTCCTTATGCGCACTCGACATTATTCTTGTATAATCACGCTTTTCCATTAGACGATTACATTGATACTTTGACCAGTAACCGACTCTCATGGCAGCATTTACTGCCCAACAATACGCCTTATCAAACGCTATTCACTCAGGCAGCTCAGCTTGCTCCTGCTGAATTCTCCGCTATTCAGTCGCGTCTGGCAGACAGTCTGACGCTCTTTTGCCACCCTCGATCGCCTTCCCGCTTTATGCTGTTAAAAGCGCAGGAAAACGATGAATATATGGCATTGATCGCCCGTGCGCTAAGCGCAATCAGGCCAGACTCCGGGGCGATACATGGCAGTAAATATATCATTGAGGGTCGTCACATCCGAGTCGAGCCAGCAACACACCCTACGGATAATTTTGCCGCACAGCAGCTCTGTGGTTATCAGGAATGGATCGAACCTGAGCAACTCTTCGGCTGTGTGCGCAGTTTTCACGATGAAATCACGCTGCATCCAGGGCTGATTCATCAGGTTAATGGCGGTACGCTGATCCTCTCGGCCAGAGCACTGTTGGCTCAGCCCTTAATGTGGCTGCGTCTGAAGCAGATTATGGCTGAGGGACGCTATCGTTGGTTATCGCCAGATGAGCGCAAACCACTGCCCGTTGATGTGCCACCGATGCCGCTTGATATTCGCCTGATTATTCTCGGTGACCGCGAGAGTCTCGCTGATATTCATGATATGGAGCCGGAGTTAGGCGAGCACGCCATTTACGGCGAATTTGAAGCGCAATTACAGTTGATTGAAACGGATGACATGGCACGCTGGTGCGCCTACATCAATGCACTATGCAACGAGAATCAACTGCCGCTACTGGACGCCGGTGCCTGGCCAGCCTTAGTCAACGTTGCAGTACGCTACAGCGGTGATCAGGGCAATTTGCCATTATGCCCACGCTGGTTAATCAGCCAGTTAAAATATGCTTCGCTGTATGCCAGAGATGGTCAAATCACGGAGCAGGCGCTGGTTGACGCCGTTGCCGCTCGTCAATGGCGTGAAGGCTACCTTCGTGAGCGCATGCAGGATGAAATCGAATTAGGCCAGATCCTGATCGAAACGGAAGGCGAAGTCGTCGGTCAGGTTAACGGCCTGTCCGTACTCGAATTCCCTGGCTACCCTGTTGCCTTTGGCGAACCAGCGCGTATCAGCTGTGTCGTTCACGCTGGCGACGGTGAATTCACCGACGTCGAGCGCAAAGCCGAACTGGCTGGCAATTTGCACGCGAAGGGCATGATGATCATGCAGGCGTTCCTGATTACGGAGCTGGAGCTCGATCAACAGCTCCCCTTCTCCGCTTCCATGGTCTTCGAGCAATCATACAGCGAAGTTGACGGTGACAGTGCCTCTCTGGCAGAGCTGTGTGCGTTAGTCAGCGCCCTCTCCTTGCGACCAATCAATCAGCAGTTCGCCGTGACGGGTTCCGTCGATCAGTTTGGTCGCGTGCAGCCAATTGGCGGCGTAAATGAAAAGATCGAGGGTTTCTTTGAGGTCTGCCAGCGTCGCGGATTGACGGGAACACAGGGCGTGATTTTACCTGTGGCTAACCTGCGTCATCTCTGTTTACAGGACGATGTCGTTGAAGCCGTACGCGAAGGAAAATTCCATCTTTTCCCAGTGGAAACTGCGCCAGAAGCGTTGTCATTATTGACCAACTTCGCGTATGACGATGAGCAACAGCCAAATCTACTAACCGCGATTCGTGAGCGAATTGGACAACTTGCACCGCAGGAACGCAGACGTTTCCCTTGGTTTTTTCGTTAAACCAACTGGTTCAACCAGACGCAACAGACTTGCCCAGCGTACAGGTGTACGCTAACCTGCGTGCTTCATTAAAATAAGGCTTACAGAGACCATGGTAGATAAACGCGAATCCTATACAAAAGAAGACCTCCTTGCCTCCAGTCGTGGTGAGCTGTTTGGCCCGCAAGGCCCTCAGTTACCTGCCCCTAACATGCTCATGATGGACCGCGTCGTTAAGATGACAGAAGACGGCGGTAAGTATGGCAAAGGCTATGTGGAAGCCGAATTGGATATCACGCCTGACCTGTGGTTCTTCGGTTGCCATTTCATCGGCGATCCAGTGATGCCAGGTTGCCTCGGTCTGGATGCTATGTGGCAGCTCGTCGGCTTCTATCTGGGCTGGTTAGGTGGCGAAGGTAAAGGCCGCGCACTCGGCGTAGGTGAAGTCAAATTCACCGGACAAGTGCTGCCGACGGCGAAGAAAGTGACTTATCGCATTCACTTCAAGCGTGTGATCAATCGCCGTCTGGTGATGGGTATTGCTGATGGCGAAGTTCTGGTTGACGGTCAGCAAATCTATACCGCTGACGAACTGAAAGTGGGTCTGTTCAAAGACACCAGCGCTTTCTAAGCATCAGATAGCACTGCGGGCGAAACACCTTTCGCCCGCGTTATCCATTTTATCTCTTTGACGCACTCTCACCCTGACTTAAATCACTCGTCCTATCATGACGGGCTTTTCAGCTCATTGGTGATCGACTGCCGTACATCTTGCGGTATCTTCAATTCGGTCGCTAACGCATCCAGATAACTTTTCTCCATGAAGTGATCGACGTCAATGACCGCACAGCTCAGGAAGTAGATCTCAAGCGCCTCTTCCTCATTCTTCACGTCTTTAGCCAGCAGAACTGGGTCAAGCGGTTGTTCTATCGCTTCCTGCACCCAACGGTGTGCTTCACTGCCCAGTTGCAGTTGCTGAATGTTCTCATCAATACGCTGTTTTTCCGTAGCATCGATGTGGCCGTCACTTTTAGCAGCAAAAACCAGAGCCTGAATCAGACGACGGGCACGAATAGTGTCGGCTGAGGACTGAGTACCAAACTGCGGATCGTCCTGATGCGTGTCGCGAACGCGTTTCTTGTACTGGTTCCACAACACCACACCCGCCGCGGCGCTGCCGCCAATGATCAACGCATTTTTACCCAATGAGCCCATGATCTTCCGCGTGGATTTATTCGACAACAAGACACCAGCCAAACCGCCCAGAGCAGCGGGCTTCAGCATGTCGCCCAAATTGCCATTTTTGCCCCCTTGATGATGATTCCCCTGCTTGCTACCTGAGTTTAATAAGCCCTGAATCTGTTGCAGCCAATTATTCATTTTCATTCCCCAAGGAAAAGTGACATCACTGATGGTGTTATCACCCATAGTAATGGTGCGGAAGGCCTTTGTTTGTCAGATTGTGTATAACAATGAAAAGTATGGACCGCCCTTTCTGGGCGATCCATCTAGCGATGCGGAGAGCGTTACAAGACGGGTTTCAGCGGCGCTTTTCTCACTGGGGTATTTCCCGACACATAGTAACGCGCTTTGCTGCGCGGCAACGGTTGGCGACGGCGGATTCGGTCAGCAATCTTCTCGGCAATCATGATGGTTGTTGCGTTCAGATTCCCCGTAATAATCTGTGGCATGATGGAGGCATCCACAATTCGTAACCCTTCCATACCGTGAACGCGACCTTGCCCATCGACCACCGCCATCTCGTCCTCTCCCATTTTGCAGGAACAGGAAGGATGGAATGCCGTCTCAGCGTGGGTGCGGATAAACTCGTCCAGTTCCTCATCGGTCTGAACCTCTAACCCTGGGCTGATTTCTCGCCCACGGTATTTATCCAGCGCGGGCTGCGCCATGATTTCACGCGTAATGCGGATTGCATCGCGAAACTCCTGCCAGTCCTGCTCAGTCGACATATAGTTGAACAGAATGCTGGGGTGCTCACGGGCATCTTTGGATCGAACCTGCACACGCCCCCGACTCAGTGAGCGCATAGAACCGACGTGCGCCTGAAACCCATGCTCTTTCACCGCATTACTGCCGTTGTAGTTAATCGCGACAGGGAGAAAATGGTATTGAATGTTCGGCCAAGCGAACTCATCGCTACTGCGAATAAAGCCACCCGCTTCAAACTGATTGCTGGCACCAATGCCTGTGCCGTTGAACAGCCATTCCGCCCCTATTTTCGGCTGATTAAACCATTGCAGCGCGGGGTACAGCGATACCGGTTCTTTGCAGGCGTATTGCAAATACATTTCCAGGTGATCCTGTAAATTTTCACCGACGCCGGGCAAATCGTGCACGACGGGAATATCGAGACGCTGAAGCAGATCTTTCGGCCCCACGCCGGAGCGTTGCAGGATCTGCGGCGAGGCGATCGCGCCAGCACAGAGTAGCACCTCACGGCGTGCCTTCGCCGTCTGCGCACTTTCGCCTTTAAAGTAAGCCACGCCAACGGCGCGCTTTCCGTCAAAGAGAATCCTGTCGGTTAAGGCATGCGTCACGATGGTCAGATTTTTACGACCTTTCGCCTGATCCAGATAGCCTCGGGCGGTACTGGCACGACGCCCCTTCGGCGTGACGGTCCTGTCCATCGGCCCAAACCCTTCCTGCTGATAGCCGTTAAGATCGTCCGTACGCGGATATCCGGCCTGTACGCCCGCTTCAACCATCGCGTGAAACAGTTCGTTGTTGCCCATCTTTGGGGTGGTTACCGATACGGGTCCCGTCGCACCATGATAGTAGTTTGATCCCACATCCCGCGTTTCCGCTTTGCGGAAATACGGCAGGCAATCAAGATAACTCCAGTCTTCCAAACCGGGCATCGTCGCCCAGTTATCAAAATCCATCGCATTGCCACGGATGTAGCACATACCGTTAATCAGCGATGATCCCCCCAACCCTTTGCCACGACCGCATTCCATACGGCGATTATTCATGTGGGGTTCTGGGTCCGTCTCATAAGCCCAGTTATAGCGCTTCCCCTGTAGTGGGAACGCTAATGCCGCAGGCATTTGCGTGCGAAAATCCAACCGATAGTCCGGGCCACCGGCTTCAAGCAGCAGCACGCTGACGTCGCTTTCTTCTGTTAAACGCGTTGCCAGCACATTGCCGGCAGAACCCGCTCCGATAATGATGTAATCATATTCCATTAGGCTTTCTCCCCTTCGTTTAAAATACCGAGCGGAATTCACCCAGTTCAACCTGTACAGACTTAATTTGCGTATAGTGTTCCAATGTTGTTATGCCGTTTTCACGTCCGACACCCGAATGCTTGTAGCCGCCCACAGGCATCTCAGCCGGAGATTCACCCCAGGTATTGATCCAGCAGATCCCTGCTTCAAGCTGATGAATAACTCGGTGTGCCCGATTCAGATCGCAGGTCACGATGCCGGCCGCCAGCCCATAATCGCTGTCATTGGCACGGCGGATAACCTCATCCTCATCCTGATACGTCAGAATGCTCATGACGGGGCCAAAAATTTCTTCCCGCACAATCTTCATCTCGTCTCGGCAATCCGTGAACACCGTCGGGGCAACGTATGCGCCTTGCGCATATTTCTCGTCACTCATCGGCTCGCCGCCCACCAGCACGCGAGCGCCTTCTCGTTTTCCACTTTCGATGTAACGCAGTACGGATTCTCTGTGCGGGAAGCTAACTAAAGGACCAAAATTCACCTGTTCGTCCGTCGGATCACCGATACGGATGCGTTGAACACGCGCCAGAATTTTTTCCTCAAACTGCGCCTGCAAAGCCTGCGGAACGAAGACGCGCGTACCGTTGGTGCACACCTGTCCTGAGCTGAAAAAGTTCGCCATCACGGCGATATCCGCGGCCTTATCCAGATCGGCATCAGCAAAAATGATCAGCGGCGATTTCCCACCCAGTTCCATCGTGACCGCTTTCAAGGTCGAGCCTGCGGCATTGGCCATTACCGTTTTTCCGCTGGCGATCCCTCCCGTGAAAGAGACTTTGGCAATTCCCGGATGCATGGTCAGCGCCTGACCAACGGACTGTCCCGTTCCCGTCAACACGTTGAATACGCCCGCGGGTAAGCCCGCTTCGGTATAGATTTCTGCCAGCTTCAGCGCGGTTAGCGACGTGACTTCACTGGGTTTGAAGATCATCGCGTTGCCCGCCGCCAACGCAGGAGCCGATTTCCACAATGCGATCTGTATGGGGTAGTTCCAGGCACCGATACCCGCGACAACCCCAAGCGGTTCTCGGCGGGTATAGACGAACGAGGTATCACGCAGGGGAATCTGCTGCCCTTCGATCATGGGAATCAACCCTGCGTAATATTCCAGAACATCCGCACCGGTCACGATATCGACGGTGCGCGTTTCTGAGAGCGGCTTGCCTGTGTCATGCGTTTCAAGCAAGGCGAGTTCATCATTGCGCTCACGCAGGATATCCACGGCACGGCGTAAAATACGCGAGCGTTCCATCGCTGTCATCGCCGCCCATCTCTTCTGCCCTACGGCGGCTGCGCTGACCGCTCGGTCAACGTCAGCAGCCGTGGCTGACTGAATATGGGCAATGATGTCACCGTTCGCGGGGTTAATCGCCTCAAACGTCTCATCTCCCGTGCTATCGACATAAGCGCCGTTGATATAAAGCCGTTGTAAACCGTAGCGAGACATAAATTCTCCTGTCTGATGGCTGCTCAGAGACGCGCTCCAAGCAGAAAAGGCAAAATGATAAGGAAGGATACGCGCGAGTGAGTTACTGCTCGATAGTGAGCCGCTGCTCGATATAGTCGTAGGCAATGCTCAACGCTTCTTCGCGGTTGAAGGCGTCATGACTTAGCGCACCACGCAGCCACAACCCATCGATCAGACCCGCCAACCCTTTTGCCGCAATACGCGCGTTATCCTTCGGTAAACAGCGGCTAAATTCGACACACAGGTTGGAGTAAAGCCGGCGATCGTTCACTTGCTGTAACCGATGGAGCATCGGGGAATGCAGGCTACTGGCCCAGAACGCCAGCCAGGTTTTCATCGCTGCGCTATTCGTCTGGCTATCATCAAAATTTCCCTGCACAATCGCCCGCAAGCGTGCACGAGGCGTGTTTTCTGTCAGGTTCAACAGCCTTGATTTCACCGCCAGCCCCAGATGACTAATCAGGTAGCGCATCGTCGCTTCCAGTAAGCCATTTTTATCGCGGAAGTAATGGCTGATAATGCCATTCGACACCCCAGCACGTCGGGCAATCTGTACGATCGAGGCATCATTCATCCCCACATCGTTAATTGCGGCCAGCGTCGCTTCAATAAGTTGCTGCCGTCTGATGGGCTGCATTCCGACTTTAGGCACTGCACTTCCCCTTCATTTTCTTCCTTTCATTTTTGTGTGATGAATCACGGTGAAAAACGATGATTCATGATCCGATTTGTCCCATTAAACTTTTTTTTGATTGAACGTTCAATCAAAAATGAATATCTTTTATTGCTGAAAGGTTAAAAATCTGTATCAATAATCGCGGAAAATAGTTTAAGTTCAGACGATAACTCCAACTTAGAAGGAATAATTTCTTTTTTGTTCTGATGACGATCTTCAAGGGTAAGCGTACTCAGCGGATGTCCTGCGCCCCATTCTTGGTATGCGCTAAGCACGCTTCGTGGAGAGAGCAATCAGAGTATCTATTCACGTAACGCAAGGGATAACCATGCCAGCATCAGAAACGACCACCCAACAGGATCGCCTGAATCCTGTCGTGTTTTACACATCAGCGGGGCTCATCTTGACCTTCTCGCTGATGACCATGTTGTTTAACAAAGAGGCGAACACCTGGATTACCCGCGTGCTTAACTGGGTTTCTGCCACCTTCGGTTGGTACTATCTGCTCGCCGCCACGCTCTACATCGTTTTCGTCATCTTTGTTGCCTCATCTCGCTTTGGCTCGATCAAGCTCGGGCCAGAACAATCGAAACCTGAATTTAGCCTGATGAGTTGGGCCGCAATGCTGTTTGCGGCAGGGATCGGTATCGATTTAATGTTCTTTTCCGTCGCAGAACCCATTACGCAATATATGATGCCGCCGGAAGGACAAGGTCAAACGATGGAGGCGGCACGGCAAGCGATGGTCTGGACGCTGTTTCACTACGGATTAACCGGTTGGTCAATGTACGCGCTGATGGGTATTGCACTCGGCTACTTCAGCTACCGGTATAATTTGCCGCTGACGATTCGCTCTGCCCTGTATCCTATCTTTGGTAACCGTATTAATGGCCCGATTGGCCATAGTGTTGATATCGCCGCCGTCCTCGGCACTATCTTCGGTATCGCCACCACTCTGGGCATCGGCGTCGTTCAGTTGAACTATGGGCTGAAAGTGCTCTTTCAGATCCCCGAGAATCTCACGGTTCAGGCATCTCTTATTCTGCTTTCCGTGGTCATGGCGACCATTTCCGTAACGTCTGGGGTGAATCGCGGCATTCGCGTTCTCGCCGAGCTTAACGTCCTGCTTGCATTGGGTTTAATTCTCTTTTTGCTCTTCTGGGGCGATACCGAGTTTCTGTTAAACGCACTGGTGCTGAATGTCGGGGACTACATCAATCGTTTTACAGGCATGACGCTCAATAGCTTTGCGTTCGAGCGCCCAACCGAGTGGATGAATAGCTGGACGCTGTTCTTCTGGGCATGGTGGGTGGCGTGGGCACCGTTTGTCGGTCTATTCTTGGCACGAATTTCACGCGGCAGAACCATTCGACAGTTCGTTGTCGGCACGCTGATCATTCCGTTTGTCTTTACCCTGCTGTGGCTCTCCATTTTCGGCAACAGCGCGCTTTATCAGGTCATCCACGGTAATCTGGACTTTGCCAATGAAGTTATGCAGTACCCAGAGCGTGGCTTCTATAGCCTGCTGGCTCAGTATCCTGGTTTCAGCCTGAGCGCCTCTGTCGCGACCATTACCGGCCTGCTGTTTTATGTCACCTCTGCTGACTCCGGTTCATTGGTACTGGGTAACTTTACTTCTCGCCTTAGCGACATCAACAATGATGCACCAAACTGGCTGCGGATTTTCTGGTCGGTCGCGATTGGCCTGCTGACGCTAGGTATGCTGATGACAAATGGCGTGTCCGCTTTACAGAGCACTACCGTCATCATGGGATTACCGTTTAGCTTTGTGATGTTCTTTATTATGGCTGGGTTATATAAATCACTACGCGTGGAGGATTACCGTAAAGCCAGTTCCTTACAAACCTCAGCGCCGATGCCAATTTCAGGCGACGATCGTTTGAACTGGAAACAACGTCTCTCACGTGTCATGCATTTCCCTGGCACAACGCATACACAGAAAATGCTGGATGACGTCTGTAAAACCGCCATGGAGGATGTCGCACGTGAACTGCGCCTTCGCGGCGCCAATGTTGAAGTCAACGAATTACCGCCTGTCGAAGATGAACGTCTGAATCACCTCGAACTATTGGTGGATTTGGGTGATGAACAGAATTTCCTTTATCAAATCTGGCCACAGCGCTATAGCGTCCCTGCCTTTACCTACCGCGCCCGCTCGGGGAAATCAGATTATTACCGCCTTGAGACTTTCCTGCTGGAAGGAAGTCAAGGGAATGACCTGATGGACTACAGTAAAGAACAGGTGATTAACGACATTCTGGATCAGTACGAGCGCCACCTGAATTTTCTTCATCTTAATCGAGAAGCGCCCGGCAATACGCTAACCTTCCCAGATACATAATTCCCTATGGCGCTGAAATACAGCGCCATTTTTCAATGTGTTATGTCTTTATTGTCCCTTTTCCGTTCATTGTGTTTTTCCTGAATCTATGGGCTATGCCGCATTCTTTGCTTCCACGATTTGCGCTTTATTTTTGAAACGGTATACTGCACACATCAAATTGAAATACAGTTTTAAAAAATGTATTTGTCCGTCACAGAAAAGGAACGAACATGAAAATTGCACTGATTAACGAGAACAGCCAGGCTGCCAAAAACGCCATCATCGCCGAGTCGCTGACCAAAGCGGTTGCACCGTTGGGCCACACTGTACACAACTACGGTCAATATGCCGTTGAAGATGCCGCACAGCTGACCTACATCCAGAACGGTATTCTGGCTGCTATCCTGCTGAACTCTGGCGCTGCTGATTTCGTTGTGACCGGTTGCGGTACGGGCCAAGGCGCCATGCTGGCTTGTAACTCTTTCCCTGGCGTAATCTGTGGTCTGGTTGTTGACCCATCTGATGCTTACCTGTTCTCTCAGATCAACAACGGTAACGCCGTATCCGTTCCTTATGCTAAAGGCTTTGGCTGGGGCGCTGAGCTGAATCTGGAAAACCTGTTTACCCAGTTGTTCAAAGAAGAAGGCGGCCGTGGCTATCCGAGCGATCGCGTTGTTCCTCAACAGCGTAACAAGAAAATCCTGGATGCTGTAAAAGAAGTGACCTACAACGATCTGATCTCTATTCTGAAAGGTCTTGATCAGGATCTGGTTAAAGGTGCCATTGCTGGCCCTAAATTCCAGGAATACTTCTTTGCTAACAGCAAAGACGAAGCACTGACCAGCTACATCAAAACACTGCTGGCGTAATTGTCCATTCGCTGACAAATAAACCACAGGCCGTTGCGGTCTGTGGTTTTTTTACGCCATTCCCCACCCTATTTTGCCTACATTTTAACGACGCCGTTACGCGAACTATCCGTTACCGTTCAATGCTTAGCCAGACGCATCGTTCATGCTAAATACTGCTTGACCGGAGCTAAGCGACTCCCTATAGTAGCGCCCCGTTGCCCCTTGTAGGCAACCCCCGGTGAGGTGTCCGAGAGGCTGAAGGAGCACGCCTGGAAAGTGTGTATACGTGAAAACGTATCAAGGGTTCGAATCCCTTCCTCACCGCCATATAAAAGAAAACGCCCTTGACGTAAGTCAGGGGCGTTTTCTTTTATGATACTGGAACGGATGAGAAGCCTTGACAGGATTGGCGTTTTGGGCGGTCAAGGGTGGCCCAATTTCTATGGCATACTCATACCCGCAATGATTTAAAGTAACTCACAACACTTTCGACATTAAACGCTTCTACAACAGTTAAACACCCATCTTGCTGAAGAAGAAAACACAAATCCAACACAAGCATTACGGGCAACAGCGAGTAAATAAAGCTAAGACAGCTTATAAACGGTGAGACACCGTAGGCTAAATATATTAAGCTGAGAAATAGCGAATAACTGTTGTGCTAAAAAGGTGTCGTGATGAATATCATTTTTGATTTGGACGGAACAATCATTGACTCATTACCTGGTATACGTTCGAGCCTAGTTTACGCCATGCGCCAGCAAGGACATGTTATAGATGAGTTTATTGACATATCAATGTTAATTGGCCCACCGATGAACACTGTTGTTAGCTCACTACTCACGCCTTATAACGATGATAGAGTAATAGAGACGGTTAATATATATCGAGAACATTATTCCATGCATGGCGTCTATCAAGCCACACTCTATGACGGAATAAAAATGGCTCTTGGCGAATTAAAAGATAAAAATCATCGGTTATTTATCGCCACATCAAAACGACAACGATTTGCGGAAATAATATTAACCAATTTAAAACTCCGATCATTATTCACTGATGTTATTGGAACACAAGAAGATGGCAGTCTGGATGATAAGAGTCTTCTTTTGTCAGCATTGATTCACAAGCATAATCTGAATATAAAAAATACCATCATGATTGGGGATAGAAAGGATGACATTATCAGCGCGCATAAAAATGGTGTATTTTCCATCGGAGTGCTATGGGGATATGGTTCATCAGAGGAACTGTCTCTACATAACGCAGGCATAAAGTGTCGTTCCCCGTTACAGTTAAATGATGTGATTGAAAAATCACCCCTTTGATAATTAGCTTGATAATCACTTCCGAAAAACATGAGCATCATCACACTCTGCATATTTTCACTCACCCTCGCGGAATACTTTGAATGCCAAGCTGAATGCATACACGCCCCCTCTAAACGTATTAGAAATAGAAAATAAAAACCACGTCATGAAAAAAATTTACCGCCTTCATCAAGATTAAGGTTGGCTTAATGTTATCTGGTTAAAAATAACAACACAGCCTTTCCATGCTATATCATAAATATTTACCGATGGGGGATATTGCTATGACAATCGTAAAAAAACTGGCTTTAGCTATGAGCATTTTTGCTCTGGCATTAGTCTGTGTCGGTGGATTTGGTCTAAACGCGCTCAGTTTATCAAAAGATCGATTTGAATACGTGATGACGAATACATTGCCTAGCATAGACAAACTTAATACCGCTAACCGGGCTATCAATGATGCACGAGCATATCTACTACAATTTCTGCTGACTTCAGACCTGCAACAGAAAAAGGAAAAGAAACAAGAAATAGTCACGGCATTAGATGAAACAGAAAAAAACATTAATGACTACCTGAAGAATGATATTTCAGATGATCACGACCTCAGTATGTCGAAACAGAATATTGAAGCCTTCAACAATTATAAAAATGCGGTTATGGCTACCATTGCTGAAAACACATCCAGTGATTCTTCAGTAAAATTAACAATTACTCAAATAGAGAAAACGT
Organism: Pectobacterium sp. CFBP8739; assembly: GCF_013449375.1. Taxonomy (GTDB): domain Bacteria; phylum Pseudomonadota; class Gammaproteobacteria; order Enterobacterales; family Enterobacteriaceae; genus Pectobacterium. Next base: position 107,277 of record NZ_JACDRR010000011.1, on the reverse strand, counting down.
TGTTCCAAGGATTTAATGAGCAATATCAATACAATTTCACTTTAGCAAAAAAACTTCAGACGGATAACGCCGATAATTTCAATCTGACTATCTTTATGCTAAGTGGACTCATCATTGGTGCATTGGTGCTGGCTGGTACCTTATCGCTGATGATCTTGCGCTATGTGCGGGCAAGTCTACATAATCTGCGGCAAACGCTGACCACAATTAGTGAAACATTAGATTTAACCCAACAAGCTGATGCTCAGCGTAATGATGAAATAGGCCAGACGGCGCTCGCTTTTAACTCGCTGCTCACACGCTTTGCGGATGTGCTAAGCCGCGTACACGCTTCAAGCGAAAGTGTTGCCATTGCCTCAAACGAAATAGCAGCAGCAAATATTGACCTCTCAGCCAGAACAGAGGAACAAGCATCATCACTTGCTCAAACTGCTGCCAGTATGCATGAGTTGTCATCAACAGTAGAAAGTAACGTTGAAAACATGATGCAAGCCAATCTGCTTGGCAAAAAGGCCAATGATGTTGTCGAGCACGGTAATGATGCTGTTTCACGAATGATTCAAGCCATGGAGGAAATTGCACATGGTTCATCAAAAGTAGCCGAAATTACTAACCTTATCGAAGGCATTGCTTTCCAGACCAATATTCTGGCGCTCAATGCGGCCGTTGAAGCAGCCCGAGCAGGTGAACATGGTCGTGGATTTGCTGTGGTTGCCAGTGAAGTCAGAACGCTTTCACAACGTTCATCTTCTGCGGCGAAAGAGATTAAAACGCTGATAGATAATGCGCAAACTGCCGTTAAAAATGGCTCATCTCAGGCCGGAGAAGTCAGAGACTCCATTATTGATGTTAAAGATGTCATTAAGAATGTATCTGATTTGATCAATGAAGTTTCGCTGGCATCAGAGGAACAAAGCCGCAGTATCGCACAAATTAACATTGCCGTGAACCAGATGGAAGGAGTGACACAGCAGAACGCAGCGATGGTTGAGCAAGCTTCTTCCGCTGCGGACTCTTTAAGTGAACAAGCCGCTACACTGCGCAGTGCAGTCGATGAGTTCAAATTGAATAGCGCAAACAAAAGCCATGCGATCTCTGCACGCCCTTTACAGCTAGCAGCCACCTATAAATAACTGCGGCTCTATTATGTTTCGGTGATTATGTGTCGGTAATAAAATAAGGCCCCGAGCGCAACATCCTCAGGGCCTTTTTATTGATAGAAGATGCGTCTTAGCCATAGGCATGGAGTGTGCGCTGGCACAACGCCGAACGCACACAGTCTTCTTTACCAAAAGAGACTACGCCAATCATATCGTCCTCAACAAAACGATCCAAAGCGTCGCGCAGGCCAGATTTCACCCCAGCAGGCAAGTCACACTGCGTCACATCACCATTGACAATAACCGTGACATTCTGACCCAAACGCGTCAGGAACATTTTCATTTGGTTCACCGTCACGTTTTGCGCCTCATCCAGAATCACAACCGCATTTTCAAACGTCCGCCCGCGCATGTAGGCAAAAGGCGCAATTTCGACTTTGGCGATTTCCGGCCGCAAACAATACTGCATAAAAGAAGCCCCCAGCCGGCGCAGAAGAATGTCGTAAACTGGGCGGAAATAAGGCGCAAACTTCTCCGCAATATCTCCAGGTAAAAAGCCAAGATCCTCGTCGGCCTGTAATACCGGCCGCGTAACAATAATACGCTCAACCTCTTTATGAATTAGTGCCTCCGCCGCTTTCGCCGCGCTCAGATACGTTTTACCGCAGCCAGCTTCACCTGTGGCAAAAATCAACTGTTTGTTTTCTATCGCAGACAAGTAATGTTCCTGGGCAACAGTACGAGCTTGAATAACGGAATTATCGCGATTCTCACGCGCCATTCCGATTGCTTCAATCCCGCCCATCTGAACCAGAGAAGTGACCGATTCTTCCTCACGCTGACGATGGCTACGCGACTCACGACGAATAACGCGTTTTGCTTCACGACGAGCCTTGATCACTGCTTTTTGTCTTCCCATAGTGGCACCTTACCGTTTGTTTCACTTACCGCGCTGATCTACAGCGCGTGACGTTTAACTCACTAACGAGGTTAGGCTTCCTTATTAAGCCAATAGCGGACAGAGAATACGCATGATTCATCCACGAACAGAGTGAAAAACGGGTAGAGTGCTCATGGATAGAAAAAGAAAATATACGGAGAGTTTGGGTAACAAGAGAATGGCGCAGTGTTGAAAATAAGTGGGAGGAAAATCCCTCGCATCGGCGAGTCAGCGTCGTAGAATCTTGGCATCGACTACAAAGTCCAAAAAAGGACATTACCATTCGCGTTCCTCACTGTGACAACGACTATTCCACTGAATAATGATTGATCGCATCGTAGAACTACTGCTAACCATTGTCTAAAAATTAGTACCGAATGATTTCAGTAGTATGACAGTGCAATAATTTGCTCTCACAATGCAAGCGTTTTTACACTGTCATAACATTTACATATCACTATCGCCCCATGGTTTGACAATGTCAGCCTGAGAACGACGCATGATGTACGTCAGAAATGCCGTTGCCAGTCCAGATATTGATCGTATTTTCGTAAGGCACTGCGGTAAATATTTTGCTCAATATCGGGAAGGTAATCACACACGCGCTGCTGTACCCCATCGCGGTGCCGGGAAAAGGTTTCTGCGGGATAGTTATTGGCAGCCAGCAGTTCGTCCAACCGCCGCAGACGAATGACATACTCGCGCATCGTGCTATGGCGAACTTCAGTCTGCTCGATCAGATACTGTGTGAAAGCTTTAATATCGAAATAGCTAGCAGTCGTATTGCATAATATTTCGCTACAAAAGCGGCAAAGTGGGATTAATTCCTGTTGCAGACCAGACCATATTTCGTCATCAATAAGCCTGTCGATACTGCCAATCGATTTTTTATTGATAAGCTGATTGCGAAATACCAGTGAAACGCGGTCGAGCGCTTTATCACACTGGGAACAGTTGGTCTGTCTGTGTTTGAAGTCTTTCAGATAACGGCTTAGCAGCTGTTTCTTCCGAATTGATGGGTGCATGAATCCATTCCATGACGATATATAACTCCAATGTGAAACAATAGCACCTTCATTACGCCAGAAATGTTGGAGTGCTAAAAACAGGTAGCATTAACCATTTAAATACTGGTGAAAAACGCTCATCAATATTCAAACGTTGTCATGATCCCGTGCTTCAGAGACTGAAGATATATTTGATAACAATATTCCTACGCAGCGCAATTAAACATCGTTCATTAATTTCACGCGCAGGCGCTTTATCGCCTGGCTATGCAACTGACTGACTCTCGACTCCCCGACTTCGAGAACGGCACCGATCTCTTTCAGGTTCAACTCTTCCTGATAGTAAAGCGTCAATACCAATTTCTCACGCTCTGGCAGGCTTTCAATCGCGTCCATTACACGATGGCGCAAATTGCCTTCCATCAGTTGATGCAACGGGTTCGCATCTTCATTGCCTTCCAGTAGAGCCTCTGCGCTGTCGCCATGTTCTTCACGCCATTCATCGTAAGAAAAAAGCTGACTGTTGTTCGTATCCAGCAATATCTGACGATAATCCTCAAGCGTGATATTCAGGGCCTGCGCAACCTCCTGCTCCGTTGGAGTACGACCGAGCTGTTGTTCAGCCTGCTGCATTGCTTGTGCCACTTCCCGCGCATTACGCCGTACACTGCGTGGAGCCCAATCACGACTGCGTAATTCATCCAACATCGAACCGCGGATGCGTTGAACGGCATAGGTCGTAAACGCCGTGCCTTGCAACGAATCATAGCGCTCGACGGCACTGAGCAAACCGATACCGCCAGCCTGTAGCAGATCGTCAAGCTCAACGCTCGCGGGGAGACGAACCTGTAAACGCAAGGCTTCATGGCGCACTAGCGGAACATAGCGCTTCCAGAGGGAATTCTTATCCATTGTGCCTTCGGCGGTATACAAATCGCTCACAGTGACAAATACCTACGATGATAATGTTATCGACACTATTATGCTTTTAGGTAGGGTAGCCAATCGTCTGAATAGGGACGTAAAACGTAGGTTATTTGGGATACGATATGATCCATAGGGTTGCTGACATTCCGTGTTACCCCCCACCTTTTCGATAAGAAAAAGCATAAATATCTTTATATTTCATATAATAACAATAACCCATCACATAACTTTAACCATGGTGTGCATGGCGATGGCAGTTAGGGCAAATCGCGATCGTATTCTCAAGGGTATCCTCTCCCCCTTCCGACAAAAAAATTCGATGATGCACTTCCAGATAAGGTTTTCCATCGCTCTTGCGCGTGAACGGGGCTTTTTGTTTGCAGATTTCACATATCCCTTTTGCCCGATGAAGCCTTTCTGCAACGATATCTGGATTTCGATGATAGACTTTTGTTTTCTTGACGCTAAAAGAAGGTACTGATTGTTTTCTTCCTGCTATTCTTTCCTGGCGAGCCGCTGATGAATCATTCATGGCGCGTATAACTTGCTGATTAAACTCGACCCTTGCGATTTCAACTTCATCAATGGTATCGCTGTTTTTTAGACGATTAGCAGGCATGGTGATTTTATTAATTTTATTCCCTTGCGGAATAGAGCACCCTGATAGATATTTTGTTATTGGCTGATTAACAATCTCAGTAAATTTTTTAAATTCATCAACAGTAATAACCACCCCACCACGTTCATTTCTTTCAAGTTGTTGCATCACCCCAGAAAACAACTCATAACAATCAGACTGCTCAACTTTTTTCAGTAATAGAACGATGAGGTCTCCTTCTTTTATTCGTCCTTCTTTGACTTTCCAATATCCCGTTTTATTCTCAGCTAACAGTGTACGATTCTGTTGATCCAGTCTTGGCGTTCCATATACCAAGTAAGCATTTTCGCAATACTGATAGATAGGTAAATTAAATAACTCGTTAAAAGACCTTTCCATTGATCATCCTAAAATATATTAAATCGATTATCGTTGTAGCAACATCAACATCGTCTGAGGGACTTGGTTCGCTTGTACTAACATTGATGAAGATGCTTGCTGGAGAATTTGCTGTTTTGTCATCAGAGACACTTCCTGAGCATAATCCGCATCCAAAATGCGTGAACGTGCATTACTTGTAGCAATAGAAACGTCAGACATACTAGCGCGAATAGACTCAAAGCGATTGATTTGGCTCCCATACTCACTGCGATAGCCATTTATTTTTTCTAGTGCATGATCAAATGAATCAATGGCTTTACGCGCCTCCTCAAAAGGGTCTAACGCTGTATTTTTCAACCCCAGAGATTCACTATCAGAAGGTGTCGGATTAATCGTCACTGCTTCCACACCTTCGCCATAATTAGCACTAACTACAATATCGGTCGGCGTACTGACAGGGGGCAGAGGCGGAGGTGGTAACTGTGTTGGGTTAGGCAACACATCCCAGGTAGCAACCCCCGTAAATGATCCTTTTCCAATAACCATAACAATCAAATCTTCTGTCGTTTCATCGATATGGATGCGTTCATTACGTTCAGCACCATTGACACCATCGTTAAACTTCCCGTTGCTGTCATCTTCATAGCGATCGCCATCACCACTGTAAGTAATAGTCATACCATTATAAGAAGCAGTGGCGCTGCCATTCAAATTAAAACTTACTCCGCCTTGCGCAAGGTCACTGTCAGAGTAATTTGCGGAGGATAAAAAAGCATTATCTTCCGTTAGTACACGCAGTTTAGCCGATGCAGCATCGGTTATTCCATTTTGTTGCCAGACAATATCCGCATCAGCTCCGATTAATGGCGTTCCAACTAAATGTTTTCCATCTCGACTAAATATCTGAATATCATCATCCGCACCCAATGAATCAATAGTAATTGTTAAATTTTTAGCACCCACAGGGATATAGGCTAATGAAACAATGCCAGAGGGAAAAGAACGGCTTGCGCCGCTTACTGGAAATTTTTCCGCCAGCGGCGGCGTACTCCCTAAATTAATAGGTAATTCACGCTGTGTTGAGGGCGCTAACGGATATTTTCCAAATGCCGTAGTTGAAAATGCAATACGATCAATTTCCGCACGCACCTGCTGAAATTCCCCATTCAGGCTCGCTCGATCGATGCTAGACAGCGTTTCATTTGCCGCCTGAACGGCTAATTCTCTTGCTCGCTGTACAAGGTTATTGACCTCACCCAATCCCCCTTCTGCAATCTGCATCAGACTGACACCGTCATTCACGCCGCGTGCCACAACATCATTGGCATTTAAATTCGCCAGCATCCGGTTAGCAATCGCCTGCCCAGCTGCATCATCCTTAGCACTATTGACTCGTAATCCGGAAGAAAGACGCTCAATACTTTGAGAAAGTGCTGATGCCGAATGAGAACTTTTGTTTTGTACTGTCAGAGATAGCATATTGGTATTAATCGAGGTCATGATATACCTTTTTATTATTTGACAAATCGAAAATGAAAAAACGCCCAATCTAGGCCATAAATTTTACTTAAGACAGAATACAAAATATCATTATAAATGAATATCATTTTCTTCATAGAGAAAAATATTTAATGATAGCAAGATAATAGTAACATATGTGAAGCATAATTGATAAAATTGAGATATAAAAAATTCCGGATACGGTTATGCTGGGAAAGAAAATAAATCACAAATAAAAATACTGTATTCCCCATATTTAAAATAGCGCGTGGCACTATTAATCATTTTCTATATTATTAATTTTCATGATAAGTGGTACAATAGAAATCTCGGATTGATGCAATCAAGATTTTGATATATCATTTTGCAATGTCCACGAATTAAAAAATATGGCACACAATGATATCAGTCTGCATGATCGTGAAAAACGAAGCTTTGCACTTAGGCAACTCACTGAAAGCAATAGAAAAATATTTTGATGACATTGTTGTCGTTGACACTGGCTCAACCGATGACTCCAAAGATATTGCCAAAAAATTTACTGATAAAGTTTATGACTTTGAATGGATATCAGATTTTTCTGCCGCACGAAATTACTCACTGCAATTTGCCAAATATGATTGGGTGTTAGTTATTGATGCTGATGAAGTAATCAATCAATTTGATGCAACATTACTTTTGAATCTCATCAACGAGCACCCGACACAGGTCGGAACAGTAGAGATCGCCAGTATTACTAATGATGAAAATTCGGGAGAAATAGATCTAATTCAAGAGCGCATAAGCCGAATATTCAACAAAAAGTATTATGAGTTTTTGGGTATTATCCACGAACAAATTTGTAAAAAAAATACAGGAGAAGTACCAGAAGGACGTTTTGATACCCCACTATCGTTCATACATAATGGTTACACAAAAGAAATTATAGAAAGCAAAAATAAGATCACTCGCAATATTACATTACTCCAACATGCCATCGATAAAAAAAGTGATGATGCTTATCTGCATTATCAATTAGGAAAAAGTTATTATCTGGGGAAGGATTATGAGCGGGCGGCACAAAGTTTTGAAACATCACTACATCTACAAAAAGGTATGCTTCAGGATTACAATAAAGTCCTAATTGAATGTTACGGTTATTGTTTAATTAATACCACACAATATGAAAAAGCATTAGACATTTTACAATATGAAGATCTCTGCTACTCCACCGACTTCATGTTTTTAAAAGCATTAATACTCATGAATAATGCTGATTTTCAGAATGCTATCGATGCATTTCAGTTATGCACCAAAATGGGGCCAGGAAGAAAAAAAGGGGTGGGTACATATAAAGCCAATTATAACATAGCTGTTATACTTGAATGCTTTGGCATGAAACCTGAAGCTCTTGATTATTATCAACGATGTGGAGATTATAAACCAGCACTTGAAGGAATAATGAGGATTAAATCGTGATTTTTTATAAAAGATAATGGAATATCTCTACATTACTAAGAATGATATTCCATTAGAATGAGGTGGTATTTAAAAATTCATATATTCATCGTTAAGAAGATTATAGTAATTTGAAATAAGCAATGCTTTAGTCAAATCAGTTCGGCTATACTTATCAAAGAATGAATAATTTATTTTGCAGGCAAGCGACAATCCAGAATCTCTCATCATATAATAACTTTCATCACCGCTACCAAGTCTAGGCGCTCTGTAATTATTCAGCAGCTCTTGGCCATTAAGGTTAAATGCTTCATGAGCACCAAATGTATTAAGATGTATTGACTCAAACAATAAACTTAAATGTTTATTATTCGGATGGCTAATTGTTGAAAAACAGTCTTGATCCTGATATAAAGAAGATAAATAGTAATCAGAGTAATCAAAAACCAGTTTCCCTGATTTATACAATCTCTTATATTTATCGGCATCCTCAATCAGTACAGCATATTTTTTATCTTGGGACAAACTAACATTATGGTATTGAGTGATGGCATCCTGATAATTAAAACCAGAGAGATACAAATGTAGAAATCGATAGTCTACATAAACCATCAGGTCAGGCAGGTCTTTATCAATGTAGGCTAATTGTGGGCTGGAGACTCGAGACTCCATAGTCGGAAGTATTTTTATATCAAAGTATCTTTCCAGTGCGGAGGTAGAAAAACTCCCCCATCGTTCCGAGTGATACTGCATAAAAATAACATCGCAAGACTCTAGTTCATGGTAAAAATTTATAACATCAGTACTTTCTTTTAATTTATAAATTGGTGTATTAAAAATATAGCTATATTCATGACCACTTATATTTCTATTGCCTTTCAGCAATTCACCAATAATTTCGAGTTGACAATTTCCAACTAAAGCGACTCTCATAAATAAAACCTTCCATTATATAACTATAATTTAAACTCGGCTTTGTTGGATGAATCATTTTCGAGGTCAGCAAAGCCTTTTCCTTATATCTCAGACAATGTGAACACTAAATAGCTGCTATGAATGTTTTCATTTAGCTCTTCCCATTTTTTAGATGTCATTTCAAAATGCGTTTTAGAAAAAACCAACTGACATCCAGAATATTTAAAATACTCAGCATTTTCAAAATTCTTCAAATAAAATTTTTTGAAGAAAAAAATCATATTACTATCACAAATAAGACATAGCATAACAGAACCTCTTTTCAAAGAGGATGCATTTATGTCTCAGCTATTTATCGCGTATAATTATATTGTTACCAGTAATTTATATAACTACACATCGAGTCAGCATATAAATAAGATCATAACCATCCCATTGAAGCCCAAAATCCATAGTCTTCCCTATAGGAACAACACGATCTACACCTTCTGGTCGGTATTCTGTCAGAAACGCTTTAATTTTCTTAATATCGACGCCTAATATAGAAAGCGTTTGGCAGCGAGTGTTGTTGCAAACAGGATAAATTTCATCAATTTCACAAGCCAGATACTCCAGGAAATATCCTCCAGATCCAGTATGCGTCATTGTGTCTCCATCTAGTTTATTCAAAAGAACCCGGAACACTAGATTTTGAGAATCAGACGCTTTTTTTACACAGTCTACCGAGGTACTGAGCATACAGAATTGTGTAAACTTCCGCACGGCAACCACAGCTTCTAGCTCATACCTTTTCTGAGAAAATGTGTCTAACTCGCTCCAAAATTGAGTACGTGCCTCTGCTGTTTCTTCTTGTTTGCCCAGCCATATGACTAACTTAGGTGAAGTACAAGCATTTTGATCGGTCAAAAACGTATCATTATAGAAACGTTCAGCAATAGCTTGCTTGTCCTGAATTGACAAATAGCCACAGGCATCGATTAAGGCAAAGGAATAGCGGTTGGCAAAAGCTAGATCCATACAACGAGGCTGTAGCGGAGACTGGCGAATAGTTGCGATCGTCTCATCTCCTCCCCAGATTAAACGGGTCTGACACCATGCCGACAGCATGTCGTTAACTGCCTTTTCACGACCATAACGTACTAGACAGATATAGGGAGAAATAATGCTCTGCTCATACAGCGTAGCATTCAACTCATCACAAATCAGAGACACCTGCGGAAAATCCCGCGATGGAACCCTGACAATATTGGTATTACCGCTTAGTAATCCAGCAATCAGCGAATAGGCAAAATTCACCGCCACATTGGATGGCGCAATGTGAAAAGCCAATCCACGTCCCATTCGTCCCGACAGATCGGGATAGGTCTTCTTCATTTGTAAGACAGAATTTTTACGGCACCAGAAAGCCAAGCTGATGACATCCGGCCAGGCTTTAGCCAGAGGATTGCGAAACAAACGCTTCGAAAAATGGTCCAGAAATGTAACAACATTTTCATCGAACGGTTTAAGAGCCCGCTGATTAACCATTCCCTGCATCAAAGATTTATTTCCGACCAAAAAGGAAATACAGTCAAAATTATGCGGCATAAGTGTCACTGCATCCCCTCAACTCGGCACTTTTTAACCGGCCCAGTACCTTAAAATATTTACCTAAACGGCCACAAGGGCAGTCATCCTCGCCAAGGATAACACCTTGATCTTCGGTAAGAAGCGAATGACCAGGATAGGACTCAGGTATTAAGGAAAGTACCTGGATAATGCCTGAGGTCCCAGGCTGACACACAGAGAAATCACGGTGATCGCGGATAATGACATCAGAGAATACACTAGCGTGCATATGGCCTTCAGAACACTGCATGTAGACACATCCAGTTTGCTCCACCATGCCATAGTAATCATAGACATATGGCAAACCACAGACGTGATGTAACGCTTGCACAAACTCAGTTTGCGACACCGCTTCAGACTGAAGTTTTTTCCAGCCACCGCCATGAATCAGTAGTGCATTAGATAGATCTAACTTCACACCTGTGGCACATAATTGTTTATAGAAGTGTTGCCAAATCATGAAAGTAAAGCCAAACAACAAGATTCTACGCCCTTGATGCTTATCCAAAAACGCACGAATTACTGGAAGGTCCAACTCCATATTTTCATCCAGCGCATAAGCTTTATCTGCACCAAATATTGAAAACCCTAGAATACCCGCTCCCCGAGCTGAAAACATGGTTCGATTCTTCATCAGAGCTGAAGAATCGATGATTAACAGCGGCATGCGTGACGGACCAGTGAAATCGTTCACTATTCGCACCAACGTTTTTTGTTGATTGGTTGCCGTAATTTTATCCAGATAGATTTTGGACACTGCTTGCCCAGTAGTACCAGAAGAGGTCATGGTTTTTACCACCTGATCCGCAGCAATACTCAACAAATCTCGTTCTTTGAATAATGAAACTGGCAGAAAAGGGATTTCTGATATGGTCTGAATAGACTCAATAACAATTTCCTGTGCATCCAAAATGCGTTGATAAGACTCACAGTGAGCATAGTGATGCTGAGTGAGTCCTACAAGACGCTGAAACATTAACGAATTTTTGTCAGTCTGGGCGAGTGAGTAAGGCTGCAGTTTCAAAATGTCATCATAGGGGATCATAGTAAGCTTCCAATTTGGCGTACAAGATCTTCCCCACATTGTTTTGGGGTAACAACGGTAATACTTTCACTCGGAAGGCAGTGTGATTCAACTGCGTTTTCAGAGCAATAAACTGCTTTATCTGTTCAGAGAAAGCGTCGTCAGTAATAAAGATATAAAGTCGATCGTCAGTGCCGCCGCACGCACAGTCCAATGTAGGGAAAGCGCCACGAATCATGAGTTCCACTTCATCAAGCCCAACGCGATTACCAAAAATCTTCAGAAAGCGTTTCTTACGACCAACAACATAGTAATAGCCGTCTTTATCTCGTTTGACCATATCGCCAGTATTTAGGCGTCCGCCGTGTTCATCGCCCTGTTGCAGGTCTGCACCGCATTCAGCATAGCCTAGGGCTACGTTATCACCATAGTAAACCAGTTCGCCTACATAGTTATCGCGTTCGACTGAGTCACCGTTCTCATCAATGATGTCAAAACGTCCACCAGGAATGGGGATCCCCATACTACCGCACTTCTCTAACGCTTTATCAGGAGGCAAATATCCCATGCGGGACGTAGCTTCCGCTGCCCCATACATAACGATAAAATCCCGGCCAGTATCTTGGGCATAACGAGCAAATTCACCATGCAACTCAGGCAATAATTTTCCACCAGCCTGCGTTAACGTTTTCAATGCAGGAAGTTTCATTGTCATGAAACGCAACTTTTTCAGCATTTCATAGGTATAGGGAACGCCAGCGAGTGAACTGGCTTCATACTCTTTAATAAAAGACCAGAATTCTCTCTGCATGATGCTACGCGTCGTCAATAGCAATGTTGCCCCTTTCAGCAAATGGCTATTAATTATCGACATGCCATAAACGTAATTCATTGGCAAATTAAGAACTGGTCGCTCTTGGCTGCTGATACCAAGATACTCAGCAATGCTGCATGCGTTGCTCAAAATATTGCGATAACTTTGGCGAACAAGACGTGGACTGCCCGTTGAACCAGACGTCGACACAAGCAGAGCGAGGTCTGGATGCAACGGGTAATGTTCCAGCCCCGTCGGCACCAATTCGTAATTACCAACGGTAAAAAGCGCATCATGACATGGTCCATGCACGCCGAATGGCCGCCACAGATAACCTGGGCGATAGGTCGTGATAAGTTGGTCACACAGTGCAGGATCGAGATCTTTATCTAGCATTAAGGGGACGATATCATGCGTCAAAAAACTCACATAGCCAATCAGAGAACCCATAGTATTTTCGCAAAAAGAAAATACTAGCGACCTCGCAGGAAGACAGTTCGCCAGTTGCTGCGCAAGGTCCAATAATTCACCATAACGGAGCTCACGCCCATCTTCGTTAACAGCGGCTATCGCTAAAGTGTCATGCTGTGACAGATTAAGAAACATGGAGATGGCTACCATAATAATCTATTAACTGACGAGTCAAGGTTTAATTCACTCCACCATCAATACGAATAACCTGGCCAGTAATGTAGTTCGCGGCGTCAGATGCAAGAAAAACGGCAAGTTCTGCCACTTCATTAGGCTTACCGATTCGTCTAAGGTGTGTCGCATTACGGGTAGACTCTAGAATATGTGGGGGCAACGTATCAAGCATTTCTGTTTCAATAATGCCCGGAGCAATACAGTTTGCCCTTATTCCTATTTCGCCCAATTCCGCAGCAATCGATTTTGTCATCGCAATAACAGCCGCTTTGGACGCGCCATACGCCGATTTACCAGGATTACCATCACTGGCGACGACCGACACTATGTTAATAATACTTCCCTTTTTCTGTCGTGACATCAACTTGGTAATATATTGAGTGAATAAATAAACCGAGAAAAAATTCACCTCGAACTGCCTACGTAACACCTCCTCACTTGTCATCTGAAACAATGTATTAACAATAATGCCTGCATTGTTAATAACTGCATCAATCGGCCGTTTATCACTCATAACGCGTTTAAGTGCCAGTTTCATGGCAGAAAAATCAGTCATGTCAAAGCATATTGGCCAAATATCAACTTGATATTGGTCTGCAACGCGCTGTAATTCAGTTAACCATTCAGGATCCTCTTTGCGAGCATGAGCATAGATGTTAGCGCCGTTAGCAGCAAAAACATCTAACATTGCACGCCCAACGCCCCGACGGGTTCCAGTGATTAATACATTTTTCCCTTGCAATATCATAGTTTGCACTCCAGTCTTTAAAAAAAATTATTGAAAGTGAAAACTACATTAGTTGCAAGCATACCGATAGCGTATTTATCGGTCATATCGCATTTAATACTTTTATGCATATCAGCGTATTCCGTAACTACGAGAAAGACTTCTACAAGAAGCATACCCATGTCTTAAAATTCAATATCGTATTTCTTCAAAATTTCTATCCCTTTCTCATAAGAAGAGAAATCAATGATGTCATCAGTATCTATCATGATATCGAAGGCCTCTTCAATCGCGACGATCATTGTCATATGTCCAACAGAATCCCAAGATGCAGTATCCTGATAAGTGAATCCTAGCAAGACATCCTGAGAGATAGAAAAAATGTCCATGAAGATTTTGTTATATATTTCGAGAGAATTCATTTTTGTTTACCTATTTTAAATTTACTTAAAAACACGCCCGGATTCATTCTTTCTCATCACTCTGCCAGGGTTACCTAACAGAATGACATTAGGTCCAATATCATTGAATACAACCGAACCCATGCTGATAATAACATCATCACCGATCGCAGTTCTCTCCTTAATAGCGACATTCATACCAATAAAAACTCGAGAACCAATATGACAATTACCTGCGATGGAAACGCCCGGTGAGATCACCGAGTGATTATCAATGACACAATCATGCCCTATGCATATATTAGGTTGAAGGTAGGCATTATCCTTAACCGTGATATCACATGAAATAGATGCCCCTTGGCATATCACAACACCGTTGCCCAAAGTGGTGCAAGAAGGTATATCTACAGAAGGATGAATAAGCGTAGCTAATGTTAATTGATTTTCTTCTATTTTCTCTGCAATTTGACAGCGTACAGTTGGCTCACCAATCGCAATCACTATTTCCATACTAGAGAGCGTTCGGACGGAGACAAAGTCAGTGACATGGATACCTTTAAGCAAGCGGTTGGGGTTAAAGTCATCAATAAAAATGAACTCATCCCAACGATTTTGAGTAGCATTAATAGCCTGTGCTAGGCACAACACTTCACGCCCCAATCCCCCAGCGCCATAAATCGCCAATTTCATATTGACGCTCCTCCTCGGTGTTCAGCTGTGCTGACCTTAGGCGCATTACTCTGAGCCAAAATCGCCATGATTACGCGATCTTGATCTTCTGGCAACAAATCGGGGTAAATGGGTAAACATAGCACCACATCAGCAACAGACTGAGCAACCGGCAAATTATCTGGACTGGCACTTTCAAGACCACGATACATAGGGAAAGAACTGATTAAAGGATAAAAATAGCGCCGTGAAAAAATATTCACTTCTTTCAATAATGAATAAAGCTCATCACGTGTGCAGGGAAAATCTTTACCGATAAAGATGGGGCAATACGCGTAGTTCCAATCAACTCCCTGAGGCATATTTATTAGCCCTATCGCAGGAATGTTTTGCAAAGCATCACAATAACGTTGGTATATTCTCCGTCGTTGATCCAAAGCCTGATCAATATATTGAAGCTGCAACATGCCAAATGCCGCTTGTACCTCGTTCATCTTACCATTGATACCCGGAGCCATGACTGTAACTTCATCAGCAAAACCAAAATTTTTAAGATAATCTATACGTTTTTTAGTTTTTTCATCAGGGCAAATAATTGCTCCGCCCTCAATAGTATTAAATACTTTTGTGGCATGAAAACTCAGAATGGATAGATCACCATGGTTCAGTATACTGGCACCATTGTGCTTCACGTCAAAAGCATGTGCGGCGTCATAAATCACTTTTAACCCATACGTATCGGCAATCTCTTGAATTCGGTCAACATTGGCAGGAATACCGTAACAGTGTACTGGGAGTATGGCAGACGTCGCTGGGGTAATAGCTTGTTCTATTTTTTCGGGATCGAGATTACAAGTAATAGGATCGATATCAACAAATACAGGTTTCAAACCGTTCCACAACAGTGAATGAGAGGTTGCAACGAACGAGTAAGGTGTCGTGATCACCTCGCCAGTAATACGCAATGCCTGTAAAGCCGTCAGCAACGCTAAGGTTCCATTAGAAAACAGACAAAGATGCTCAACACCTAAGTGTTCTGCAAGTTTCTTTTCAAGTTGCTGATGGAGCGGACCATTATTCGTCAGCCATTTGTTGGCCCAGATCTTTTCAAGATAGGGAATGAACTCAGTCAGTGGAGGAAGTAGTGGACTGGTAACATATATTTCATTTTTCATAAACAGCCCTTAATATAATAAATTATCGTGGAAGCCAAATTTTTTTTATAACTTCCAAGTTTTTTTGATTAAGCATCCAGTTTTCTTGAATTTCACTTTTCAACACAGTGCCAATCGTTCTAGTAGAATCAATATCATGGATATATCGATTCATTGCAGCAGACCAGTCCTTGTATCTATTTTTCACAAGATTAACGGAAAATCTACCTTTGTAGCATAAAATATCACTGCATATAACCGGTATTCCACATATACCAAGCTCTAACAAACGAATATTGCTGCGTGTTCGATTAGCATTATTATCAGCCAACGGTGCTATTGCAAAATCAAGATTGAGAGAGACTAGTTGTTGAGGGTAATGTGTAAAACCATGATAGCGATGATATTCATGAATAAATGGTTTCAGTTTAGGAGGATAAGTTCCCAAAAATACCCATGTAACCTGGTGAGAAAAATCACGGATGACGTTAGAAACCAACTCAATATCTTCATCACTGAGGCCCAGCGTTATACATCCAACTCGAGGTTTATCGCTTAGCCTTCCCGTGAGGGCAAGGTCATTCCAGAAATGAGGTAAATATGTAGGTAGAACCTGAATATCGTGATGTATTCTATCATATTGCTCGGCTAATGCTTCAGATCCGACAATCACCCTATCAAAAGGGGCCAAGTTCTCTTTTATTTTATTCAAGTATTCTTTTTTATTTTTACTATCATCAAGCTTACTTGATTCATAATAGTTCATATCATAAATAGAGAAGCAATCTTTCATCGATTTGAGATTAATTATATTTCCACTTTTAATAGAGTTCTGGGTAATGATAATATCAGGATCTATTTGCAAAAAATCAGATATAACGGAAGGTTCTGAAGCTATTGCACCGTCAACCGTTCCGTCGCATCTCATTTTATAAAAAGGCTCATCTAATCGATATATCTCCATCGGATTATAACTGTCAGAAAACATCATTACGCGAGATAGTCGTTGAGGTTCTAGCGATAGCTCGCGCGGCCTGATATGCTTTTCTATTTTATAATCCTTAGTTAAGGACAAATTTTTATTATAAGCAGGATCATTAGCAATGACATCTTCCCACTTATGATAGATAACTCTCTCCTGTTCTGAACAAGTTTCGTTGTTCTTATCATTTTTTTCTGGAGATAAATCAGTTACAACAATAGAGTAAGGGGTCCAAACGGAAAGATAACCCGCATCACGAATTTTTAGACTTAAATCGATATCAGCAAGATATCCCTGCGTCAGCGACTCATCTATGCCACCAACTTCTTGATAAACAGAACGTTTTACAAGTAAACATAACAAGGGAAGCGCACTGTAATTTTGTTCTATTGCTAAACGATACATATAACCTGGGGCTGAGTAGTGACTCCCAACAAAAGGACTTTCCCCTACACCATTGAGTCCAAGAACCATGCCTGCTGAATAAACTTTCTCATTTAGATTAATGACTTTACTGCCAACACATCCAACATCATCACGCAGACAATGATTGACTAAATTTTCCAGCCATTCATCATGTGCAGGAAAAACCGCCACATCAAGCAAGAGTAAATAATCACCCGATGCTTGATTAGCTGCAATATTATTGAGTCTCGCGCGACTTTCCTGATATGGGTGCAGGATGACTTTTATCCTGTTAGGATCAATTTTACTGACCTCTTCCAGCCAGTAACAATTCTCTTCGATCTCAGCATAGCAACTGAGAATCAAAACTTCATAATGGGTATATTTAGATTTTTCCAATAATCCCATGAAACAGCGCTGCAATAGATTGACATTACCATTATCGATGAGAATGATACTAATTTTAGGTAAATTTTTGTTATGACCATAAACAATCCGACATCCACCTAAAGCATTGTGAAAAATCAAACTATTCACATAACCTTTTTCGCTTAAATAGCGCCCAACCAATTCTTCTATTTTACTGCTATCTATATTTAATTCTTTTTTTGAATCACTAATTAATAATGGTTCAGGGAAATGACCGATACTACTATTCCCTTTTTCTGCAACCACACGAATCAGAATATCGAAATCAAAAAAATCAGGAAGAGCTTCATTATAGAAAATATTATCTCTAAATATGCTTTGATGGAAAAAACAGCCTACGAAAAATGCGCAAGGAAAACCCAAAAAGTAATCAATACTAAAATCTGGCAAAAAAGCTGATTCTAACTCGCCGCTATCATTAATGAATATTTTGTCAGGATAAATCGCGCTATATTCATTTACCTTATTCAAGTAACATATAGCAGAAAAAAATCTATCTACTATAAATGTAACACCAGCTCTCACATACTGGAGCCAATTAAAACACGGCTCAAATGCTATGTTTTTTATAGTAGAACTTAGTTTTGTTTTTTCGTGCAATGAAACCCAAGATTCAAAATCTTTAGAAAGAATATATTCTTTATCAGTAAAAACAATGCAGTGTAATCTTGAATACATTTTCTTAACAGGTAATAAAGACTCTAACGTAGTTAAAACCTCAGGCCAAGACTCAGAACGATCATAGATACAAACATAAATAATTTGAAGTGATGATAATTCATTAATTTTTTTGGAAACCAAAGCGATTCTTTCCGGAGAAAGCGTCTGTTGCTCAACCCATTTCACTACATTTTCTTTATAGTTACTATCATAACAATTTTGCGCTTTATTTTGTGTAATATCCAGAAAAGTGAAAAATTGTTGACTGGATAAACTATCCAACCCTTCATAAAAATCTTTATATTTATACAGGTTTGCCTTTACTCGCTCCAATTCTTGTGGAGAGTCATCCCAGGCGAAATCAGCATTTCCCACATCTTTAGAAGTATTCTCAGTGATAGCATATTTTTCATACCCCGAGGCAACTCTGGCAACCACAGGGCAACCACATAACCCAGCTAAAGCGCAGGTACCAGATGATTCATAAGAATACATAACGCGACCACGCTTAAGGACTTTAGCAAGTTCATTCAGCGATAGAGGTTGTTTCATCGATAAAACTTTTATGTTCTCAGGCAAGGTTGAAAAATCGACACAACTGCGCGGCACTCGATTTAAATACAAAAGGTCAAGATCTTTCTCTTTCACATCATCACAAAATACTGACAAATCATAGGTCGATATCATCAGTAAATTTGCATTGGCTTCGTTTTCAGCAAACTCTTGTCGATAAAAGAAAAAGAGATCGTCCTCGCCTGCATTAATACTATTACCGTTCAGAACCCCTTCTCTATTCAACATGTATCTGACACAGATGGGGGCATCAAAAGGGTTCCCTGAATATATTTCAGGGTAAATAGCAATAAATACTTTCCCCGATTCTTTATATTCTTTCAATCTCTCAGATGTTAATTGTGGTGTATTCCATTCTGGGTTAGTTACCGGAGAAACAACGTATGCTTCACCACCATGTTGGTTAATCAGATGACACAGACGATGTACGACCTGAATTCCAAGAGAAGATTCAGTGTAGCTTGGGACAGCAATTACATAAGGATATTTAAATTTTTTATTCATCATTTATCCTGAACTCAAATGCTTATGTACATAGTTTACAAAGATCTATTATCATTATTTAAAAATATGCTACCGCCCTTGGCTCTTCAGCAACCAATGCGCTATCACATCCTCATGTTGTGTTACTACATTATCTCGCTATTTTGGCAACCAAGCCTGTAACCAATCCGTCAAACCATCGCCTTCCAGCATCCAATCTTTATACACGGCGTCTCTCAGTTGATCGCCCGCTCTTGCTGTCGCATCCATATCAGCTAAATGCATACGAATAGCATCAGCCCAATCTTTAAATCGGTTATCTACACGGGTTACAGGCAAATTACAGCGATAGGGCTCAATATCAGTACAAATCACAGGAACGCCACAAGCACCTAGTTCCATTAAACGCAAGTTGCTTTTACACTCATTAAATTGATTATATTCCAACGGAACCAACGCCAAGTCGAGGTTCAAACTCGCTGTCTTTTGTGGGTAGTAATCAATAGGGACACCTGTATGAAACTCACATTTTACACCTTCGGGCTTCATCCCCATAAAGACCCATTCAACCTCATTTTCCAATTCTTTTACGACGGAACGGAGAATCGCCAAATCCCCTTTATGACTACTCCCACCAGCCCAACCAACACGGGGTTTCTTGCCTTGTCGACGTAAACTGACAAGCCCTTTCCACCATGATGCAGGTAAACGGTTATAGGCAACACGGATATCAGTATGATATTCAGAATAAGCATCAGCTAGAGCAGGAGTCGATACGACGACCCAATCAACAGACTCTAACGCTTTTCGGAAATTTTTAATTAATTTATGAGAAATTTTTTTTCTATTTCCGCTATTAATTGGTACATTTAGAATATAATCATCAAATTCAGCAACAACGGCAGCATTAGTATATTTACGATATTGAGCCACAACATTAGGCAATGCCACACCAGTTGTTCCTTGAATAATAACGACATCAGGAGCGATATCGGCAACATCAACTATTTTTATCATTCCGTGTTTTAATCCCCCCTCAATATGCATTTCTCTTTCTAATGCCTGAAACGGAAGTATTATTCTGTAATGGCCACAACCATGCCAATCAGAGTGCACGCCCATAACCGTAGGTAATGGACGTCCAGGCAATGGCTGCTGGAAACGCGCCATTTCTGGTGTCAAGGCAAAACCTGGTGCATATTTCCCATAAGCAGGATGATAGCATGGGTCATTAGTGAGTTGCGGTAACCAACGCTCATAGAGTGCATCAATGTCTGTGACTTGCGGTTGTGGGGGCAAATTAAAACGTTGCAATAAGCGTGATGCTCCCCCTAAATGAATCAATTCAGCATCCGGCGTCCAAACGACCAAATACCCTTGCTGCCGAGCTTTTAGCGCAAGATCGACATCGCCAAAATAAATAGGGTACTGTTGCTCATCGAATCCCCCCAGTTCACGGTAGACATCACGGCGCATCATCATGCAAGCAGCACTCACCGCACTGACATTATGCGTTATACATAAACGATTCATATACCCTTTTGAGTCTGCTAACGCTCCCTGAAATGCAATCGCAGCACTGTCATTCATTCCCAAGACAATACCGCCATGCTGAATCCGTCCATCAGCAAATGCTAATTTCGCACCAACAATTCCTACCTCAGGGCGCAGCGCATGATTCAGTAAGGCCTCCAACCACTTTCCATTCGTGATTTCAGTGTCATTATTAAGAAAAAGTAATACTTCACCTTTTGCCTTTTCCGCAGCAAAATTATTTATAGCAGAGAAATTAAACGAATGTGGCCATGATAAAACCTGAATTTGTGCTAATCCCATGGCAGCAAGCTTGCCAAGGTACTGGCAAGTACCTGGATCGGTTGACTGGTTATCAACAATCAACAATTCATAGTGCGGATACGAAGTCTGCTCCATGAGCGTTTCAATACAGCGACTGATTAGTGAGAGATGATCGCGTGTAGGGATAATGATCGATACTAGCGGTCTATGCATATGTTGATATTGAATATGGCACATCCCTTCATTTACACCAGAAGAGATATGCGCATCAATATTGCAACGGGTAAGGTGCCGCTGAACGATATGCGAGTAGTTATTGCCCACTGTTCTATCACGTAGCCAGCCAAATAATGCCTGCTGTGTATATACCAAAACTTCAGGAATATGCCCTAATGCCTGAGGGCCTTCTTTTTCAATCAATTGCCAAACGGCATCATACAGTTCAAAATCGCCACCGAGAGGAGTAAACCCTCCCGCTGAACGTAATGATGCGACTTCAAAAGCCAGACTACGCCCGATATAAGGGTAGCTTCGTAACATATCAATATTGCACTCGGGCTTCAGTATCGGGTTATCAGCTTTACCCTCTTTAATAATCGCTTCATCAAAATAGAAGGCACGAGCTGAAGGGAAGCGCAATCGATGTTCAGCCAGTAATAACAGCGCATGTGGTAGTAGCTGCTCACCTGCAGGTAGAATGAATAAAAATGCAGCCGATGTTTGTTCAATAAGTGTATTTAATACGTCGCTGGCATTAGTATTAGTAGATAACCAAACAGTATGATCAAAAGTGGTGTTACAGCCTTCAACGTTATCGGTTAATACATACACTTCGCTCGCGGTATAATACTGAGATTGTATACTGGATAATGATGTCAAGATCGATGATTCATCACTGCCTTTTGCTATGATAGCAACTGCAATATTACCAATCTCTGGGTAAGCTTGGATAAATGCTTGCAAGAAATCACGCCGAGCAGGGCTAATAAGTCGTTCACTTAACCACTGATCAACGGAATAAAAAGGTTTGATTTTATCACGTAAGGCTAAATTATGAAGTGTAAGCCTTTGCAGTTCCTGATCGGTTATTTTTTTAAGAGCAGGAGCAGGGAGTTGTTTCAGCAGCTCATCCAGTACAGTTGGCAGATGCCAATGAGCCTTATAATAGGCCATCCGCTGCTGCATGTATTCCACAGCACCTTGGTAACCGGCAATAATATCGTCAGACAATTCTTTTGCTGAAAGCGTTTTACCTACCGTTTCTTCCCGAAAGATATTACCTTCGGTCAACTCGGTACTGACATAGCCAATAAAACCACTACCGCGATATAAATAGACCGGAATACCTGAACACAACACATACTGACCGATACGACCAGTTGTCACTACAGCATCATAACCTTGTAAATCCTCATTCTGAAGCCATTGTTCTCGGCTGAGAATATCGCATTGAACAGAATAAGGTAGAAGTTCATCCACAAGTGAATTTACAACCAATGAACCAGTATCCATAATCACAAGCAGCCTTTTAAGGCAAGGGACGTCTACCGTAGACACTTGTTCATAATGGCGTTTAGGTACGGGATTAGGAAACACTTGGATTATGGAAGGTTCAATCCCTCTTTCATGTAAGAAATTATTCAACCGAGATAACAAAACAAGAGTTTTATCTGCCAGACGGTTTTCTAACGTAACATCCGCAGGCATCATTTCCCAAGCCTGCAATGACTGATGGTCAAAAACAATATTTGTCGTTATGCCGCCATTTAGCAGACGATTCAATAGACTGGCATTCAGTGACGTGCACTGAAGCCAAAGCAGCTCATAACTTTCCCTAAAATCGTGCTCTGCGCTATCCGTGACGAATAGTGCATCATTCCCGTACTTCTGTTCCAGAATAAGCCTTGCTGCATTGTCATAGTGATGACAGTACACATCGACATACCATCCCCTAGCGATAAATGCATCAATAAGATCCAACATCGCTAATGTTTCATCTTGATAATCAGTAAGTTGGAGTGTGCTGATAAAAACGTGCGGCATGGAAAAGCACCTTCTGTAGAAGGGAAGCAGGGTAATGCTATTATATTACTGGGAAAGAGGGTCGTTTACCTATCAATAAACCTATAAATGTCTATTTTATTTGAGGCATAAAAAAACCCGGCGAATGCCGGGTTATAAAATGCTTTATATCGCTGACAATTAACGCAGCAGAGACAGCACAGTCTGAGGAACCTGGTTCGCCTGAGACAGAACAGAGGTACCTGCCTGTTGCAGAATATTCGCTTTACTCATGTTCGACACTTCGGTTGCGTAATCTGCATCCTGAATTCGGCCACGGGCGTTAGACAGGTTATTAATGGTGTTATTTACGTTGTTGATCGTGGATTCAAAACGGTTCTGAATCGCACCCAAGTTGCTACGCGCGGTGTCTACAGCCTTCAATGAATCGTCTACTGCATCAATAATATCTTGTGCAAGATCTTTCGTTGCAGCGCCACCACTAATAGCCTCTACAGCATCGTCAACACCAGATATGGCGCTACCAGTAATAGTTGCATCAATCAATGCACCAGAAGTGATCTCAATGACTTCGTCATCACCTGTGTTTGCACCAACCTGGATACTGAGCCCAGTAACGGCACCGCCCAGCAATTTGGTACCGTTAAAATCCGCAGATTTAGCTACACGATCAATTTCATCCAGACGCTGTCTCATTTCTGTATAAACTGAATCACGGTCGTCCGAGCTATTCGTATCGTTCGCCGCCTGAACAGCCAACTCACGGACACGCTGTAAGTTGTTGTTGATTTCGTTTAGGTTGCCTTCCGCTGTTTGCGTCAGGGAGATACCGTCATTGGCGTTACGTGCAGCCTGAGTCAAACCTTTAACTTGCGCAGTCATACGGTTAGCAATCGCTTGACCCGCAGCATCGTCTTTTGCACTGTTGATACGCAGACCAGAAGACAAACGCTCAATCGCGGTGCCCAGAGAAGATTGTGATTTGTTCAGGTTGTTCTGGGTAACCAGAGACATGATGTTAGTGTTGATACCGGCCATAATAGATTTCCTTAATCGATGAGATGTAAGTTTCGGGTTAGACCCACGGGTTCATCCCCGTCGCTAACATTTATCGGAACACTTTTCAGAAGCTTTAATTTTTTTGCCAAAAATTTTTAGGAGAACAACAATCAGTGCGTGTTTTCATCCCACGCATCTGTAACCAATGCCCCACTTACTTGAGCAACACCGACATCACATCGACGTTAATGTTAAACTTATTCCTAACTCTGCCGATATGCATTAGGTAGACCAATGATTCTGGACAAGACAAGGATTCTATCATGGCAACCATTTCCTCATTAGGTGTAGGCTCTGGCCTGGATTTAACGACGCTGCTAAACAACTTAAGAACAGCTGAAAATCAGCGACTTACCCCCATAAAAACGCAGCAAGCCAGTTTTAAAGCACAGGTCAATGGTGTAAGTGCGTTAAAAAGTGCGCTGGATAAATTGAACACGGCGAACAATGCGTTGGCAAAATCTGAATCATTCGGCATTGTCAAAGGTTCGATTGATGGCATTACTAATACGAGTATATCAAGTACAAACAAAGCTTTTACCGCAACGACAAGTAGTAAGGCGGCTGCTGGCACCTACACCGTTGAAGTACAACATTTAGCCCAAGCGCATTCAATCACTTCTGCGGCTAAAACCAGTGCAACAGACGCACTGAGTGCCACAGATACAAAACTTGTCATTACGCAAGATAACGGTAAATTTCCAACCCCGGGCACCACTACGGGGCAAACCCAAAAATCATTGGAAATAGATATTAAAGCAGGCACTACATCACTCAATGATGTTCGTGATGCCATCAACAAAGCGAATGGCTCAGTGACTGCCAGTATTGTTAAAGCCAAAGATAATGAGTACTACTTAATGTTAACCGCAAAAAATAGCGGGACAGAGAGTAAGATGACGCTAAGTGACAGTGATAGTCTTCTTGGAACAACTACCGAGAAAGTCGCCGCGCAGAACGCTGTCATCGTCGCCAATGGTATTACTATCGAGCGCCAAAGCAATACGATCGAGGATGCGCTGGAAGGGGTTACATTAACCCTACAGGCAAAAACAGAAACAGATAAACCAGAAACACTGAGCGTTACGCAAGATATTACTGGCATGAAAGATGCTGTTAAAGCGTGGGTAGATGCCTATAATGCACTGCAAGACACTGTCATTGCACAAACTAAATTTACTCCAGTTAAGCCTGGCGAAGATCAAAACGCGACCAATGGTGCTTTGATTGGTGACTCAACCGTTCGTGAAATCCAGAACAAGCTTAAGCAACAATTAACGACACTTCAGCCCCAAGGCGGTGAATTCCGCATTCTGGCCGATCTGGGTATTACTCAGAACGCTAAAACCGGTAAGCTGGAAATCAGCGATACGAAACTAGATAAAGCCTTAAAAGACGAACCAGGTAAAGTTAGGGAATTCTTTGTTGGTGATAGCGATAAGACGGGTTTCGCAACACAGACCCGAACTTATATGAAGTCGCTGCTTGATAACATCGATGGTGTTATTAAAACCAAGCAGGATGGTCTCGACAGTACAATAAAAAAATTAGATACCCAATTAACTCGCGTCACTAACAGCATCGAAGAAACGATAGCTCGTTATCAAAAACAGTTTACTGACTTGGATAAAGCGATGTCTGGTATGAATAGTACAACTAACCAATTGACCAGCCTGTTCTCTAAGCTCTAAATTCCGATGAAAGAAAGATAGGTAGCGTGATGTACAATATGAAAGGCAGCCAAGCCTACGCTCAGGTAGGCCTTGAAAGCAGTGTGATGAGCGCAAGCCCACACCAGCTTATCGTCATGTTGTTTGATGGTGCGCGCAGTGCAATGGTGCGTGCGCGTATTCTCATGGAGCAAGGCGATATCCCGGGCAAAGGCATGGCGTTATCTAAAGCGATCAACATTATCAATAACGGGCTCAAAGCTGGGCTGGATATGGACAGAGGGGGAGAGCTTGTTGAAAATTTGTCTGCCCTGTACGACTACATGTCTCAGCGTTTGTTGATTGCCAATTTACATAACGATCCCAAAGCAATAGAAGAAGTTGAAGTGTTGTTGGAAAATATCGCTGAT
The DNA here is from genome assembly GCF_013449375.1 of Pectobacterium sp. CFBP8739. Classification (GTDB taxonomy): domain Bacteria; phylum Pseudomonadota; class Gammaproteobacteria; order Enterobacterales; family Enterobacteriaceae; genus Pectobacterium. The sequence goes on along the minus strand of NZ_JACDRR010000011.1, from coordinate 80,940 downwards.
GCCTGGCGGCAAATCGGCCCTAATTACAAACCAGAGCAGGAAGTACGTTAATGGCCTCCCCCCATCGGCTTCTAAAAGATTACCAACAGCTTTTGTCTCTGAGTCAAAAAATTCTCCATTTGGCCGTGAGCGGCCAGTGGGATACGTTGGTTGAGCAAGAGATTGTTTATGTTCAGTCCGTCGAAGGCTTAGTTAATGCGCCAATTCCTGACGAAATTGACAGCGTGATGCGTTTGCATCTGCGGCAGATTTTGCAGGAAGTGATGGATAATGAAGCGAAAGTAAAACAACTTCTGCAGAAGCGGATGGACGAGTTAAGTTCGTTAATGGGGCAGTCACTGAAGCGAAAGTCAATTAATACGACTTATGGTGAATTTGCAGGCCAGCGACTGCTACCAGGTGAACCCGCTCCCGGTGAGCCAGGTTCATAATTCCATCCTCGTTATATATGATACTCGCGCCCCTATCTTCACCTGATACGGGCGCATTTTTTTACCCACAAGCGGTGCTTTTACTCTGCATGCTCAGACTATCGGTATAACGAAATGAGTACGCGTTAAGAATGTGAAGATTAGAAGACGTGGAGACAAAGAATAGACACAAGCGGGAAGTCGGCATAAATAAAGATTGTGCGTAATTTCATTGCATTAGCCGTGAGATTACGCACAATGGCTTTGCTAGCTGCAGGTTGATGTCATTAGACGACATCAAACAGACATATTCATCACTTCCTGGTACGCAGATACCAGTTTATTACGCACCTGAATGCCCATCTGCATTGAAATGGATGATTTCTGCAAATCCACCATCACATCATTCAATGCCACGCCCGGTACACCCAAGGTAAATTTTTCAGCCTGCGTACGAGCCGTCTGCTGCGTGTCGCTGATCTTATCGATCGCAGCCTTCAGCTCACTGGCAAAACCAGGTTCTACCGATGGTCTGGCTATTGGCGTGTCAGCAGCCTGCAGAGCTTTGACCTGCATTTGCTGTAAAACACCATCAATACCTTGAACTGACATAACACCTCACTACATCATACAGAGTAGACTACTTATGCATTTTCTATGACAGCATTACCCTATCACACAGCTTTTCAGATAAATCGCACAATTAGCGCGAAAAATGCCACCTTATCGACCCATCGATTTTTCTTTTACGGAAAATAATGACATGCCCACAAATGTAGGCGAAATGTTTTATTGATTGCGCAATCAGGGAGTTCTGTTTTGTCACGTCACAACGTTAAGTATATCGTTCAACAACCAAGCAGAGATAGAGTATGAACGCCTCATTAACCGGCGCCGCTACCGGTAAAAATAGCTTTGGCGAAATACTCAACCGGTTACGCGCCAATCCGAAGATTCCGCTACTGATTGCAGCAGCTGCAGCCATTGCCATTGTCGTGGCTTTAACGCTATGGGCCAAAGGTCCTGATTATCGGGTTCTCTATAGCAACATCAATGACCGGGACGGCGGTGCGATTGTCAGCGAATTAACAAAGCTGAATATCCCTTATCGATTTGCGGAAAATGGCGGGGCGATTATGATTCCCGCTGCAAATGTCTATGAGACCCGACTCCGACTTGCTCAATTGGGGCTGCCAAAAGGCGGCGCAGTGGGCTTCGAATTGCTCGATCAAGAAAAATTTGGCATCAGCCAATTCAGCGAGCAGATTAATTACCAGCGTGCGCTGGAAGGTGAACTGTCCAGAACGATAGAAACGCTTGGCCCCGTTCAGAATGCGCGAGTTCATCTTGCTATACCGAAGCCTTCACTGTTCGTTCGTGAGCAAAAAGCCCCCTCTTCTTCCGTCACCCTGACATTACAGCCGGGTCGGGCATTAGATGAAGGGCAAATCAATTCCATCGTTTATATGGTTTCCAGCAGTGTTGCTGGCCTTCCACCAGATAATGTTACAGTCGTTGATCAAACTGGGCGTCTATTAACTCAGGCTGGCGGCAGCGGCCGCGATCTGAATGCCGCACAGCTTAAATACAGTAACGAAGTTGAGGCGATGTACCAACGCCGCATAGAGTCAATCATCGCGCCGATGGTTGGTATGGGTAATGTACATGCCCAGGTCACCGCACAAATTGATTTCTCTGCCCGCGAACAAACTGACGAGCAGTACCAACCCAACCAACCGCCAGATAAAGCGGCAGTTCGCTCTCAGCAAACCAGCCAAAGTGAGCAAAGAGGAGGCCCGAATGTCGGCGGCGTTCCAGGCGCATTAACCAATCAACCTACACCAGCGCCTACAGCGCCTATCGCAACACCGCCAAATAATGCTAATGCTAACAATCAGGCTGGCCAGCAGAACCAAAACAATGCGGCAAATGCAAATACCGTTATTCAAACATCAAACGTTCGCAATGATGCAACAACCAACTATGAAGTCGACAAGACGATTTTACATACCAAACACAGCACAGGTGGTGTAAAGCGCTTGTCTGCGGCCGTTATTGTTAACTACCAGCCTCCTGGTGCAGATGGCAAACCAGTTGCACTGACGGAAGAGCAGATCAAACAGATTGAAACAGTAGCACGTGAAGCTATGGGCTTTTCTGCTGAACGCGGTGATACATTAAATGTCGTGAATACGCCATTTATGGACAGTACCGACGGTTCTGGCGAACTCCCCTTCTGGCAAAAACAGGCATTCTTCGATCTCCTGATGGAAGCGGGTCGCTGGTTGCTAGTGCTTATCGTTGCTTGGATCCTGTGGCGTAAACTGGTTCGTCCACAATTGCAGAGAAAAGCACAGCAGCAAGAAGCGGCACTGGCAGCGGCTACTCTGTCTCAAAGTGCAGACAACGATGTTATGGTCAACCTGAGTAGCTCGGAAGTTGAACAACAGCGGAAATCGCAACAACGTGTCAATGCAGAAATGCAAAGTAACCGCATACGTGAACTGGCAGAGAACGACCCACGCGTTGTCGCTCTGGTCATTCGTCAATGGATGAGTAACGAACTATGAACCTGACTGGAACCGAAAAAAGCGCCATTTTATTGATGACTATTGGTGAAGACCGCGCCGCAGAGGTATTTACTCATCTTTCGACCAAAGAAGTACAACATCTCAGTTCTGCAATGGCGAACATGCGGCAAGTATCACAGCAGCAGTTACTCGAAATCCTGCGAGAATTTGAGGCAGATTCAGAACAATATGCCGCGCTCAGCGTGAATGCCAGCGACTATCTTCGTTCAGTGCTTGTCAAAGCGCTTGGTGAAGAACGCGCGTCTAGTCTGTTAGAAGATATTCTGGAAAGTCGCGAAACATCCAGTGGGATGGAAACGCTCAACTTTATGGAACCGCAGATTGCCGCAGACCTTATCCGCGACGAACACCCACAGATTATCGCAACCATTCTGGTACACCTGAAACGCGCTCAGGCTGCCGATATCTTAGCGTTGTTTGACGAACGGCTGCGCCATGACGTTATGCTGCGTATTGCAACCTTCGGTGGTGTTCAGCCTTCCGCACTGGCAGAATTGACAGACGTTCTGAATGGCTTGCTGGATGGCCAGAACCTCAAACGCAGCAAGATGGGTGGTGTTCGTACTGCGGCTGAAATTATCAACCTGATGAAAACACAGCAGGAAGAAGCGGTTATTGATGCCGTACGCGAGTTCGATGGCGAATTGGCACAGAAAATCATCGACGAAATGTTCCTGTTCGAAAACCTGGTGGACGTGGACGACCGCAGCATCCAGCGTCTTCTGCAAGAAGTCGAGTCCGAGTCTCTGCTGTTGGCATTGAAAGGTGCCGAAGAGCCTTTACGCGAGAAATTCCTGCGCAACATGTCTCAGCGTGCAGCAGAAATTCTTCGCGACGACCTCTCGACTCGCGGCCCGGTACGTATGTCTCAGGTCGAAAGCGAACAGAAAGCCATTCTGCTTATCGTTCGTCGTCTGGCAGACAGCGGCGAAATGATTATCGGTGGCGGCGAGGATGCTTATGTCTAACGGCCCCAAGAACCTGGCTTGGCAGCCCTGGAAGCTCAACGATCTGGCCGAACCCGTTTCGAATCCAGTCCTACCAAGCTATCAGGTCAATAACGAGCCTGAGCTGCCTGACATGGAGCGTTTTACTGAAGAAAGCGCCCTTTCAGCCGCTGAGGACGAGTTAGCTTCCCTGCGTGAAAGCACGATGCAGCAAGCGCGAGAAACAGGTTTTGCTCAAGGGCACCAACAAGGCTATGACGCAGGCTATCAGGAAGGTTTAGCCAAGGGGCAACAGCAGGGTTTGCAGAATGCCCTACAGCAGCAGCAACCGATCATCGAACAGATGCAAAATATGGTCACCGAATTTCAGCAGACGCTGGATACACTCGACAGTGTGATTCCAGCCCGTCTGATGCAGTTGGCTCTGACTGCCGCTAAGCAGATTTTGGGGCAACCTCCAGTTTGCGACGGTAATGCGCTGCTCGGTCAGATACAGCAACTGATTCAGCAAGAACCGATGTTTTCGGGTAAAACGCAACTACGCGTTCATCCTTCAGATCTGGAACGCGTAGAGCAGTATTTGGGCCCGACACTCAGCTTGCATGGCTGGAGATTGCTTGCCGACAGCCAACTTCACCCTGGTGGCTGTAAGGTTAGTGCGGAAGAAGGCGATCTGGATGCCAGCCTGGCAACACGCTGGCATGAGCTTTGCCGTTTAGCCGCACCGGGAGAGCTATGATGACTTCACGCCTCGGACGCTGGCTTTCTTCTCTTGATTCATTTGAGAAGCGTATTGACGACACACCGTCGGTGCGTCGTTACGGCCGTTTAACCCGGGCAACAGGTTTGGTATTGGAAGCGACAGGGCTGCATATGCCACTGGGGGCCACCTGTCTCATCGAACGGCAGAATGGTTCTCAGGTTGAAGAAATCGAAAGCGAAGTGGTCGGCTTCAACGGGCAAAAACTCTTTCTCATGCCGCTGGAAGAAGTTGAAGGTATTACCCCCGGCGCACGTGTTTATGCCCGCGTCGGTCAAGACAGCAGCAGTCAGGGAAAACAATTACCACTAGGCCCCGAACTACTTGGTCGAGTGCTGGATGGTAGCGCAAAACCGCTGGACGGTTTACCTGCACCGGATACAGGCTATCGTGCACCGCTGATTACACCACCGTTCAACCCATTACAGAGAACACCCATCGAAAGTGTTCTGGACGTGGGTGTCCGTGCCATAAACGCCCTGCTCACCGTAGGCCGTGGGCAGCGAATGGGTCTGTTTGCTGGTTCCGGGGTAGGTAAAAGTGTGCTGCTGGGGATGATGGCGCGCTATACTCAGGCTGACGTCATCGTTGTCGGCCTTATCGGCGAACGTGGCCGAGAAGTAAAAGATTTTATCGAGAATATTTTAGGTACAGAGGGGCGTGCGCGTTCCGTCGTTATTGCTGCGCCAGCGGATGTGTCTCCATTATTAAGAATGCAAGGGGCGGCGTATGCCACGCGTATTGCAGAAGATTTTCGCGATCGCGGGTATCACGTTCTACTCATCATGGATTCGCTCACGCGTTACGCTATGGCGCAACGTGAAATTGCTTTAGCCATTGGCGAACCACCGGCGACCAAGGGATACCCTCCCTCTGTCTTCGCCAAATTACCCGCGCTGGTAGAACGCGCAGGAAATGGTATTCATGGAGGTGGTTCTGTTACCGCCTTCTATACTGTTCTAACGGAAGGTGACGATCAGCAAGATCCCATCGCTGACTCAGCTCGTGCTATTCTTGATGGGCACATCGTGTTGTCACGCCAATTGGCGGAATCAGGTCATTATCCGGCAATAGATATTGAAGCCTCAATTAGCCGTGCAATGACCGCGTTGATCGATGAAAACCACTATGCTTCTGTAAGGCAGTTTAAGCAGTTATTATCCAGTTACCAACGTAACCGTGATTTAGTCAGTGTTGGTGCCTACGCCGCAGGCAGTGATCCTATGCTCGACAGAGCCATTCGGCTCTATCCACATTTGGAAGCTTTCTTGCAGCAGGGGATGTTTGAAAAAAGTAGCTACGAAGAATCTTGCCAGGCGTTGCACACTATTTTCCCTCGTAACGAGTAGGAGAGCAGATGAAAACCCAGTCACCACTGGTTACACTACGCGAACTGGCACAGAAGGACGTTGAGAAAGCGGCAAGCCAGTTGGGACAAGTGCGTCAAGCACACCTACAAGCACAGCAGCAACTCAATATGCTGTTAAACTATCAGGACGACTACCGTCAAAAATTGAACTCGACGATGTCTACTGGTATGGCAAATAATAGCTGGCAGAATTATCAACAATTCATCCGGACGCTGGACAATGCAATTGAGCAACACAGACAACAGCTTTTGCAGTGGACATCACGTTTAGATTTAGCAATGAAGACTTGGCAAGAAAAACAACAGCGTTTGAATGCTTTTGAGAAACTCCAAAATCGCGAACTGACAAGACAACTTGCCAAAGAAAACAAAATAGAACAAAAACAAATGGATGAATTTGCCCAACGGGCCTCACAGAGGAAAGCAGAATCATGAATCTGTCCGCGTTACCCATAGCGACCACTGTCAGTAGTGATACAAGCAGTTCTTCTGCATCTCTTCTGACACAGGGCGAGCTACCAAAAGATTTTGTTGATCTGTTGAGCAAACACATATCGCAAGTAACCGATACATCGGATAAAAAGACGCTTAATCTCGATAAAACAGACCAAGACGCTCTGCTAGACGTGCTGGGGAAAGAAGGGACATCCCTTAGTCGTGATGATTTAAATACCCTGCTCTCTTCATTCAGTTCACTTACTGGTACCGCGATTACTGCGGGTAAGCAAAATCCAGAAATGGCTGAGCAGGCGAAATTTAAGGATCTCGACAAAAAAGAAAGCGCTAGTACAAGCGACGATGACACGGCGATACAAACATTGTTCGCCATGCTTCAGACTGCACCGCTTCCTACACAAACACCTGCATCTACGGATAATCTGGTGACGGTGGAACAATATGCGGGATTAAACATCCCTGCGCTCGTTGATACTAAACGTCAAAATGAGGCATCTACTGCTGTACTAAACGATTTGGATGAAAATACCAAAAGTACGCTGGCGACGACCTTGTTAAACACCTTGACTGTCCCAAATACAGCGGTATCAGATAAAAACTCTGATACCTCACGCAGTTTGCCTTATACGACCAAGCTAGCTTCTCAGACATCAATAACGGCAGAATCTGCCGATGATAATGCAGCAAAAGTTGCGCAAGCATTAACCCACTCTTTTTCTGCCGATCGCAATGGAGCAGAACAGGTTCTCGCATCAGGTAATAGTGCATCTCAAACAACAGCACCAGTCGTGCAAGCCATGCATGTTCCCCCCGCATCAGTAGGGACAACCACGCCAGCCTCTCAGGCCACAAGCGCACAGTTGAATGCACCGTTTGGATCACCACAATGGCAAGATGCATTAGGCCAGCAGATAGTAATGTTTAGCCGTAATGGGCAGCAAACCGCGGAGCTACGTTTAAACCCGCAGGAATTAGGTGCTCTCCACATCAGCCTAAAAATTGATGATAATCAGGCACAGATTCATTTGGCATCTGCAAATAGTCAAGTTCGTTCGGCACTGGAAGCCGCACTGCCCCACCTGCGTAATGCGATGGCAGAAAGCGGAATTAACCTTGGCCAGAGCAGTGTAGGTAGTGATTCCTCTGCCTGGCAACAGCAAATGGCGAGTAATAATAACGACGGCAATAGCCGTGGCCCGTCTTATCAGCAGCAATTTGGTCATTCAGCAGAAGGCACGGGTGAATTACTCCATGTACCAGAACAGTTAAATTCAATGGCATCATCGGTCAACGGCGTTGATATCTTTGCCTGAAAATGAAGTGAACGAATAAGTTAGCACGGTTTTCCCTGCCTATTCTCTGTATTGAACATAGCAATAGGCAGGATAATCATCGACATTACGCATTTATTTATTGTTGGTTTCATCCAGTAATAAGTATCAATAAGTAACGGGAACCCTCTTTGGCTATGTCTGATATGCAAGTTCGACCAAGACGTAAACGGTCTATTTGGCTAATACTACTGATTATCGTTGCTCTCGCTGCGACTGGTGCTGCGGGTGCCGCTTGGTGGCTATTAAATCAGAAAAATGCAGCAACAGCCGAGCAGGAAGCACCGCCACCACCAGAGCCTGTTTTCATGCCGCTGGATACCTTTACCGTTAATCTCGTCAATGCAGATAACGATCCTGACCGTGTACTATATGTGGGTTTCACACTGCGTTTGCCCGATGAAGCCACGCGAACACGGTTTACTAATTATCTGCCAGAGGTTCGTAGCAGGCTGTTATTATTATTGTCTCGTCAGGACGCGATTGCCCTTGCTAATGAGCAAGGCAAACAGAAATTGATAGAGCAAATTAAGCAAGTGCTAAGCCCACCATTAGTTCCTGGCCAACCTAACCAGGTCGTTACTGATGTTCTGTTCACGGCCTTTATACTGCGGTAACCATCATGGGCGATAGTATTCTTTCACAAGCAGAAATTGATGCATTATTAAATGGCGACAGCGGCGATAGTGCCGCTGACGCTAATGCGTCATTAAAATCAGATGGGGAAGTCAAGCCCTATGATCCGAATACGCAACGACGTGTTATCCGCGAGCGTTTACAGGCATTAGAAATCATTAATGAGCGTTTTGCGCGTCAATTCCGTATGGGGTTGTTTAACCTGTTGCGCCGCAGCCCTGATATCACCGTAGGTGCAATCAAGATCCAGCCATACCATGAGTTTGCTAGGAACCTTCCAGTCCCGACAAACCTGAATCTGATTCACTTAAAACCGCTACGCGGCACGGCATTGTTTGTCTTTTCACCCAGTCTGGTGTTTATTGCCGTAGATAACCTTTTCGGTGGCGATGGGCGCTTCCCGACGAAAGTCGAAGGACGTGAATTTACCCATACAGAGCAGCGTGTGGTTAAGCGTATGTTACGCTTGGCTCTGGAAGCCTATGGCGAAGCCTGGAATGCGATTTACAAACTTGACATCGAATACGTACGCTCAGAAATGCAGGTTAAGTTTACCAACATCACAACGTCGCCTAATGATATCGTCGTGACGACACCGTTTCATGTTGAAATCGGTTCACTCACAGGTGAATTTAACATCTGTATTCCTTTTTCAATGATCGAGCCGCTACGCGAACTGCTGGCGAACCCACCATTGGAAAACTCACGTCAGGAAGATCAGAGCTGGCGAGACACCTTAGCCAAGCAGGTACAGCATTCCGAGTTGGAACTGGTCGCAAGCTTTGTGGATATCCCACTGCGATTGTCCAAGATTTTGAAGCTCCAACCCGGCGATGTGTTACCGATCGACAAGCCGGAAAAAATTATTGCCCATGTTGATGGCGTGCCGGTGATGACCAGCCAATATGGCACATTAAACGGGCAATATGCCCTACGTGTTGAACATTTGATTAACCCTATATTGAATTCTCTGGATAACGAGGAACAGCCCAATGAGTGACACCAAGAAACCGTCCGACGACAAGGAATCAGTGGACGATCTGTGGGCTGATGCATTTAACGAGCAGCAGGCTGCAGAAAAACCGGCCGCGACAACGGAAGGCATTTTTAAGTCGCTAGAAGGTCACGATCCGCTGGGTGCTCTGCAGGATATCGACCTGATTTTGGATATTCCTGTCAAACTCACCGTTGAGCTTGGCCGGACCAAGATGACGATAAAAGAACTCCTGCGTCTCACCCAAGGTTCTGTTGTCGCACTTGATGGCTTAGCAGGTGAACCACTGGATATCCTGATCAACGGCTACCTGATCGCTCAGGGGGAAGTTGTCGTCGTATCTGACAAGTATGGTGTTCGTATTACCGATATCATCACACCATCCGAACGTATGCGCCGCCTGAGTCGTTAATGGCAATAGCCTCGGTGTCAGCCACGACGCCAGTAACAAGCCAGCAATCAACGCTTGTTACTGCGCCTCCACTTACCGGCAGCATGTTACTGACACAGGTCGGTAGCGTGCTTGCTGGTATTTTATTATTTATTCTGCTGATTGCCTGGCTAGTTCGCAAACTCGGATTTGCCCCGCAAGCTAAGCAAAATAAGTTGCTAAAAGTCGTATCCCACTGCCCTGTCGGGCAACGTGAACGTGTCGTTATTGTAGAAGTTGATAATACTTGGTTGGTGTTAGGTGTTACGCCTCAACAGATCACGCCTTTGCATACACTCCCAGCACAACCAAACAACGACAGTTCATCCGCAGGCGACACCAAGTCAGTTGATTTCAATCAACTGTTAAAGAAAGTTTTAAAGCGTCCGGAAAAATCGGAATGAGTGCCTTACCTAATTATTTTCGTATCACCTCCCTGCTTCGCACGTTGCGCTATGGTTTAACCATCGGTTTATTGTTGATGGCACCATCGGTGTGGGCACAGCTTCCCGGAATTGTGACGCAACCGCTCCCTAATGGCGGACAGAGCTGGACGCTATCAGTACAAACGCTGGTTTTCCTCACGTCATTAACGTTTATTCCTGCCGCATTGTTAATGATGACCAGCTTCACTCGGATTATCATCGTCCTGAGTTTGTTACGCAATGCGCTGGGTACGCCAACTGCGCCACCGAACCAAGTCTTGTTAGGATTGACGCTTTTTCTGACCTTTTTCGTTATGTCGCCGGTATTAAACCGCGTTTATGACGAAGCTTATCTTCCCTTCAGTCAGGATAAAATCAGTATGGAAGTCGCCATCGAACGTGGCGCCGAGCCTGTACGTGAGTTCATGCTACGGCAAACACGAGAAACCGACTTGGCATTATTTACCAGACTGGCAGAAATCCCAGAGATTCAGGGGCCTGAAGCGGTACCTATGCGTGTGCTTCTCCCCGCCTTTGTGACAAGTGAACTAAAAACCGCTTTCCAGATTGGCTTTACCATATTTATCCCTTTCCTCATCATTGACCTCGTTGTTGCCAGCGTATTGATGGCTCTGGGGATGATGATGGTTCCTCCAGCAACCATTTCCTTGCCTTTCAAACTGATGCTTTTTGTATTAGTTGATGGCTGGCAGCTGCTACTCGGTTCATTAGCCCAAAGTTTTTATAGTTAGGCGGATAGAGGAATGCGACTATGACACCAGAATCGGTGATGGCGCTTGGCTATGAAGCAATGAAGATAGCATTGGCGTTAGCGGCCCCCCCGTTGATGGCAGCACTACTCAGCGGGCTGCTTATTAGTCTACTGCAGGCAGCCACTCAGATAAACGAAATGACGCTATCGTTTATCCCTAAGATCCTAACGGTTTTCTTCACCTTAGTGATCGCAGGTCCTTGGATGTTGAACCTCATGCTGGACTATATGCGTACATTATTCGGCCAGTTACCTCACATTATTGGGTAAGCATGCTGACGTTTAACAGTTGGGATATGGTTAATTGGGTCAGCCAATTTTTCTGGCCCTTTGTCAGAATTCTTGCACTGATCAGCACTGCGCCAGTTTTTAACGAAAGAGCCATTGGTAACCGAGTAAAAATTGGTTTGGGTGTGCTGATTACGCTACTCGTTGCCCCCTATTTACCGTTAAACACCACACCTATTTTTTCTGTCGCAGGTGTCTGGCTGTTAATACAACAAATTCTAATCGGCGTCACACTCGGTTTGTCAATGCAGTTAGCATTTGCCGCTATTCGCCATGCTGGCGAGCTTATTGGTTTACAGATGGGACTCGCCTTTGCGACCTTTTTTGATCCCACTGGCGGCCCGAATATGCAGGTAATAGCGCGTTTTCTGAATATTCTTGCCATCTTACTTTTCCTGACGTTTGATGGTCATCTCTGGATGATCTCGTTATTAGCAGACAGTTTCTATACGCTGCCTATAAGTACGAACCCTATTAACAGTCACGCTTTTCTCGCGCTTGCACGTGCCGGTGGACTGATTTTTATTAACGGATTGATGCTGGCACTACCGATCATCACTCTACTACTCACCATTAACCTCGCACTCGGCATGCTTAACCGCATGGCCCCCCAGCTCTCGATATTTGTCGTTGGCTTTCCGATTACCCTCACAGTGGGTATTATGACGCTAGGTTTATTACTTCCGTTAATCCCACCATTTGCAGAACATTTATTTAGCGAGGTTTTCGATTTACTTGCTGATATCCTTACCCAGCTATCCAGCCCCTAATCTCTATAAACCGCCTATAAGCAAGATAAGTCGATGTTGACTGACTAGTCAGTAGCGCGTCGATATTTGAAATGGTCGTGCATTATAGCGATTTATCATGATCGCGATGAATGTCTAGTTATGTAAAAAATTGCAATAGGGCATGAACGGCAGATAAGTGCGTACCTGAGTTAAGGATTAGATAAGGAGAATTAACAGGGAGAATGTCGAGCAATAATGATAGGATAAAAAATGGCATGTCATTCAATATAATAAAGAGAATGACACGCCTAAAAAATACGCCCGGTTTAAGCGTATTCAAACCGTAAAGTAGAATAGAAAAATATTGTCTATTACTACTATTTCATTTGGAATAACGACATGCTCTGCATGTTTTGAAATGCTGTATAAGATGCTTCTAAAGAAGATTTTTGCATGATATAAGATGAGATAGCTTCATACCAATCTGTGTCCTGTAACTGGGACAATGCCGTTTTGTTTGCTACATCACGATCTTTACCAATAGCATCGAGACTATCAATCTCATTAAGTTGAATACCTAATTCTGCACGAACAGAAGAAATATTGTTTATAGAGTTATTTAAACCACGATTAGCCGTTGCCAATTTTGCTTCAACATCAGCTATTGTTACATCGTCAGCACCATCAAGCGGTGTTTCAAGCGCTTTAATTGCAATATCCAATGTTTCAAATAAGTCCGATTGGATAGTACCATCTGGCTCTTTTTTAGCATCTCCCGTTACAGCATTGAAAACTGTAGAACCGACATGGCTAACATTCATATTTCGAGACGCGTCCACGCGCTGTGAAATTGCTTTATCTCCACCAACATAGTTAACACCTGTAGCCCCTTCAACAAAAGGCGTTTTGTCTGTGTCATAGCCAGAAAAAATATAATTGCCATTGCCATCAGTGCTATTTGCCAAATTCAATAATTCAGCTTTCATACCACGCAGTGCGGTCGCATTTGATTTACGGTCATCATCGCTCTTAATACCACCACCACTAATCACTTCCGTCAATGCACTAGTAATAGTAATAACGCTGCTATTCAGAATAGATTCTTCCAAGGACATACTTTGTTTGGCAAAGGTACGTGCTAAGGTATATTGGCTATTTTCTGATTGAGCCTGACCAATCATAACAGCACTTGCAGCAGCAATCGGATCATCTGATGGATTGACGACACGTTTCCCAGTTGATAATTGCTCGCCCGTTTTCTGCCACGCCGCCTGACCATTAATAATGCCTTGCATATTTTGCTGATATATCATGCTAGTACTTAAACGCATGGTATTTGTTCTCCTCGATCAAATGGTCAAACTAGTTTCTTGCCGCAAGCAATGCATCAAATATAGATTGTGCTGTCTTAATGACCTGAGCATTGGCCATATAATATTGCTGATAACGCATCAAATCGCCGTATTCTTCATCAAGATTCACACCAGATACGGACTGTTGTTCTGCCGTTAATTGCTTAACGACGTTTTGCTGCGATGTATTGTTTATTTTCAACGTGCTGGTTTGGTTGCCTATTGCTCCAACTATACTCGCGTAACCACCAGAAACACTTGCTTTACCACCGACAATCTTTTCATTTTGTAGTGCAAGCAGTGCTTTAGCATTCGTATTATCGCTGACACCACCGAATACAGGATTGCCACTGCCATCAACAACAGGATTGCCCGTGTCGTCAAGCTTGACGGAGGCAGCAGCAATTTTATTAGGATCGGAAATCGCCACTGACATATCAATAATCACGTCATTAACAGGTTTGAGCAGGAAGCTATCATTCCCTGCCGGCGTTCCTGTGATAGTCATCTTGATACCATCAAAGTTCAGACTATTATCTGTAGCATCTAATGTCGCAGTAAACTTCAAGTTATCGGATAAACGTGTTACTTGCCAATTTGTACCATCGTATTTAAGCGAGTAATTGCTTGCCTGAACATCTTTGGTATTCGTGTAAGATGGCGTTAACACCGCAGTACCGGTATTTTTGCTATCATTAAAGGCAACCGCTTTACCGAAAGAGAAGAAATCACCACCTTTAGCACCATCACGATCATAACCTTTCTGATGTTGTGCATTAAATGCATCAGCAAATGCAAGAGCCAGTTGTCCTAACTGTGCGCGTGTTTCATCTAACGTTTCAGTCCGGAAGGAAAGTAAGCCACCTAGTGTTCCCCCCGTTAAACTACTCTCAGTCAGTGAAGTCACATCATTGGCTCGGTCTTTATACCCGATAGTCAGACGAGAAGGATCACTACTAGAACCTATCGCAACCAACTGATTGCTGGTTCCAGCCTGAACCAAATCAGTCCCGTTCTTTAATGCAACGTTATAAACATTCCCATCTTGCACGACAACATTCACCCCAACCAACTTATTCAGTTGATCAACTAAAAGATCGCGTTGATCGAGCAAATCATTAGGCATAGCACCACTATTTGCTCCCATTAGCTGGGTAATTTCGTCATTTAAAGACGCAATCTGATTAGAATATGCATTAACTTGACCAACAATGCTTTGAATTTGGGTGTTCAGACCACTGTCCATGTCACGCAAATATTTATCTGTAACTTTAAATTGGTTTACTAATCCTTCAGCTTTACCCAGTACAGTCTGCCGAGTGGACGAATCTCCCGAGTTACTTGTGAGATTTTGCAGGTTAGAAAAGAATCCCTGAATCGTTGATGAAAGGCTTGTGGTACTGCTTGCTAGCAGATTATCAATTTTAGAAATTTGCTCATAGTACGCAGTAACTGAGCTACTGGTTGTTTGCGCAGAACGTAATTGATTGGTGATGAACTCATTATATTGCCGATTGACACTGACAACATTAGCACCGTTCCCTATATAACCAGCCGATGTCGAATTACTCGTTGTCTGTTCAAGTATAATACTTTGGCGACTATATCCTGTAACAGCCTGATTACTAATGTTGTTACTCACAACACTTAGCGCAACCTGTGCACCTTTTAAACCACTCATTGCAGTGTTAATTAAATTGGACATAAGGCGTTGTTCCTTTTGCACAGGCTATTGACGCGCTGCGCGACTAGCCAAACGTTGAAAGTAGCCAATACGCTACATAAGTTAATTACTTTATCGGTCAGAAAACGCAAATCTTGAATAAAAAATCAAAATAAACGGCTCAAATCGTGCGTATAAGCTTTCGCCACTTTCTCACCCGAGTTCTTCATTTGCTGGATCATGCTTACCAATTTTTGAGCATATTGTGGATCCGTTGCATAACCCGCTTTTTGTAACGCATGAGCGGCTTGCTCTGCCGTTCCGGCACTCATCACGGCCGAGTAGCGCGGGTTATTAGTGAGTAATTTTACATAGTCGCCAATTGCTTCAATGTAGGAATCATATACCCTGAAACTGGCTTTTACTTTTTTGGCCACACCTTGTTCGTACTCTGTCGTGGTAATCTCCGTTGTCGGCCCATTCCAGCTACTTCCGGCTTTAATGCCGAACAGATTGTGGCTCGGGCGCCCATCTTCAGTAGGGATTTCACGCTGTCCCCACCCAGACTCGAGCGCTGCCTGAGCAATAATAAGGTGGTGAGGTATCCCACTATGTTGGCTGGCAATCTGAGCGGGCAAGGAAATCTGAGACACAAAATTACTGTTGGACAACGGTAAGGCTGAACCCGTAGTGGGTAATTTAGGCAGTGCTTTACGCACCATCTGTTCCACTGCCGCTGTGGGTAGGGTTTTTAGCACATCGCCATCAAATGTTAATGGAACAGAAGGAACTGGAGCTTTAGCGGTTGCAGCATCGGGAGATTGCCGAGTCAATTGCTCAACCATGACATCCGCAAGCCCTAATCCCTTGCCCTTCGTTGAGATCTCTTGGGCAATTTGCTGGTCATACATTGAGGTATACAAACGCGTTTGATCGCTGTTGAAGAGATCGTCCTGCGGGATCGCAGAACGCATACTTTTCATCATCAATTGGACAAACACACCTTCCATTTGTTGCGCAACAGCCCTGATACCCTCTTTGCTCTGAGGGTTACCTGAAACCTCACGTTTCAGCGTATTCAGTGACTGCGCATCATAGGCCGCATTATTCAGCGTCTGTATATCACTCATCAGATAATTTCCAGTTTGGCACGCAAACAACCTGCACTTTGCATCGCCTGCAGAATAGACATCAGCTCCATCGGCGTCGCTCCCAGAGAGTTCAGTGCACGCACAACGCTGTTAAGATTGGCACTGGAGTTGACTTGCTGTAAAGAACCACCTGCTTGCTGCACTGAGATCTGTGTTTGAGGCGTTACCACTGTCTGACCACCGCCCAGTGGTGTATTAGGCTGGCTAACATTGGCTTGCTGGTTAATCGTCACCGAAAGGTTACCCTGAGCAATAGCACAGCTATCCAGCGTGACATCGCGGTTCATCACGACAGAGCCAGTACGGGAGTTGATGATAACTTTCGCGTCCTGGATTCCGACGTTAACATCAATATTCTGGATATCGGCCAGAAAACGAACTTGAGAACTGTTACCATGCGGAGCTAACACCTGAATAGTCCGTGAGTCCAAAGGGCTCGCGCTACCACCGTATCCAGAACGGTTTATTGCATCACTTACCTTCTGCGCCATCGAAAAATCGTCGTTCTTCAACTGCAGCATAATAGTATTCGATGAGCCAAATGTACTTGGCAACTCTCTTTCGATAACGGCACCATTACTGATTCTACCGCCGGCAAGCTGGTTAACCTGAACACTACTTCCGCCAGCGGACGCGCCGGCACCACCAACCAGAACGTTACCTTGCGCGAGAGCATAGACCTGATTGTCGACTCCTTTTAATGGGGTCATTAACAGTGTCCCACCGCGCAGACTCTTCGCGTTACCAAGTGAAGACACAACAACATCAATATTCTGACCCGCTCTACCGAAAGGCGGGAGCTCCGCCGTAACCATTACCGCAGCAACGTTTTTCAACTGCATGTTGGTTCCAGCGGGCACAGTAATCCCTAACTGGGAAAGCATGTTCGTTAAACTTTGCGTCGTAAATGGCGTCTGCATAGTCTGGTCACCAGAACCATCTAGACCCACAACTAACCCGTAACCAATCAACGCATTACCACGCACGCCCTGAATGTTTACCAGATCGCGAATTCTCTCTGCCGACACAGGAGCAATATTCAGCGTCAATAACGTCAGCAGAACAGTAAAAAATGATGTAATCCGCATGACAGGCCTCTTAAACTTAGAACGGAGAAACATTAAGGAAGAACCGTTGTAACCAGCCCATGTTTTGCGCTTCGTTAATATAGCCATTGCCGACATATTCAATGCGCGCATCCGCAACTTGGGTTGATGGCACCGAGTTATTGCCGCTAATGGTTCTCGGATTGACGATCCCTGAGAAACGGATAAACTCAGTTCCCTGATTAATCGCGATTTGTTTTTCACCAACAACCTGCAAGTTGCCATTAGCCAGCACTTGCCCTACCGTGACCGTAATCGTGCCGCTGAACGTGTTATTAGCGTTGGCACCGCCTTTCCCCGTGAAATCATTCGTCCCCGTAGCATCAAGAGCAGCACGGTTATTACCTAGCGGGCCTTCAAGATAACGAGGTGTCACGGTTACACCAAAAGTCGATGCGCCATTACGACTCGCATTCGCAGATGAACTTTTACTGGCGCTGACATTTTCCTGCAATACGATGGTTAGTGTGTCACCGATATTACGTGGGCGACGATCCTCAAACATCGGCTGGTAGCCATAATTCATCGGCTGCACAGTCTGGAAAATAGAACCATTAGGCCCCGCTAATACTGGCGATGCGGGCTGAGCGGTAGTAGGACCAGTGACAACTTTATCATGCGGAACATAGGCGCAACCGCTAAGTGCTACCATTGCGATCAATGCCAACAGAAGGGGCCGGCGGAGTGGTTTGATAACCGACTTTGCATTCATTATCACTGCGGATATCGCCTTAAATTAATCTATTTCACCTATTCACGGGGGAATCACCACAATATTTCCCTTTTACAGGCGCTTATGGTTATCACTACCCGCCAAACACGGCCTACATGATTGCTAACATCTGACGAAAAAATCCCCCGCTCTTGCACCGGATCAGAGCGGGAGATGACTTACAGTTGTGTCAATTTCTGCAGCATTTGGTCAGATGAAGAAATCGCTTTACTGTTAATTTCGTAAGCACGCTGAGTCTGAATCATTGATACTAATTCTTCAGCCACGTTGACGTTAGAGGTTTCGACATATTTCTGATAAAGCAAACCTGCGCCATTCAAACCAGGATTCGACTCATTCGGCGCCCCCGAGCTTGCGGTTTCCAAATACAGATTCTCACCGATGCTTTCAAGACCACTATCATTAATGAAAGTCGTCAGTGTCAGTTGGCCAATCTGGTTTGTTGCAACTTGCCCCTGCAACTTAACGCTCACAATACCGTCACGGCCAATATTCAGTTCAGTCGCATTCGCTGGAATGGTAATTGCAGGCTGAACTTGATAACCGCTGGACGTTACTAGCTGTCCGTTACCGTCAAGTTGGAAAGCGCCATCACGCGTGTAAGCTGTTGTGCCATCAGGTAACTGAACCTGAAAGAACCCTTGCCCCTTGATCGCTACGTCCTTGGAATTACCCGTTTCGGAAAATGTTCCTTGAGTATGAATACGCTCCGTTGATACTGGACGAACCCCCGTACCCAATTGCAAGCCCGACGGTAGCATTGTTTGCTCTGAAGACTGAGCACCGGGCTGACGAATGGTTTGATACATCAAGTCTTCAAATACCGCACGCTGGCGCTTGAAACCATTAGTGCTGACGTTTGCCAAGTTATTGGAAATAACGTCCATGTTGGTTTGCTGGGCATTCAAGCCGGTTTTTGCAATCCACAAAGAACGGATCATTTATTCACTCCTGTGCGCACTCGGCGCTTAACCCATAGATAATATCTGATTAGCGCGTTGTGCATTATCGTCGACGCTACTAATGACTTTCATCTGCATTTCAAAGCGGCGAGCATTGGCAATCATATCAACCATCGTATCGACCGTGTTCACATTACTGCCCTCGATAACTCCCGGCATAATACGCACGGTGGGATCGTTTTGCAGAACATTACCACGTTGTTGCTGAGTCTGTTGCGTTAAGCGGAATAACCCGTCATCAGACCGCTCGACTTCTTGCCCTGTAGCCTTAACGAGCTTCAAGCGCCCCAATTGGGCAATCGTATTTGGCGGGTCACCTGGATTAAGAGCAGAAATCGTACCATCAGGAGAAATACTGACCTGGGCCTGCGGCGGCACGTCAATCGGCCCGCCATCACCCATTACAACGCGTCCCTGGATAGTCAACTGCCCGTCAGCATTGATCTCGATATTACCATTACGGGTGTACGCTTCACCGCCGTTAGCCGTTTGTACTGCCAGCCAACTCTCTTTCGGTAAAGCGACATCCATTGCACGGCCGGTATAATTCATCACGCCTTCACTCATATCCGCACCAGGCGTGGAGGCAACAACCAGCGTACGAGTGGGCAGTGTCAGCCCATTTACCGGTACAGCACGTAGTGCAGAAAGCTGTGCTCGGAAACCTGGCGTTGAAGCATTCGCCAGATTGTTCGCCGTAATCGCCTGCTTTTCCAATGACTGGCTTGCGCCACCCATTGCTGTATAAATCGCGTGGTCCATGCAATGTCCCCGTTAGGATGATTAGCGCATGCTAACCAATGTTTGCAGAATGGAATCCTGCGTTTTAATGGTTTGCGCATTTGACTGGTAGTTACGCTGGGCAACAATCATGTTAACCAATTCTTGTCCCATATCGACGTTTGACGCTTCTGTCGATTTACCAATCAATTTGCCTAGATTTCCGGTTCCCGCGGTTCCCACAACGGCCTGTCCTGAGCTTACTGTCTCCGTCCATACGTTATCGCCATTCGGTGACAAGCCTCCAGGGTTAGCAAAACCGGCCAATACAATTTGACCTAACGCTTGCTTCTGACCATTGTTATAACTCCCTTCGATAGTACCATCTTCTAGGATTTTAAAACCAGTTAGCGCCCCTGGTGCATAACCATTTTGAGTCGGGCTCTTGTAACTGTAATCGGTGTTCTGCTGCACACTACCGGTAAAATCCAGTGTGAATGTCCCAGTGGCCGCACCGTTAGTCCCGACAAGATCGACGGTAAATGCACCCGGCGTTACACCATTAACAGGGGTTGGACTCTGGGAAATTAACGCACCATTGGAACCGAATTTCAGAGTCCCCACATCTTGATACTTTGGTGAAGCGGCAGAAGCATCGCGCGCATAAGTTTGCCAAGTATTGTCATCTGTTTTCACAAAGTACAGCGTAAAGTCGTGCTTATTCCCTTGACTGTCATACGCCGTCAGTGATGTTTTGGTGTTGAACGTCCCTTCTTGACCTTCTGTACTCAGCACTGGAGGTGAGACAGTAGAGTCAGCCGCACGCCAAGCCGTTGCAGGTTTGGAATCCGATGACTTCAAGCTAGCCATAAGTGTCGCTGCCGTCGTCGCACTCGCAAACATATCGCCATCAGGAATACTCAATGGCTGTGGATCCCCTCCAGTCTGGATAACAGGTGGAGCGCCAACTGCGGGATACCCCGTCAGTTGCATACCTTGCGCGTTAACAATGTTACGGCCGTTGAGAAGAAACTGACCGTTACGACCGTAATACACCGTACCGTTAGTATCTTGCATACGGTAAAAGCCTGCGCCGCTGCTAATCGCAACATCCAGATCACGAGACGACGATGTCACTGTTCCGTTAGAAAAATTTTGCGTAACCGTCGCAACTTGCACACCCATACCAATCTGAGACCCTGCAAACATATCACCGAATGTCACAGAGCTGGCTTTGAAACCTACAGTTGCTGAGTTGGCAATATTGTTACCGATAACATCCAAATTATTCGATGCTGCATTGATACCACTGATCGCCTGAGAAAAACTCATGTTGCTCTCCAGAGAAATAGATTAAATCATATTCCAATGCGCGCATGTCACTGGAATAACATAAAATTTGTACCGCTACAGAATCTGCCGGACATCGTCCATCGTTGCTTTGCCACGCAGCCCTAAATCCAACAATGCACCATTCTCACCACGCACCACACTATTGACAACCGCATAGCTCAATGGTTGAACAACCTGCTGTGCGCCGCCTGTACTAGCAGCGACAGTGAAGGTATATGCGCCATCCGGTGCAGTCGAACCATCAGAAAGTTTATTATCCCAATTGAATGAATGGACACCAGAAGAAAGCGTTCCTAATTCAACGGTACGGACCACGCTACCTTGTTCATTACTGATGGTAACCGTCACGTTTTGTGCTGCTTGTTCCAATTCGACGCCAAACGGAGTGCTGGTTTCTTTACCCACCAGAATACTGTTTCCAGGCACCATGACACTGTGGCCAATCAGCGTTGTTGCTTGCATAGATTGGTTATTATTAATCTGCCCAGAAATAGACCCCAGAGTGGTATTCAATTTTTCAATACCGCTCACCGTATTGAGCTGAGCAAGTTGACTAACAAGCTGATCGTTGCTCATCGGATTTGTCGGATCCTGATTCTTCAACTGTGCAACCAGAAGCGTCAGAAATTGGTTTTGTAGATCGGCACTACTATTCTTCTCTACTGTCGTTGCCGACGAAGAGCTTGATGTACTCTGTGTTTTCGTTGCCGATGAAGTATCATTAATAGTTACAGACATTATATCGTCTCCCGATTATTGCCCGATCGTTAGCGTCTTCAGCATCATCGATTTTGTCGTATTCAAGACTTCGACGTTTGCCTGATAACTACGCGATGCAGAAATGGTGTTTACCATCTCAGCCACTGGGTCAACATTCGGCATGCGAACGTATCCCTGTCCATCAGCCAGCGGGTTGCCCGGTTCGTAAACCAGACGCGCAGGTGATGGATCTTCAATAACATTGGCAACGCGCACACCGCCCGTTGACTGCCCCGGAGCGGCATTCACTTCGAATACAACCTGTTTGGCACGATACGGTTCGCCATCAGGGCCAGTGACGCTGTCTGCGTTAGCCAAGTTACTGGCACTCACAT
Source organism: Pectobacterium sp. CFBP8739 (assembly GCF_013449375.1). Lineage (GTDB taxonomy): Bacteria > Pseudomonadota > Gammaproteobacteria > Enterobacterales > Enterobacteriaceae > Pectobacterium. The sequence continues at coordinate 58,666 of NZ_JACDRR010000011.1, read as the reverse complement.
TCAGACGCTGAGATTGCGCAGAAAGCGCTGAGCCTGAGATTTCGAATATATTTAATAACGACATGAATCTTTACCTTCTCATCGCGCTACGTTCATGAACCTGATTGCAAGACCGACATCATGCCTTTAATCTGCCCGCCCAGAACGGTCAGGCTGGTTTGATATTTCAGGCTATTATCGGCAAAGTTAGTGCGTTCCCGGTCCATGTCGACCGTGTTACCGTCCAATGCAGGCTGATCGGGCACGCGATAGAGCAAATCAAGTTCCGGCGGCTGAAAATTCTGTGCCGGTATATGCCGTACAGATGTCGTTTTCAGCGCGATACCCGTACCGTTCACACGGCCTTGCTCCATCGTTTTACTGAGCTGGCTGGCAAAATCGATATCCCTGGCTTGATAGCCTGGCGTATCCGCATTAGCAATATTCGCGGCCAGAATTTCCTGCCGCTGGGCACGCAAGTTCAACGCTTCCTGCTGGAACCGCAACGAGGCGTCTAATTTATCAAGCATGCTCCCTCCGCAAGTTAGAATTTGGAGTAGGTAGGATAATTCTCATTATGGCTATGTCATCGAACGAATAGACACCAAATGCAGCGCTATTTATTGCCTTAACCTTGCGCTGACATCGTTACACTTATTGCCCGATATAATCAGAACCAGGAGAGCCGAACAGGAATGAAAACAATACATTATTACCTCTATCTGGCGACATCCTGTTTTTTCATCCTGTGTGCCCCTGTTAATGCGAACGACCTTCCTGCACAGATTAATCAATTTTTTGCTTCACGCTTTCAGGGAAGCACGAATACCGTAAACGTTGTGATAAAATCACCAAAATCACAGTGGCCACAGTGCGAAGCGCCCCAAATCACATTACCCGGAAATACGAAAATGTGGGGTAATGTCAGTCTGTCCGTACGTTGCGGACAACTGCGCCGCTTCATTCAAACCGAAGTGCAGGTTACAGGAAACTATGTCACTAGCGCACGGCCGATAAACCGTGGAACAACGCTGTCGGAAAAAGACATTCGTTTGACAAAAGGCAGGCTCGATTTATTGCCGTTGCGCCCTATACTGACGTTACAAGGCGCACAGGGCGCAGTCCTTTTGCGCGATCTCACTCCGGGCCAGGTGATTACCGCTTCCATGATCAGACACGCCTGGGTCGTCAAAGCAGGTCAGTCGGTGCAGATTATCGTCCAGGGAGAAGGTTTCACGATTAATGGCGAAGGAAAAGCCATGAACAACGCAGCCGCTGGACAGGCAGTTAGAGTCAGAACGGCAAATGGACAAATAATCAGCGGAACTGCGAACGACGATGGGATTATTCTGATCTCACAGTAATTAATTAAAGATTTGCTCACGTTTGCCGATGATAGTTACAGAGTCATTACTGACAACGTTTTAAAACTGAACACCAATGTGATGAAAATCCTTTAACACATTGATGATTAACTATTTATCCTCAAACCAGAGGGATGTATTATGAGTATTGAACGCACCCAGTCGCTGAAGCCAGTCAGTCAAGTGCAACAACGCGAATCTGGTGATATCGCTAAAACCAAACGCAAACAGGCTGAAGCTCAGTCTGAAGTCAGCGCTACGCAGGTAAAACTGAGCGATGCGCAGGCAAAATTAATGCAGCCAGGTACGCAGGATATCGACATGAACCGCGTTGAAACCTTGAAGCAAGCAATTCGTGATGGTTCACTTAAAATCGATGCCGGAAAAATCGCGGATGCATTGTTAAAAGAAACGCAGGATTTTTTAGCTGGTAATTAACACTTATGGAAAATCTGCAACCGATTCTAGAGCAACTGCTGCACAACCTACGTGAGCTTGATGCAGTCATGTCTGACGAGCAAACATTGCTTTGCGCGGGGCATATTAATAGTATCGCTCTGCAACAAGTGACAGAGAATAAAACCTCCTTGTTGGCTACTATGCAGCATCTGGAAACACGACGTCATCAAACTGAATCAACGCTTAAACTGCAAGCACCTTATGATGGCATTGAAAAGCTGTCTGCTTACTGGCAGCAGATTCAAGAGTTAACCAGACGTCTGAACGATCAGAATAAGCACAACGGCCTTCTGCTGAATCGGCATATTGCCTATACCAATGAAGCGATAAATATACTAAAGCCCCGTCATCAGGGACTCTATGGTCCTGATGGTCAGTCGAAGGGGGTAACAGTGGGCGGCAGAAAAATCACGCTCTAAAAGTCTCTGCATTTCAGCGGAGACTTTTTATCATCCAAAACCATTACGTCTTTAAATCAACTATTTATAGTTTACTGCAATATCTATCGTACGGACGCTGAATGTACGATTAAGACGTCCAGTTCCTGCAATATAGTAGACAAATCGAAACTCATTGTTAGCGGCGAGTCCCTCAAATGAACGAGTTTGCCCATCCCCGCTCCCATCTAAATCAACACAGCGCTGCGGTGTTTTCGAACAAAGTTTAACCGCAAGCCCTGTTGGTATCTCCGAATCGATAAGATGTCGCCAATATATTGTCGTAATGGTTTCTTCTGGCTTAACGGCGATATTAGGAGAAAACGCAGACGTCGTGACCATTTCACCACGATAATCCAAATTTATCCCAGTAGTTATACTTCCGTTCCAACTACCGGGCGTCGCCATCGCATAGAACGGAAATGCCATCACAGCGGCAGACAGAAAACACGTCACCGCCTTCATTTCTGCGCTTCCCCTATAATAGATGTCATACGGATCTGGCGATGATCGCTGATTTCCAAATTAGAAAGCACGGCCATGTTTGGCAGGCTACGATGCAGGAAGCGAGCGAGCAAAGCACGTAAAGCATGGTTCACAAGCAGAACTGGCGGAGCACCCAGCATTTCCTGCCGCTGTAGCGCCTGTTTCGCCTGTTCAAGCAAGCGATCGGCAAGACCTGGTTCAAGGCCACCGCCTCCTTGAAGCGCCTGTAACAGAAGACGTTCCAACGACCCTTCCAGACCGATTACCTGAAGCTCGCTGTCTCCTGGGAACCACTGCTGAGTGATGGCGCGCCCCAGAGCAACCCTGACTACCGTAGTAAGTTCATAAGGATCTGGCTGCACTGGCGCATGTTCAGCCAATGTCTCCATGATGGTGCGCATATCCCTAATAGAAACCCTTTCGCTAAGCAGATTTTGCAACACTTTGTGCAACGTTGTCAGTGTCACCACGCCAGGAATAAAATCTTCTGTCAGTTTTGGCATTTCCTGCGCAACGCGATCCATCAGTTGCTGAGCTTCTTGCCTTCCAAACAATTCACTGGCATGTAATGCAATTAAGTGGTTCAAATGTGTTGCCACCACCGTACTGGCCTCTACGACCGTGAAGCCTTGAGCCTGAGCTTGTTCTTTCAGGGCATTATCAATCCAGACGGCCGGCAACCCAAACGCAGGGTCCTGCGTGATATCGCCAGACAAAGTGCCAACCGCATTACCTGGATTGATTGCCATCCAACGCCCAGGGTGAGCTTCACCGCTCCCAACCTCGACACCTTTCATCAATATGCGATAGCTGGCAGGCTGAAGCTCTAAATTATCCCGGATATGAACCACTGGCGGTAAATATCCCATCTCCTGAGCAAATTTCTTCCTGATACTACGAATCCTGCCCAACAACTCACCGTCTTGCTGAGCATCAACCATTGGAATCAAGCGATAACCCACTTCCATACCTAGCGGGTCCTCAAGCTGTACGTCAGACCAGCTGGCTTCGATAACCTGATGCTTCTCCATCGCTGCTGGTATAGGCTGCACCTCAGGTTCTTTTTGCTGCTCACCGCGCATCCACCAGGCAAGCCCTAACAAAGATGCAGTGAATAACAAAAAGACAAAATTAGGCATTCCTGGAACCAACCCAATAAGCCCGATAACCGCCGCACTCAACACCATGACCCGTGGATTGTTGAATAACTGGGTGACCATCTGCTGGCCAACATCCTGATCGGTACTCACGCGGGTAACAATAACACCCGCTGCGGTAGAAATAATCAGAGCAGGAATCTGGGCAACCAGACCATCACCGATTGTAAGCAACGTATAGCTTTCCGCTGCCTGTCCTACCGGCATACCATGCTGTACAACACCAACGATCAATCCGCCAATAACGTTAATGACCATAATAATCAGTCCGGCGATGGCATCGCCGCGCACGAACTTACTGGCACCATCCATTGAACCGTAAAAGTCTGATTCTTGCGTCACCTCAGCACGGCGTTTTTTCGCCTCTTCTTCACCAATGATCCCAGCATTAAGATCGGCATCGATCGCCATCTGTTTACCTGGCATACCGTCTAGCACAAAACGCGCGCCCACTTCAGCAATACGTCCGGCACCTTTGGTGATAACCATAAAGTTGATTAAGACAAGAATGATAAAGACCACAATACCGATGGCGAAATTCCCGCCAACCAGAAAGTGACCAAATGATTCAACGACTTTACCGGCAGCAGTAGTGCCCGTATGACCTTCCAGTAAAATAATACGGGTAGATGCAACGTTGAGTGACAAACGCAGCAACGTAGAAAACAGCAGAATAGTAGGGAATGCAGCAAACTCTAGCGTCCGTTGCGTGAACATCGCAACCAGCAATACCATGATTGACAGTGCGATGTTAAAAGTAAAGAGCAGATCCAGAATGAATGGCGGCAGCGGCAATACCATCATGGAAAGTATCAGCAGGATCAGTATAGGTCCGGCTAATATTTGCCATTGGGTACCTTTCATATTACTCGGTAAACGAAGCAAAGAGGCCAAATTAGCCATCAGTAGTATTCTCTTTAGCAAAATCCAGCGCATCAGGCACTGGTAAATGTTTCGGTTTTCTAGGAATTAATCCACCTTCCCGCTTCCAGCGTTTCAGTTGATAAACCCAAGCTAAGACTTCTGCAACAGCAGCATACAACGCAGCCGGAATATGCTCTCCGACCTCTGAATGACGAAATAGCGCTCGCGCCAACGGCGGCGCTTCTAGAATAGGGACGCGATGCTCAGCCCCCAACTCACGAATACGCAACGCGATCTCACCCGCTCCTTTAGCCAACACTTTCGGCGCATTCATTTTTTTCTCATCATAACGTAATGCTACCGCATAGTGCGTCGGGTTAGTGACTATCACATCAGCCTTAGGCACATCAGCCATCATTCTGCGTTGGGCTATCGCCCTTTGTTGCTGACGAATACGGCCTTTAACATGAGGATCGCCTTCGCTCTGTTTATGCTCGTCCCTGATTTCCTGCTTGCTCATCCGTAACTTTTTGATGTGGCTCCAGACTTGCCAAAATACATCAAAAGCGACCATAGGAATAAGGCCCATAATGATGAGAAAGCCACACATTACGGCCAATTCTAACGCATCACCTAGCGCCGCAATCGGCGATTCGGAGATTAAATGCAATATTTTTGGCCAGTTATGGATCAAAAACAGCGTACTAATGATACCGACCATGACCGATTTTAATATTGCTTTAAAAAGCTCAGCCAGTGACTGGGCAGAAAACAACCGTTTTAGCCCAGAAATAGGATCTAATTTTTTGAAATCAACTTTTAATGATTTGGTACTAAATAATACCCCACCAAGCAGCAAAGGAGCAGACAGTGCAACCAACACAGCCCCTAACATAATAGGTATTAACGCCGATGCAGCCTGACGCAGCAATGAGCCAACATGCCGTAGCATTTGCGTATCGTCACCAATCGTTGCGTAATCAAAATTTAACGACTGTGAGACAATTCTGGCTAATCGGCCAGCCATCGCATCGCCGCCTATCCACAAAATAGCCAATCCGGCGACCATCATCAGAACAGAAGTCAGCTCTCGCGATCGTGGTATCTGGCCTTCTTCACGCGCCTTTTCCTCCTTTTGGGGAGTGGGGGCTTCTGTTTTTTCTAGATCGCTATCATCTGCCACTATGGCGTTCCTGTTACGACTTTCGGGATAGGAATTTGCTGCCTAGCATGACAAATACGGAAAAGTTTTATGGCTGGAACAACGAGAAAAACCAACGCTTCTTTAACGAATAGTAAGGGTGAAAGGCGGGAAAAATCGGATTTAGCTATTTATGGCCATAGACTGGCCATAAATAACTGGGCGATGGTGTCCATCATTTTTTCAAAAAAGGGAATCACTCCCTTTCCTGAAGCAAAATGCATTAGAACCCAAGGCTATCCAGAAGGTCATCAACCTGATCCTGATTGGCGACGATACCTGCTGCACCTTTATCCAACTGTGGCCCGTTCAGCAGACCATCATTTACACGCTTAGGCGCGTCTGGTTTTTCTGGGATGTTTTCCAGCAACACCATCAGCAATTGTTTTTCAATCTCTTGGACAACATCCATCATACGCTTGATAACCTGACCGGTAAGGTCCTGGAAATCCTGCGCCATCATAATTTCCAACAGCTGGGCGTTGGTAAATGAGGTATGCTGTGGTACATCTTCAAGATAGCTACGCGTATCCGTCACTAACTCACGCGCATCAGCCAGCTCGATTGGATTCTCGAACCATTCATCCCAACGAGCCTTCAGAGACTTAGCATCAGCTTCTAGTTGGTTTTGACGTGGCTGTGCAGCCTCTACGCAGCTAAGCGCGCGCTCTGCCGCTTGCGCAGTCATCTGGACAACATAGTCAAGACGATCGCGGGCATCAGGAATAGCCTCTGCAGCTTCCGCTATCGCATTATCCAGACCCAACTCTTTCAAGCTGTCGCGCAGCATACGAGTCAATTGGCCAATACGCGAAATGATCTCGGTTGCTGAAGCTGTATCGTTCACGGACGGCATATGTGGCGTCATAAGATCCCCTTACATACCCAATTTTTCGAAAATCTTATTCAGTTTTTCTTCAAGGGTAGCTGCAGTAAATGGTTTAACTACATAGCCGCTAGCACCCGCTTGTGCTGCAGCGATAATGTTCTCTTTCTTCGCTTCCGCTGTTACCATCAGCACAGGAAGGCTGGAAAGCGCACCGTCAGCACGAATAGTCTGGAGCAGCTCCAGTCCGTCCATGTTGGGCATATTCCAGTCAGAAATGACGAAATCAAAAGCACTAGCGCGAAGCTTGTTTAGCGCATCAGCACCATCTTCTGCCTCTTCTACGTTATTAAAGCCCAGTTCCTTCAGCAGGTTACGGACAATTCGGCGCATCGTCGAAAAATCGTCCACTACCAGAAATCTGAGTTCTTTATCGGCCATACCTACTCCTAAAATATTTATTGCTCACCGAGAGCTGCTTATATACGTAATGCCTGTCCGGCAGAGATTTGTGCCAACATGCGCTGGCTCACCTGGTGCAAATCCACCACTTCATCAACGCCACCCATAGCAATCGCTTCACGTGGCATCCCGAAAACCACACAACTTGCTTCATTTTGGGCCAGAGTATAAGCACCAGCCTGATGGAGTTCCAGCATGCCGGCCGCCCCATCATTACCCATTCCAGTAAGGATGACCCCTACGGCATTTCGCCCAGCGTATTGTGCAACCGAACGGAATAACACATCTACTGATGGACGATGCCGATTAACGGGAGGTCCATCATTTAAACGTACCTGATAGTTTGCTCCGCTACGCGCCAATTCAAGATGGCGAGCGCCCGGCGCAATGTAAGCATGACCAGGAAGAACACGTTCCCCGTCTTCTGCTTCTTTCACCGTAATCTGACACAGCTTGTTCAACCGCTCGGCGAAAGATTTCGTAAAACCTGGCGGCATATGCTGTGTAATCAGTAATGCAGGGCTTGTCGGCGGCAGAGGCTGTAATACATGCCGTATCGCTTCCGTTCCCCCCGTCGATGCACCAATCGCGATCAATTTCTCACTACTGAGCAGTGGCATATGCTGAATAATTTTTGTCGGCTCCGCTGCAGTACTACGTTGCGGCAAACGCGCCTTCGCTGCCATGCGAATTTTTTCCGCAATCAGCTCGCTATACGCCAGCATCCCCTCACGAATACCTAACTGAGGTTTAGTGACAAAATCAATCGCACCAAGCTCCAGAGCACGAAGCGTAATTTCCGACCCTTTTCCCGTCAGGGATGACACCATGACAACCGGCATCGGGCGCAAACGCATAAGCTTCTCAAGAAAATCCAACCCATCCATACGTGGCATTTCAACATCCAACGTTAATACCTGAGGATTGAATTTTTTAATCAAATCACGAGCAACTAATGGATCTGGCGCAGTCGCGACAACCTCCATATCGGAATGGCTATTAATTATTTCAGTCATGATCTGGCGCATGAGGGCAGAATCATCAACGCATAATACTCTTATTTTGCTCATTATCTTTCCTTAGCCAGCCCATATACAGTTTGCCCACGCAAATAGAATTCGCGACTGATCTGGCTGAAATTCTCTGAATGCCCTGCAAATAACAACCCCCCCGGTTTAAGCATCGGGACGAATCGACGGAGAATACGCTCTTGAGTTTCTTTATCGAAGTAAATCATTATATTACGACAAAAAATAGCATCGAATGGTGCAGGAACGGACCAATCGGGTGCGAGCAGATTGAGTTGTTGGAAATGCACCATTGATGCAAGCTCAGGACGTACACGAACCAAACCGCTATGTGGTCCGGTGCCGCGCAAAAAAAACCGCTGTAGTTGTTGTGGAGAAAGAGAGCGCAATTCTTCTTGCCTATAGATGCCAGCCGTTGCCTTTTCTAACACCTGAGTATCAATATCACTGGCCCATACCTGACACCCACTCGCCTTATTACCTAAAACCTCAGCGAGTGTCATTGCCAACGAATAAGGCTCTTCCCCTGTAGAAGCCGCCGTACTCCAGATGGTGTAGCCATTTGGACGTTTTCTGACATGCTCGGCCAATATAGGAAAATGATGCGCTTCACGGAAAAACGCCGTCAGGTTAGTGGTTAACGCATTAACAAAGGCTTGCCATTCTGCACTGTTAGGATCTGACTCTAATAATGCTAAGTACTGACCGAAATCATTGATTCCAAGCAAACGGAGACGCCTAACCAAGCGGTTATAAACCATTTCACGTTTGTGATCGGCCAGGACAATGCCAGCACGCTGATATATTAATTGGCTGATTCGTCGGAAATGCGTGTCCGACAACGGCAACCGATCAACCATCTGCGTCAGAATAGAGGCAGATTCAGGGCGATTTTGCGACGATGTACTTTTCATATCAAACCGCTCGAATAGTGTTTTTTGCTATGGTTTTTTTCAATCTGAACTTTCCTCTACAGTTAACGCAGGGTTTTATTGTCATTCGTCAATTGCTCATCGCATTGCGATTAAAACTGACACTGTATTGGTAATACACTTTACAAGTTCTGCAAACAGAGCAAGTTAGCGTGTTCGTTCTACCAAAGCCACATGCTGTTGGGTGGCACTTCCCTCTCATCACAGCCGTGCTACCTGCTTTATTCTTTGGCCTTAATACCGCAGCCAGTCTCACCCCATCCTATCCATAACATAAGTTAAAGATTGCACAATACCATGAATTACTCTGCTTCAAAGCACCAAGTGCTATCTCGCTTATAAACCCCAAGCACACAGTGACAAATTACTTGCATGTTCATTTTCTAAATTATGGCGAGTAAACAATCACCCAGCCACCTTATACATAAGCGACTGGGGATTGGCTCGATAACGCGTCCAACAGCTTGGTTATTTATAGCCTATACGACGGTTTTTATCAGAACGTTTCCCAATTATCATTGGGTGAACCTTCTTTAGCTTTCTTACCGCCATTTGCTGATGGCGCCAGCAATACAGTTTTTTGGCCCGTCGTTACTGGCGCCGTTCTTCTAAAAGAACCCGCATCGTCAGACAGACGGAATACAGCAACAGCCTGATTCAGCACTTTCACCTGTTCTTCCAGAGCAACCGCTGCGGCAGCAGACTCTTCGACCAAAGAGGCATTTTGTTGCGTTACGCGATCCATTTCAGTCACAGCCTGACCAACCTGATCGATACCTTTACTTTGCTCATCTGAGGCTGAGGCAATTTCGCCCATGATATCTGTTACACGAGTGACAGCACTGACAATTTCGTCCATCGTCTCGCCGGCACTCTCAACCAATACAGAACCTTCATCAACCCGGCTGACAGAATCTTCAATTAGACTTTTAATTTCTTTCGCAGCCTGAGCACTACGCTGTGCCAAACTACGTACTTCGCCTGCAACAACCGCAAACCCACGCCCTTGCTCCCCTGCTCTGGCTGCCTCAACCGCCGCATTCAGTGCAAGAATGTTGGTTTGGAAAGCAATACCATCAATCACACTAGTAATATCGGCAATTTTTTGCGAACTTCCAGCGATATTGTGCATGGTTTTGACAACATTATCGACGACCTTGCCGCCCTTCTGTGCCGTCTCTGACGCACTCAGCGCCAACTGGCTAGCTTGACGAGCATTTTCCGCATTCTGTTTAACGGTTGCGGTCAACTGTTCCATACTCGCTGCCGTTTCTTCTAGCGAAGCAGCCTGCTGCTCAGTACGTGAAGAAAGATCGTTATTTCCGGCACTAATCTCCGTTGCGCCAGTATAAATCGCATCGGCACCTTGTCGAACAGCACTAACCGTTGAAACAAACTCACTTTGCATATGGCGAATACTGTCAGCCAGAATCCCCATTTCATTACTGCTGTGAAAATTAGTCGTTTTTGTCAAATCACCTTTCGCAATATGACGAATGTGTTCAACAATATTATTCAGCGGCTTGATTAATAGTTGTTGAATACTAATCCAGGAAATCAGCGCTAGCGCAAAAACCAGTATGACAATGAAACCAAGGATCCAAAGCGCTGAGTCGTAAGCGGCGTCATTTTTCGCTATACCAGCTTGATAAAGTCTATCGCTTTCAGTTTTATAGGCGTAATACGCTTTTTCAAATTTGTCCTGAAAACTTTGTGTCGGCTGCTCAATAAATTTTTTAAATTCACCTGCATTCAAAAACTGAATTAATTCGGTCAACGCGCCATTCAGAGCCACATAATTCTCTTTTACGCCCCTAGCGATACTTTCGTCCTGACGAGCATCTTGCGGAACTTTTTCATAACGGGAGAAAAAGTCGTTTGCTACAGACAGTTGTTTTTGGGCTGAAACCAAAAGCTCTTTTCCACCGACACCCGCTCCCGTACCGTTTACATCGAGTGCGAAACGCGTTCCCGCACGATTAAGTGTATTACGGGTTTGTAATAAATATGACCATGCGGAATCAAGTTCGGAACGTTTCTGGTTAATCACCTGCGTTGAACTGAAGATATCCTTATCATTTTTTAATGCACTGAAGAATAAACCACCAGAAATAAGCTGAAGAGCCCCAAACAACACCAGTACAAGCATCAAACCTGTGACAACTTTTATACGGTTAAACATATAACGCCTTTTGAGTAGATCTACCACCGATAATATCGGCACTATTCTGGATATCTTTACGAATTTCTGAACTGACAAGGATACGACTAAGGAAGGTTTTCGGGGCTACTTTCGTAGCCCCAGAAGGCCGATGGATTAGGTTCTCAATACGCTATCAACCAGCGCCATTTCTTCGCTGCTCAACAGTTTTTCGATATCAACCAAAATCAGCATTCTCTCGCCCAAAGAACCCAAGCCAGTCAGGTACTCCGTTGACAGGGTTACGGCAAACTCCGGTGCAGGGCGAATTTGGTCTGCGGTCAATGACAACACATCCGACACACCATCAACGACAATACCAACAACACGCTGACCAAGATTCAGAACAATAACAACTGTGTTGTCATCGTATTCAACATCCTGCTTAGCGAACTTAATACGCAAGTCAACAATCGGTACAATGACGCCGCGTAAGTTGGTAACACCCTTGATGAAGGAAGGTGTGTTAGCAATACGTGTTACCTGGTCATAACCGCGAATTTCTTGTACTTTTAAAATATCAACGCCGTACTCTTCGTCACCCAGCGTAAAAATCAGGAATTCCTGTCCTACTGTTTCGCCAGTTAATTTCGTGACGCTTGCAAGTCCAGTCATGTTTTCCACCCTTTATTAATGATCTGTTTTATTAAGCAGCAGTTTCAACCACACGCTTTTCACGATTAAGCGCTTGTAACGCTGAAACATCCACAATCAGCGCAACGCTGCCATCACCAAGAATGGTAGCGGCTGAAACGCCTGGTACCTTGCGATAATTACTTTCCAGATTTTTAACGACGACCTGATGTTGCCCAATCAACTGATCGACCAACAAGGCATAACGTCGTCCCGCACTCTGCAGAATCACAACTATACCCTGAGTCGCATCCGTTTTAGCGCCATCCACATCAAAAATATGGAATAGCTCAACGAGAGGTAAATATTCACCACGAACTTGCAGTACACGCTCGCCGCCGGCTAATGGGTACAGGTCTTCCGACTGAGGCTGCAGGGATTCCATCACAGCATTAAGCGGGAGAATAAAGACTTCGTTGTTAACTTTAACGGACATACCATCGAGGATGGCTAACGTTAATGGTAACAAAATTCTGATAGTTGTGCCTTTTCCAGCCTGAAAGTGGATTTCGACATGCCCACCCATTTCCTGGATATTCCGCTTAACCACGTCCATGCCGACACCGCGGCCAGACACGTCTGTAACCTTTTCTGCGGTGGAGAAGCCTGGGGCAAAGATCAACATGCCCACTTCTTCATCAGACATTGTGTCGCTCACAGCCAGCCCTTGAGACAGAGCCTTAGCCAGAATTCTTTCACGGTTGAGCCCTGCGCCATCATCGATAACTTCAATACAGATGTTACCGCCCTGATGTTCCGCAGACAGAGTCAGGTTACCCACCGCAGATTTACCTGCAGCAACGCGTTTATCTGGAGATTCGATACCGTGATCGAGGCTGTTACGCACCAAGTGTGTCAGGGGGTCGATAATACGTTCGATCAAGCTCTTATCCAATTCAGTCGAACTCCCCATCAGCGTTAGCTCGACCTGCTTATCCAACTTCGCCGCCAAGTCACGAACCAAACGAGGGAAACGGCTAAATACATATTCCATCGGCATCATACGAATGGACATGACCGATTCTTGCAGATCACGGGCATTGCGTTCCAACTGCCCCATACTGTTGAGCAGGTCGCCATGTGCAACAGGGTCGAGTTCGCTTGAGCGCTGTGCCAACATAGATTGCGTAATCACCAACTCACCGACGAGGTTGATAAGCTGGTCAACCTTCTCAACCGCTACACGAATACTGGTATCACCGGTTTTTGCTTTATTTTTTCCATTTTCCGGTGCAGCTTGCGGTTTTGCAGCAGCTGGCGCAACTGTCGCTACCGGTGCCGGTGCCGGTGCCGGTGCTTCGACTACCGCCAGTGTCTCCACAACTTCAGCAACAACAGGTTGGCTGGCCACGGTAGATTTAAAGCTAATTTGCTCAGGTTCAAGAACAAAACACAGAACAGCACTAATATCGTCTTCACTTTCAGACGTAACCAGTGTCACTTCTACGCTAGTATCAGTCTGGTGAGGATCTTTAACGGTCCCCAGATTACCAAGCTCTTCCAACATCTGAGGTATTTCTTGAGATTTCAGGCCGGTTAATGCAATACGCATTTCACCTTTACCTGCAGCGCTAGAAGCTGAGCTGGCTGTGTTCTGTGTTGCAACTGGTGCCTCAGCCTGGGCAACATCACCATCAGCTTTAGATTCCAGAGCGAGCTGGCGCAGGGCCTGACAGATATACTCAAAGCTTTCAGCATTGGGTTCCTGCGCGGTTTTATAAGCGTCCAACTGATCCTGCATAATGTCTTTTGTTTCCAGAAACAGGTTGATGATATCAGTGCTAAGACGCATTTCTCCGCGTCTTGCCCCATCGAGTAGGTTTTCTAAAATGTGTGTAGTTTCCTGCAATACTTTAAAACCGAACGTGCCTGCGCCCCCTTTGATGGAGTGAGCTGCTCGGAAAATCGCATTCAATTGCTCGGTATCAGGCTCTGACGGATCCAACAATAATAAATGTTGTTCCATATCTGCCAGTAATTCATCTGCTTCATCAAAGAACGTTTGATAGAAAGCACTCATGTCCATGCTCACGTGGTCACCTCTGCTGTGAATCGCGGCTTATTGAGAAGGCGTCGCCTGACTATCGGGCGCAGCAGGCAACGCTGTGGTTGGCTGTTGACGCTCTGGAGCAGGAACTCCATTAGTTGGTTGTGGTGATGCTCTACCACTTCCACTCGTATTATTATCACTATTTTCGGCAGCCGGAGTGGTAGGTTTAGGCTTATCCAACCCCATATTTTGTAAATTTTCCGCCTTGTCTATATTTACGGCAGAGCTTTCTGCATTTTCTTCTTCAATATCCTTTTGAGCTTGTTTGCTCAATACCAACAAACTGATGCGTCGGTTAATCGCATCATTTCCACTTGTCGCCTGTTTAAGATTCATTGTCGCAGCCATACCCACAACGCGCAAAACTTTTCCATCAGACAAACCACCAAAAATAAGCTCTCGGCGTGATGCGTTGGCACGATCTGCAGACAGTTCCCAGTTACTATAGCCACGTTCCCCTGTCGTATACTGAACATCATCAGTATGGCCTGAAATACTCAGTTTATTGGGGAAATCGTTCAAAATAGGCGCTATCGCACGCAGGATATCTCGCATGTAAGGCTCAACCTGTGCGCTCCCTGTTTTAAACATGGGGCGATTTTGACTATCGATGATCTGGATACGTAACCCTTCATCGATCATCTCAATTAACAGATGTGGGCGCAGTGCGCGTAGTCGAGGATCGGCCTCAATTAACTGATCCAAACGTTCACGCAGTCTATTAAGTCGAACCTCATCCAGCTTTTTTTCCACGTTGTCTGTTTTGATGACCTTTTTCACTTCACCATCTTGCTGGGTTGGATCGTTTCCTCCACCGGGAATCGGGCTGGAACTGTCGCTTGATTTAGAACCTGAAGTTAACGCGACCTTTAACGGAGTGCGGAAATACTCTGCGATTTGGGCTAACTGCATTGGCGTAGAAATTGCGATAAGCCACATTACAAGAAACAATGCCATCATTGCTGTCATGAAATCAGCGTAGGCGATCTTCCAGGAGCCACCATGGTGGCCTCCATGTCCAGACTTACGCTTTTTGCGAATAATGGGATGTTGATGCTTCATGCGTTACTGTCCGACGCTTGCTGAGTCGGCGATTTCACACGACGAATATGTTCTTCCAGCTCGGTAAAGGAAGGACGCTCCGTTGAGTACAGCGTTTTACGACCAAATTCAACGGCAATTTGCGGAGCGTAGCCATTAAGGCTAGACAGTAAAGTGACTTTAATGCACTGCAACACTTTGATTTTTTCTGCATTTTTTTGACGCAGCAACGCGGCTAATGGGGAGACAAAACCGTAAGCAAGTAAAATCCCTAGGAAGGTACCCACCATAGCGTGAGCGATCATCATCCCCAACTCAGCTGCAGGACGGTCAACATAGGCGAGTGAGTGAACAACCCCCATAACGGCAGCGACGATACCAAATGCAGGAAGACCGTCACCCATCATCGTCAAGCTGGATGCGGGAACTTCACTTTCATGTTCAATCGTTTCGATCTCTTCATCCATCAGCGTTTCAATCTCAAACGCATTCATGTTGCCGCTGACCATCAAACGCAAATAATCGGTAATAAACTCAACAACGGTGTTGTCAGCAAGAATATTCGGATAGCTCGAGAAAATTTCACTCTCGCGAGGGTTATCAATATCAAACTCCAGGGAAAGCATGCCTTGCTGACGAGATTTGGCCATCACACGAAAGAGTAAGGCCATCAGATCCATATACAGTGCTTTATTATACTTGGAGCTTTTGACCAAAAGCGGTAACGCTCGTAGTGTTGCTTTTATCGCCTTTCCATTGTTACCAACGATGAAAGCACCTACCGCCGCACCGCCGATAATCAATAGCTCCGAAGGTTGGTAAAGCGCACCCAAGGCCCCACCGACCATGAGATAACCGCCGAGTATCGAGGCCACAATTACGATATAACCCAATATAACCAGCACAAGGAATCCTTATAATAAAAAAGGTGGGCGGAAAGTGAGATAAAACTGTGGAGCCGTAGCTAGGACGCTCTTGAAGGAGAAATCTATCACCGTATTCACAACCAACAGTGATAGATTCACAAATCGCTACAGACTCAGACTGCGTGTTTTACCTGTTCATCCAGCAGTTGAGGTATTATATCGGCAAGATTTTGCGAAAGTTTACGCTTTTTTACCGCTCTGGAAGGGGGTTGACACAAACTACAAACAAAACTGTTTTTAGGTTGATGAGCATGAGTTATGAACATCCCTTTGCAGCAATTGCATGACGACAGTTGCAGCATACCGCTGTCAACAAACCGGACTAGTGTCCAAGCTCGCGTCAATGCCAACAGTGGAGAATCGCTCTGCGGCGCACACTGTTCGAGATAGAGCCGGTAAGATTTAATAACCGCTTCAACACCACTACACTGTCCATTCTTGATTAAAAAGCTGTATGCGTTGTAGAACATTGATGAATGAATATTCTGTTCCCAGGTCATAAACCAATCCGTTGAAAAAGGTAACATTCCCTTAGGCGGCGGACTTCCTCTCAATTCTTTATACAGTTTAATCAAACGTCCGCGACTTAACTGAGTTTCACTTTCTAACATCTGTAAACGAGCGCCAAGCGAAATGAGTTCCATTGCCAATTGGATATCTTTCGCTTCCTGAACAATACTTTTCTCCGCCATTACTTATGCCCTTTTCTTAGGCAGGTTTTCTTCTTTCGAAGAAGACTGTTGTAATAAGTGGCTCGACAACAGAATCCCTGTATGAATTTGCTGTAAATCATCCACACGCGATTCCTGAGTCAACACTTTGATTGTATTGTGATCGTTAAAACGGAAATGGCATATCAGCTGGTTAGTTTCTGCCAATTTCACCATCTGCGGTAAAGTCAGTTGCATCAAGGCATCGGCCATCTCGTCATTGATTCCAAGACGAAACATCGCAGAAGCTTTTTCATCATTAATTAAGCGTTGCGCCAGTAACAAATAAGACAGATTAATGTCATAAATGTGTTTGAGTAATTCAGAGGTACCCATATTTCCCATCCCGACAGGCTATGTTTAAAACATAAGTTAGGTGATAGACCATATCGCCCAGTTCGAAAATCACTCTCCATTGATGGCATAAAAAACTATCGGTGCCAGATACTGCGAGTTACTACTTTCATCATTTCTTATTCGGGCAATCGTTACTTGCCTACTTTACGCATCACGCTGTGAATCCGTTCATCCGTTGCTTTTTAGCCCCATCCAGGAGATCCGCTCCAATCAAAGCATAGGATTAATCCTAAAACAGCGCAACTGTACCGCCTAATCCGTAGCACATACAACGCGACCAAAGAAGAATTTTGGTCATTATGTGATACAGATCACACAAATGAAAGTGTTATGAGCCAAACCCTATCTGGTCAGAGCACTTTTATGCCTATTTTTACGCCAAAAATGCGCACGAAACGTTACAAAAAAGATCCTTGAAAATAATAAAAAAGAAACAATTTGCTTGCTATGTAAGTGATAGATATACAAAAAGTCCATTGCATCTAAAACGCATGCTTTTATGTAAGTTTATACCTTTCACGAAAAACTTACACTTTTTACCCAAAAAACTCTTAAGCGCATGTTCTGAAGCCGAATTTATCTCTCTTCTGCCAGAGCATTGCTGTAACGCATATAGCTATGACAGGAAAATGTAAGGAAAAACATATTACATTGATATTAAAGAAATTAGTGAATTATCAGGATTGATTGCAGGAGCTATAGCATGAAATTATTCGGCTCTAAAACTTCACGCTACAGGCCGTGTCTTCAGTGCGCTATGTGGGTTGTGTGACCGAAGCATTTTACCGATCGCTTTTCACAACCCGGTTAACCAGCCAAATACCTGAACACACCAGGACAAGTGCAAAGAAATATTTCCACTCCAGGATACTTTCATTAAGGAACAGCGCTGACAGCAGCGTACCAGATACCGGAATGAGGAAATTAAATGGTGCAACCATACCGACTCGATTGTATTTCAGCAGTTGGCTCCATAATGAAAAAGCGACTGACGAGAGCAGAATAAGATAACCCAGCATCAGTACCGCTTTCAAATCTGGTATGATGAGTGTCCCGCCTGTACAGTATCCCGATATCGTTAAAATACTCCCACCAATAGCCAACTGATAGCCGGTCATCACCGTTGGATCCATCGTTTGTGATATTCGCTTACCATATATAGTTGATGCTGACAAAATAAAGGCCGCAATCACAACGAATCCATCACCTAGCAGCGTAAAACCGATGCTCATTTCATTACTATTGATATTAACGACCATCACACCAACAAAGCCTAATATACAGCCAGTTAGCTTGTTGATATTTAATTTATCATTTTGGTATAAATAATGAGCAAGCAGCACACTGAAAAAAGTACTGGTTGCATTCATGATCGAACCTTTAACACCCGTGGTATAAGCCAGACCGATATAGAAAAAAACGTACTGCAGTGATGTCTGGAATATTCCTAGGATGCTTAGCTGCACTAACTGCCCACGCTGGAAGCGCCCGATAGACCGACCGCTTAGCGCGGCAAGCGCTAGCAGCAACAGCCCAGCGAACGCGAACCGATAACCTGCGAAAACGAGTTTTCCAGGAATATCATTATCTGCAATGTGAAACAGTTCATAACCATTTTTAATTGCCGGATAAGCACTTCCCCAGAGCAAACAGCATAGTGTAGCGATAAAAAAAACAACTTTTTTATCAGAAAAAAAATACGTGTGCTTTTCCAAGAAAAATTCCCCCGAAGATAGATTCGACATAATAGCGTTGAACCCCAGACAAATAAAGTTAGGAAACCAGACTCTTTATTTTTCATTATCATTCTGTATGATTTCGCATCACACATTTCTCTTTTCTTTTTAAAGAGTTAAAAACGTGATCGGGATCGCACCGAATTTGATTAAGGTTTCTCAATATATGCCGATTACCTTTTACATTGGTTGTTTAGCTAATGGATTGTCATTAATGTAGACACTAAAACCTAAACGCCAATGTCACCACTAGTGGCATGGTAAATCATAAATTCCTGAGAATGAGTGAATGGATATGAAAATGACTTCAAGGTCTGAGCAGCACGTCGAGGCTGGCATGCTGAGCAATTTACGGCTAGTTCCCTTATTCGTCATTATTCTGGGTGGTATCATGCTGTTATTTGCAGCATCTATCGGCACATCCAGCTATTTTCTACAAAGCAGCAATCAGTCATTAGACGACGTTACACAAGAAATCGATACCCGCATGGGGATCTCAAACAGTTCCAACCATCTTCGTACTGCGCGTCTGTTGCTAATTCAGGCCGCTGCAGCTGCGCGTATTGGTGATTCTCAGGTCTTCAATGACAACCTGAAGCAAGCTGAACAGCGGCTGGAACAGTCAAAAAAAGCCTTCATGGTCTATGAAGAGCGTCCGGTTAAAACACCGCAGGATATGGCATTGGACGGCGATCTGCGCAAATCCTATGATGCTTATGTCAATCAAGGCCTTATGTTGATGCTTACTGCTGCAAAACAGGGGCTGTTTGAAGAGGTCATTACTCTCGAATCTGAAGAAACTCGGGTTTTGGATTTGGCCTATAACAAATATTTGTTAGAAGCTGTCGCTTACCGTACGCAAAGAGCGAAAGAATTAAACGAAACTGCGCGTAAAAATGCGCTACTCGGGTATTCATTGATGGGGGGCAGCTTTACTCTGGCGACGGTTTTAACGCTTCTGACGTTCTTCTTTCTCAGAGGTATTCTCATCAAGCCAATGAATCAGTTGGTGACACGAATTCAGCGAATTGCACAAGGCGATTTGACTCAAATGTCAGAGCGTTATGGCAGGAATGAAATCGGTACGCTAGCCAGCAATGTTCAGCAAATGCAGTCTTCTCTGGTTACCACCGTCGCTACCGTCCGGGAAAGTGCAGATTCTATTTATCAAGGTTCGACGGAGATTTCATCCGGTAACACAGACCTTTCCTCGCGAACCGAACAGCAAGCCGCAGCGCTTGAACAGACCGCGGCAAGCATGGAGCAATTGACGGCAACCGTGAAGCAAAACTCAGAAAACGCGCATCACGCAAGCCAGCTCGCAGCGAATGCTTCTGGAAAAGCCAAACAGGGTGGCGAGATCGTTGCAAACGTCGTCAACACGATGAACAGTATTTCGGGGAGTTCAAAGAAAATCTCTGAAATTACCAATGTTATTAACAGTATTGCATTCCAGACAAACATCCTTGCGCTAAATGCGGCGGTTGAAGCAGCCAGAGCGGGAGAACAGGGACGTGGTTTTGCCGTCGTCGCCAGCGAGGTTCGTAGTCTTGCCCAGCGTAGTGCACAAGCCGCAAAAGAGATAGAAACGCTGATTTCCGAATCCGTCAACCTGGTCAATAGTGGCTCTGTTCTGGTTGATAACGCAGGTCAAACCATGAAAGAGATCGTCGATGCCGTGACTAACGTCACTGACATCATGGGTGAGATTGCCTCTGCGTCTGACGAACAAAGCCGAGGAATCACTCAAGTCGGCCAAGCAATATCTGAAATGGATAGCGTAACACAGCAGAATGCTGCACTTGTTCAGGAAGCCAGTGCAGCAGCTGCATCGCTGGAAGAGCAAGCTGCCCTGCTGACCCGCGCCGTTGCAACATTTAAGCTATCTGGTCATTTATCAGGCACACCTTCAACACCTGCTCAGCCGAACGCTCAAGCTGCAAAGGATCGCACCTCACTAGCCCTCCCCCGTAAAGCCAATACGGAAAACGGCAACTGGGAAACGTTTTAATACTGGATAGCCAATTCACTACGAGCATTGTTCATACGGACAATGCTCGTCATCGACACTTCCCATTACTCTTTTGCGTCAACGTTTTGGCTCAACAAACGTACCATCTTTACTGTCAGTCTCATTGAAAAACCAGATACCGGCAGGGTAATCTTTTAATGCAACTAAGTACATTATCCCTTCCTGAAACGTTTCCACAGCCAGAATCGTCCCTTCCCGGCGCGTTTTCCCATCGGTTTTAACTGTAACCAGATCATTAACTTTCATAAAGTTATCTCAAAATAGCTTCTAACATCAAAAAAACAGCATTATCATTTACAACTACAGTAGTAATAGTACCAGTATAAAATCATTAATTTCATTTGTTTTTAACAACGCCATATTGACCCTCTCTGTCATTAAATGTCGATTATTCAGGCAAAAAATTGATTGTTTCTATCCTAGTACATCCGACATATTCGCAAGAGAGATTAAAAGTTGAACGAACTATTGAACGTTAATGAACAGAGAGATTATGGTGAGTTGGACTACAATCAAGTCATAACATCAGAATGGATGCAATTGATAGCCACAACCTCACAGAAATCTTTTAATCTACTGCGAACCCTCTCCGATCAAAAAACGTCCGACTTTGCTGACGAGTTCTACTCTTACATGCTCAAAGATCAGGAAGCCTCCCTTTTTCTTTCCAGCCAGCAAGTCCACGATCGCCTCCATGGATCGATGAGCAAATGGATAGCAGATATTCTAACGAATACCGGGGAACATCTAACTGACCTGATTAATCATCAAAAGAAAATTGGCCAGATTCATGCGCGCATTGGTATTCCTGTCGATCTGGTTGAGCGCGGAGCCCGACGTCTAAAATGGCACCTTTATGAAGACATCGCACAGGTCACCGAAGATAAAGCACTGTGTTTTGATGCCATGCGTTTTGCCTCTATCTCTATGGATATCGCCATAGAGATCATGAGTAAAACCTATTCTCAATCGCACGATCTCGCGGCCAAAAATGAAGAATCCTATCGGCTATTTTCCATTCTGGAGAATGCCAGTATGGAGAGAGAGCGTCAGAACGCATCGCTACTAAACTGGGAAAATGCCTTCATTTTCAGCGTTGCTACGGGCACACCTCTTTCCAGTATCCAGGACCTGAGTGATTCAGAGTTCGGGCTGTGGTTTAACCACAAGGGGAAATCCAGTTTCAGTAACATTCAGGGGATACACACTATCGCCTCGATCATGACGGAAACGGATGAGTATATTCGTGGCTATAGCACGACGGCACTACTGACCCAGCAGGATTACGCTCCGCTACTTAAAGCTGTCAGAAGCAAGATTTATAAAATAAATATGCTGCTGGGATCGCTATTTAACGAAGTCCAAAAACTGGAAAGCGGTAAGGATACCTTGACCCTTCTGCTAAACCGTCGCTTCCTGCCAACCATTCTTCGGCATGAAATATCGCTGGCAATGCACTCAAGTACTCCGCTCAGCATTGCCATGATTGATATTGACCATTTTAAAACCGTCAATGACACATATGGCCATACGGCTGGCGATAACATCCTGAAAAGGATTGCAGAAGTGCTCTATGAAAGCACGCGGAACAGCGACTATGTTTTCCGTTACGGCGGGGAAGAATTTATGATCGTATTGATTGAAACGCCCAAAGTTGCCGCCTACACCATCATCGAGCGGCTGAGAAAAAAAATTCAGGATCACCCGATTTATCTCCAAAACGGTGAAAGCGTTACAATGACCATCAGCGCAGGCATCGCCGTGTATGGTGGTCATCCAGATTATGAATGTCTGATAAAGGCGGCAGACGATGCGCTCTATCAGGCCAAGGCCAACGGCAGAAACAGGATCGAATACGCGCTGGAAGAATAACTCTTTACCTTGTTGCAAACCTGCGCGTCTGTCCACAGTCGAAAAAGAATAGCCCGCTATTCTTCATCGCAGGTTTGCATCCTCCCGCTAATCAAACAGGTGGACTCCCCCGCCATTGAACAAATTCACAGCATAAAAACGATAAACCATCGATTTTACTAACCAACACGCCAGAAATTTGATACATATTCAATAAATAAGCATGATCGTCGACAATGCATCATGCCGTGAATCTTTGATAGTTTGATCTTATTTACGCAGGGGAGGAACGAGCATTGCAGCGACAGCAGGTTTCATCGTCACGAATTTATTCCATTGGGTACGATCCAAAGACGCATAACCTTGAGATAGAATTTCATAATAAAGAGATCTATCAATATGTTGGCGTACCTGAATCTATCTATAAAAAATTTATTTCTGACGCTGTCGTCTCTAAAGGTCGTTTCTTTGATGGCGTGATAAAAGATAAATTTTTATGCCGAAAAATCAGATAAAAATTTAGCCATCGCCGCGTCGATATTTGTGCGTCGTTTCTTAACGACGACAAATATCGCTTTACACCACCTCTATTTGCCCTTTACTCTCTCAACCGTGCTTCCAGCACCATGTAGTTGCCCCCACCACAACTCATCATGTGAATTAAACATATATCCACGTGGTATTTTCCCGATAACATCCCTTCAGACTATGTGAGTATCTATCCTGTCTAACTAAGGAGAGTTCCTATGATCGCATCGGATATTCAGGGGGCTAATCTTTTATTTGCCCAGTCCAGTAAGCACGCTATTGCGCCAGATGAAGATACTTTCAAAATGACACTTGCGAAAGCAAAGGATAGCGGACAGATCTCCAGACACGAACCCAGCGCTAAAGTTGAGCCTCAGCGTTCAAAAGCAGCGCAGGAATTTATGGACTGGGTCTCCATGTCTCATGAAGAAAGATTATTTTTCTCCGTACTTGCATCCATGGGAATATCCAAGGAGCAATATGAGGCAATGCCATTAGAAGAACGCATGGCGTTAGATCTCAAAGTACAAGAGCGTATAAAAGAAATGGCGGAACAAGGTCAACAACTCGCGTAAGAATAATGAACACGCCGGTTACCTCCCTCTGTCAGGATAGTTGTCACCCCCATCGAAAACACTGATAAGAGGGGGGGTAACATCAAACGACGCTCATCCAGATGCTCAGCCTTGTGGATGTACGCTGCTCGAACACCGTTACGTTCCTGATGGCTCATCTGTCTCTCTACCGCATCCCTAGACCATAACCCCGACTCAATCAGCGAACTACAGGCCATGGTACGAAAACCGTGTCCACATACTTCCGTTTTTGTGTCGTAGCCCATAGTTTGCAGCGCTTTGTTTATCGTCCCTTCACTAACCGGTTTTCGTGACGAATGATCGCCAATGAAAACCAGTTCACAATGCCCACTCACCTCTCTGATCTTTTGAAGGATCTCCAGTGCCTGACGGCTTAGCGGGACAAGGTGTGGTGTGTGCATTTTTGAACCGCGTTCGGAGAACTTCACTCCGGGGATTGGTTCACGTTCTGGGGGAATCGTCCACAAAGCGCGTTCAAAGTCGATTTCCGGCCAGCGGGCAAAACGGAGTTCGCTGGAACGAATGAAAATCAGTAGGGAGAGGTTAATAACCCATTTGGTAAATTCACGCCCTTTATAACCGTCAATGCGGCCAAGAAGTTCAGGCAAGCGTTCAAGCGCTAATGCCGGGCGATGTTCAACTTTGCCGGGCATAATTGCCCCTGCCATATCCTGCGCCGGATTGTAGTCAATCAGTCCATTTTGTACGGCATAAGTCATGATGGCGGTCACGCGTTGTTTTAGACGCTTAGCCACTTCTAAACGTCCTGAACGTTCAACGCTTTTGATCGGTGCCAGTAAGTCGCGTGTTTTCAAATCTGCGATATGTGTGCTGCCAATAGCGGGGAAAATATTGTCGCTCAGGCTTTTCAGGATACGTTCGCCATGGGATTCAGACCATTTCTTATTGTCGGCGTGCCAAGCGCGAGCCACAACTTCGAAGGTCTTTTCATCCTCTTCCTGTTTGGCTTTTACCGCTTTCTTATGTTCGCGGGGATCGATGCCCGCAGCGACCTGCTTCCGAGCTTCATCCCGTTTCTGACGCGCTTCAGAAAGAGAGACTTCAGGATAAACACCTAATGCCATGAGATGTTGCTTGCCACCAAAACGAAAACGCAGCCGCCAGTATTTGGAACCATTGGGATGAACCAGCAAAAACATCCCATCACCGTCAATCAGTGAATACTCTTTTTCTTCTGGTTTTGCCGAACGCACTTTGATATCGGTCAGAGCCATTATCAATATCCTCATTGGTGCTTACGGTGAGTATACAGAGCAAGATAGAACCAACATATATACTCAGATGTATACTCACAAGCAAGTTGATGTAGGCTGAATTGCGTTGACGTAGGAAGAGTATGGAATGAAGGGGGAGCCAGTAAAACCGTGGGTTTTAGGCAAAAAAATAGACGTCGGTTGACGTCTATTGATTTATCAATGGTGCCGGGGCGGGACTTGAAAAACATGCCATCAACATTATATTTAAAGGATTTACCTTAAAATATAATGTGTATGTACCCCCATTTGTACCCACAGCCCACATTGCTTCATTCCCTACCCTGCCGTTCGCTACGATTCTTAGCAGTGACGCCAGTTGTTGAACTGCGACAGCATATTATAAAGACGGGCTATTGTCAGCCTATCTACCGACCCAGTTTTCTACGCGCAATCCTGGCACACGCTCAAATTCACGCACGTTGTTCGTGACTAGTATCAAACCTGCTGACCGCGCATGACCTGCTAACATGGCATCATACGGGCCGATGGGTGTTCCTTGTCTTGCCAGTTCCGCCCGAATTTGACCGGTATGTACGGCAGCGTCAAAACCATAAGTTTGCACTTCCAGACGCGCAGAAAATCCTTCAATCACGGCAAGATTCTTTTCTGGATTTACCGATTTCTCCGCACCATAGATCAGTTCCATCAGCGTGATAGAACTGATAGCAAACTGCCCGTAATGACGATAGAAAGCGTCCCTGACTTCCTGCGGCTTGTTCTTGATGGTGTAAATACAGATATTGGTATCGAGCAGATATTTAAGCATCAGAAATCTTCCCTGACCTGATCATCAGGTTGCTCTCTAGTGATCATAAAGTCAGGCGTTACCCCTTCTTCTTCGAACCAACTGTCCCAGCTTTCGCCTGCCGGAGTAATGATACGAGTGCGACCAATCGCGACGATATCAACCTGCTTAACATCATCCGGCAGTGCAACGGCTTTAGGGAGTCGTACCGCCTGACTGCGATTGCTTTTAAATACTGTGGTTTTTTCCATGGCAGTCTCCTTGGAGAAATTTCGTGCTATCGATAGCATAGAATATTTATGGGATATGTCAATGGGATATACCTGCATAACATGATTGCTTAATTACCTCGCCGCCAGCATCCCAGGATAATATTTGGCGATAATATCGTTCATCTGATCGATCAGGTCGGAACGTTTAAAGGTGAGATGCCCCGTGCCTTTCTGAAAGTAACGCACACTGAAGAACTCATCCTCGTATTCCTGCTTGTGAGGATTATCGCGGATATGGTCCATCAGCCGGATGGTGACATCGCCTCGGTTGTCGGGGATCGGTTTGCCATCCAGCAGATACAGCATACGCTCTAGATCGGCCAGTTGATCGCGTCGCCAGCCCCAGTTCAGGCCAAAGCCCCAACGGTTGTAGGTCACCAGATTGCTGATGATGATTTTCTTGCCAAAGTAGCAAGGGTGATTGGTCTTGTAATCCCACGATAGCCCTTTGAATACGTTAATCACACCTCGCTCAAATACCTCCTGCTTACTCTGATGAAGTTGCTCAAAGGTGCTGAGGATATTGGCTTCGCTGATGGCCGGTAGCTCCCCCTCATCCAGATTCTTGTGCCACTGACTACGCGCTTCGGCATCCATCAGCGACAACATGCCAGATTTCAGCATCAGGTCGCGCCAGATATTGCGATCCAGTGTGCGGGTGATGGCGGGCATCGCCTTGTTGGATGCTTCTGTTAGCCAGCAATCGTAGCGATGCCCCTGCTTTAACGCCCAGTCTTCAGCGGTGCCGCCGCCGATAGTCGCCGTTAGCGTTGAAATAGATTGTAGTTGATTGAGGAGTTGCTCTATCTGTTGCAGCGCGGCATCACGTCCGGTAACAATACGCTCAATGTTGGTCGAGCAAATCAGCTCAGTGTGTTCGGTTAAAACCTCGGGTTCAATTTGCATAGTTTGCGGTCCATACATAAAAGCAAATGCGCCAGCCGGTAAGGGCTGGCGCATTATGCATCGTGGAGAAGGATAAATAGATTTGGTCTGGTATTACTGGAAAGCGGCTCGCAGTCTTTATGCTTTGAGCAAGCCGGTAGCACGTCTGGCACGGAGAACATCAACGGCAGTGAGAAACGGCGATTGCTCCTGCCAGTTAAAACCGTCGCGATCGATACGCACCAGTTCGTATTTTTCCACCAGAAAATTCACGGCATTGACCAACGTGACGCCAGCATCAATATGCTCCTGAATCACATGTTCCTCACAGAACGGCGTATCGTTCAGCGTGAGGCCGTAGTGCTTTTCCAGCAGGTAGGCCAGTAGTTGTTGCCAGACGGTTATAGGTGACGGACAGGGGTTATCCTCCCGTGGCGGGATTGCAGGTGATGTTTGCATGGGGAATACTCTCTACAGGTTAAGTCGATAAAATCAGGAAAATGCTCAGGATGGGGAAAGAAGTTGCGGGTTATTGTGTTGCCGCTGAAGAGGGATAAATAGCAATATACACGTAGCCAAAACTGCCCAGCGTATCGGCTTCACAGGTCCATTCGTTGCAATGCAGCACGATGCAGCCTTGCTGACAGGGGTTCAGTTCTCTCATTCGTAGTTTCTGCTCCAACTGCTTAATCAGCTCAGGGAAGCAACGCTCCAGACTTTGGGCTTCTGTTTTGCTGAACATACCGATAAAACTGGCCCGGTCTGCCAGATAGTGCAGACGGTTACCTTCCTGAACCAGTCTGGCTCCGAATCGCGGAGTAATGGCACGTTTTAATCCCCATTCCGGGGTATCCGATGATGACATGATGTTTTCCTTATAAGAGTGCGATGGTAAGCGTGCTCATCATAGCCAGCCACGTTCAGCGAATGACACCACCTCAGCGCCGCCGACAACCAGATGATCGAGGACTCTGACGTCGAGTTGTGACAGTGATTCCTTCAGCTTGTCGGTGATATGACGGTCAGCCTGACTGGGTTCGGCCCAGCCGGAGGGATGGTTATGCGCCAGTATCACGGCGGCGGCGTTGTGACGCAGTGCCGATTTAAGAATTTCGCGCGGATGGACTTCGGTGCTGTTGATGCCGCCCAACGCGATGACTTCCTTTTCTATCAGCCGATGCTGGTTATCCAAATACAGCACCATAAAGACCTCTCGCTCCAGGCTGCTGAGCTCCAGCATCAACCAACTTTTGGCGTCCTCCGAGGTTTTGAACTGGCGTGTATTTTTACGCACGCGTTTTTCCAGCAGGCACAGCGCCATCTGGATAATGCGCTGCTCTCTGGACGCAACGCTGCCTGCCAATGAATTACATGACATGGTGATTCCTTGAAGTGAAGTAATAAGGGGAAATAGATCAGTGCGAGTAAAACTAGAATGCCAGAACCAGCATATTTTTGGCCAATATCCACAGTTTTCGGTTAAATGGTAGGTCATCATGACCTTTAATAATCTGGCCGCAACTCCCGAAGATTATACGGCCATCGTTTGCTAATGAGCGAAGAGATATAAGGTGGTGGAGGCACAGGATAATCCGACTATTGCTCTGTCCGAAGCTACGATAGTCTCTCTTAATCACTACCAGTTAAAGGTAAAAGGGCCTTGACTGGTCTGCACCGTTAACTCCAATGGTCGGCACTTTGTGAAGCCGCTGTTGCTGGGCGTTGTGAAGGAAAATGTCTGTCCATATCCCAGGCGTTTGTTCATATTTTTTCCCCGACCTGTTATGGATATCAAACAGTTACCCCGGTTTAATGTAAGCGACTGAATGGTGATGTCATTTTCTAGGCTGGTCAGCGTCAACTGCCAGACGGGAAGATTGGGGTTATTGATGAGATAAGTTCCCTGAGAGCTAACGGATAGTGGGACTGCGTTAGCGAGGGTAGTGAAGCTGCTGATAAGCAGCGCAGCGGCAAATACGTATTTAAACATGACTGTTATTCCTTTTCGAAGATTCACATGAATCATTTATTCTTATATGGTAATGGCGAGATTTTTTACACACCAGATTCCTCACTGAGTGTGCTGCCTGGCGTATAGAAAACCAGTTGAGAGGCCAACTCATCCATTTTAAGTGGATAATTACCATGCATTACATCAGTTGTTTGCCGACAATCATCAGGCCCGCAACCCAACCGATACACTGGGGTCCCACAAGCCAGAACAGCCTGGCTTTCATCAACCCTCCCATACCTCCGGTGGTATAAATACTATCCGGCATCAGCCAAAGGCGCAGACTAGCGCCGATGGTCATCCCGGTACCGGGCCCCAGCGCCATCCAAAACAAGTAGCCCATACCCTGACCGAAACTTCGTATCTCGCCGGTATTACCAAAAACGTTAAACAGGACAATCACAAGCGCGATAACGAATGCAATCGCGAAATATTTAATAATAAGAGCCATTTTCTTCTGTCCTTATTTACGGCACTGCTGCGCTGCGCTCAGCATATTTTCCATAAAGCGTGGAGGTGCATAACCGTACTGCTGATTCATTTTTTCAAGCTCCCCATGCGTATATTTCGTTTTAAGTTCATCCCAAATGCATCCACAAATGGCGGTAGTACCGCCTCCCGATTTACAGCCCCGGATAAACTCACGTTCATTTTTGTCACCACAGCCGCTCAGGGCTGCAACTGACAAGATAGTGCTGAGCAGAAAGAGTAAGCGGATGGTAATTTTTGTGATTAATTGCATATCTGGCATTGCTTTTCCTTGCTGTAAGACCATTAAAGATTGTCCGATTCAGGGATGCCTTCTTCAGAAAGTGCATGACTGATGTTGTTCACCACCGTGTCCGGATCAAGCTTTATTTCCGCCAGACGCTTGCCGGTTTCCGGCGAGCCTTTAAAGACATTAAGAAAAGTGAGCGGCTTACCTTCATCGTTTGTTCCCGTCGTAATCTGGTAATACGTGTCACCGTTGTGAACGGTGAACTCCTGAATACTGATAACCTGATTGTTTTGGTATGCATAAGTGGTACTGTTCGCCGGAACGGTAATATCCATTTCCTTATGCTCTGCACCGATCACACTGAACGAATACGATACCGACGGCGTGATGATGCAAATCTCCACCTCTTTTTTGTGGTTTGCTGTCTGCGCATAAAAAACGGGTTTGGCGCAACGCTGTAGATGTGCCTGTATGAGTGCTTCGGGTGTGCTGGCATATGCTGCTGGCAATGATGACAGCGTCAGACAACAACAGAGCAGCAGACCTGTTATGTGTTTCATGTTTTGACTCCTTTTAGTTTGGATTGAGCAGCAGGGTGGTATTCTCGGAAGGTGTGAATGACGTTGCTGATAAAGTGAAAATGCGGAAGTGCGTTAATAAAATCCTCATCCGTAATCAGTGCGCCAATCTCACTACGTCGGCTAAAATGTTGCTCCGATAGAGAGACGGAACTGACATCCTCTAGTCTGAATACCCTTATCGCACCATACTGGCTAGTGACCAGATACCAGTGTGGATACGGGTAAATCAACCGATAAGGCTCCAGGTCATCATGGCGAGTACCCTTTACCAGTAAGCTGACTGTCCGGTGATGGTAAATAGCTTCTGCAAGCCGCAGGAAGCAGTCCGGTAGCACACTGGTTGGCTGCTGTGCATGACCTATTAGACACGGAGAAGTACCGTTTTCATCCATCAGCAGTTGCATGAGCTGACGGCTTTGTGAGGGAATGAGATGGGCTATCCCGGTGTTGCGAGCAAACGCCAGTGCTCCGGGAATGTGATCGCGCTGCGGATTCTGGTTCAGACGCCATACTCCGTTATCACTGATGATATCAAGATGCAGTAGACGCTGATGGAAATCCCGACGAAGGGTGCGTTCAGAAACACCAAATTCATCCGACAGTGCTTTTAGTGAAAGAGATTCACCAGCAAGAAGTCGACTGATAATGACCGACAGCCTGAGCGCTAATCTGTCGTGTCGCTGCGCAGGCTCCCTGGTGCACATATGCCCTCCTTAAACAAAAAATAGCCAGATAACTCATACAGTTATTATGCAGGATGGACCGGACAGGTTATGTCCAACGAAAGTGAGGGCTGGCAAGAAAAATGCAATATTTTTCTGCTGGTAACATGCTGAAAATAATGGAATTGACAAGGGTTGCTTAAAAAGAAAACAGAGCGTGGACATATCCTGTCACAAGGCATGCATACAGGATACCCGGCTAGGGCGAGAGGAGCATGAATAATGGATTCTTAAGAATCCATTATTGAGAAATAGAAAGAAGGTGTTAAACAGGACAGTGAGTACCAGACAAAGAATGCGAATATTATCCTCAACCCAACGTGATGCCCGACAGTAATGTTGGATGCGATGTATATTGCAATTCAGTTTCCGTCCATAGAGGCTTTTAGGATCAACATGCAAATCATCCACACTTAAAAAAACCAGTGCCAAAGCGCAGTGGCAGCATTCACAATGCCCTCGCGTAACGAGCTCAGGCCATCACGCACCGACCTTGGTAGTGGGATCTCTTCTACTATCCGGGTGAACAATTCCCCCAGAAGGGCACCGAAATCCCTTCGGGCGGTACTCTCTGCTTGCTTTGTTCTGTGCTCCGCTCTGACCTGACGAAATACACCACTGCTCGCCTCTGATGGTAGCGCGTGTACCAGTGTCTCCACCAAACGAGCCAAGTTATAACCAGCTTTTGCCGAAACAGCATGCACCGGATATGGCGTGGAGAACTGACGGGAGACAGTTGCACTTCGTGTGGTAAGCGTCAGCAACTGAGCGGAGGAAGGTTGATGGGTTTCGCGGTCCCATTCCAGTGAGGGTTCTGCCTTATCGGCCTGATTGATCACAAACACGATACTGCCTGATAAGACGCCACACTTCATAAGAAACCGATGAAAATTTTCATCGCTGGCACAAGCACGGTCATCAGCCTTCATGACCCAGAGAATAAGATCCAGTTTTGGTAACTGCTCTTGATACAGTTGCTGGTATTCCTGGTCGCGCTCAAGGGATTCGCCAACACCGGGTAAATCAACCAGGGTCATACGCCGTCCTCCTATTTCCAAAGTAAAGCGTAGTGGCCTGCGGGTGCATCCCCCTACATCGCTGACCGGACTGAGAGGTTGCTGGAAAAGGGCATTACAGAGAGATGATTTACCTGCTCCAGTTTTACCCATAACACCAATAACCGGCTCGTAATGAATGCACTGGCGAATACGCTCTATTACCCGATGGGTAAGGTACTCAGGAAGAAGGGATAAATGTTTCTTCAGGGCAGTAATGCCCTGTTCGGTGTTATCAGTCATAAAACCTCCGGATATAAAGTAAATACATACGCCAGTATCTCTACTGGTGTATTCAGGTAGATAATATAGGTTTTAATTTATTTTTAATTAAATCTTCCAGGGAATATCTTGAGAATAGCAGAAGGGAGGTTAAGAAGTTGTATCTTGTATATGACAGGGTTTTTATATATTTTTCAAACCCGCTATTATATGTAATAAAAATTGCTAACTTGAGAGTAAAATAATGAACTATTTGAAGTGGCAATGAAAATTTTCATGATTTTCTTCTTCTATTGCAGCAGTAAGTTAATCGCCAGTGATACTTGTCGGGTTGGTAATATATTAATATAGTCACAAGCAATATCTTTATGCATGAGAATTAATATAAAAACACATTGATTCATTAGTGATAATTATTTTACATACAAGAGTTTATTCCACCCATCAATATCTAATGCGTGACAGTGGTTATTTATAAAATTAGTTAATCACATCATAGTCACCGCTCCATTAACTGTATTAATTATTCACACTCAAACATATCACTCGTTCTACAAAAAGTAATTTATCACTGCATAACACATTCTATTGAACAAACTAAATAACATAAGGTAACCGCATATGAACATCAATACTAACTGCTACGGCATACTGAATCAAAATCACATGAAACGTATTCAGGACACCATCAATAAAGCACTTAACGAATACCCAAGAGTCATGGTGTTAAGGGTCGACCTTCGCTTGCCTGAGATTAACACAGGTTTATATAACACAGACTCTGGATTAATTACTCGTTTCATTGTTTCCTTGAAGGCTCAAATTGAAGCTGATTTGTTGAAAAAACAAAATTCAGGAAAACGGGTTCATCCCTGCCATGTTCGTCATATCTGGGCGAGGGAGTTTAATGAGTATGGCAAGAAACATTATCACGTAGCATTACTCTTCAACCGAGAGTCATATGCGTTTCCGGGAAGTTATACCTCCACGAATGGAGAATACACCCACAACCTAGCATTAATGATTATGGAGGCCTGGATGAGGGCTCTTGGGCTTAATACCATCGTTAATTATCAACAGTATTATCCCCTGACAGAATTTCCGGTTAATTGCTACTACCACCTGAGTAAAAACAGTGATGATTTTTCGACTCAGTTTTCAGCCATAACAGACAGGGTTAACTATCTTGCAAAAGAGTACAGCAAAGATAATTCAGATGGTCAGCGCAACTTTGGCTGCAGTCAGTACTAAGTAATCAAAAGTATTTTTCTACTGACGAAAGGAATGTTATGACAGAGCACCAGGATAGCAGTAATAAAAATGCCTGGAGCTTCTGTCTTTCATTCCCTTTAAGACAGAGAGAAATAGTCATGACTAATTCAAATTCTAATCAGAGTCTGTTTAACGATAAAATGGTAGACATGGTATTCATCACTGAATTCACGGGGCTCAGTGATAAATGGTTCTACAAGCTCATCAGCGATGGTCAGTTCCCTAAGCCAATTAAATTAGGGCGTAGCTCCCGGTGGTTAAAGAGTGAAGTGGAAAACTGGGTTAATAAGAGAATTTCTGACTCACGTGGTTGATTGCTGATAATATTTTCAATCTAGTTAATTTTTATAAAATCGAACATCATGGCTCATGTAAAAATGAACCATAGCGATTTATAATAGTTCCAACTCTCTTTACAGGCAAGATTCTAACATATCACAACCAGCTCTATTTATAGTCAAAAATCATCATTACGATCAAAAAAACACAGCTTCAGTTGCTACTGTAGCAATTGAAGCGAATTAAAAACAATTCATAAACCTTGGGGTGAGCATTTTTTAACCAAATGAATGATGATGAGATTTGCGTGTTACGCCTTCATCCGAAGGCCATAAATTTTCGATATCTCAATGTCTAGTATTAAATTGCATATCAAAACTGACTTAAATCACACTTATCTTGTAAGGCCTTCCCTTCGTATTATCCCTCGATTGAATAATCGCACATGGAGTATAAGGCATGAAACCTTGAGGCAGATTGAAAACACCATTAGAATGATGAAGAGTAACGAATAAAGCGCCATTGGAATTCATCTGGATAACTCCAAAACATCCCTGACTGATTAACTGATTTAGTACTGGCGTCAATCTTTCAGTACGTCTAAGACGATGGGGGCCATATTTTTCAAGGTCATTTTTCAGAAATGCGGCTCCATTATTTTGTCTTATTCTGTTAATTATCCAAGAATATAGCTCACGAACATCTAGCTCAAACTGACAACGTTCTGACATAGGGTAAAACAACAAACTTGCCTGATTTAAATACCAATCCACAATTTTCATTGCACATTCTAAAGTACCAGATGGAATTTCCTCAGCGTTATCATCGTAAAAATACTGAAGCAAAGCTGCTATTCTTAAGGTATTTCCACTAGCCTTTGATGCTATATCTCTAATATGCTCCCATTCATTTCCTAGGGACATTTTCTTTTCTATCTCTGAACGGTTATTTTTCCAGAGAGGCAGAGCATTTTCCGTAAGTTTTAGTTTTTTCTTTTGCGCGGCGGCATCATAAATCTGGGTTTTATTTAACTCCAGGAATTCTGAAACTCTTTCATGGAAAATATTTAAATCATGTTCTGCTGCTATAGATTCTTGAGTATTACCACGTAATCCAATTGTACTTTCACCCCAAGCAAAAAGAAATCGGGACATAAACCCGCTAGATCTCGCCAGGCCACCATGTTTTTTCAGGTAGTCCATAAATACTCCGGGCTGGGACATTAATGAAAAAGTCAGGCGTGGAGTTATCTGATAAATTTCACCTTCAGCCCGACGAAAGTCAAACATTTCACCGTCCCAGGCTTTATTTAGTAGCCCGGGATTATTCTTTAGGTAACTTTTGAAAAAGGTAATTGCTTCATCAGAAATGAACCCTGCTTCAGGGTGTTCGCTAAGTCCTTCAACGAGGGCTTTTAACGAGGTATCTTCATAGATGAAATTCGAACGTACTGGACGTTGAGGTTCAATCTCAGCATGTTTATTTATTTCCTGCTCCTCATATTCTCCGGGGTAACCTTTTCTAATAGCCTGCCTGAGATTGCTTTCGAGTGCTTGTTGTCGAATTTTCCAGAGTTTAATTTTTTGCTTATAATTAGCTAATTGCTTCTCGTATTCCTGTATGAGTTCTGATGCAAACGCGTAACACGGCTTCATGACCTGCTTATTAATTGTTGTTTTTCCTTCACCTGATTCTGCTATGGTCATCAGATAAAGTGAACAGGGTTCCGGCATGTTTGTATGAGGTTGTATCACCTCAATCAGTGACTGGCAAACCAGTGATGTTGCAGCCAACACAACATTACCAATCATTTCAACCGGAATGTGGGTATTGTTCTGCAATTCCCGAATAACATTTCTTAGTACGGGAGGAAAGGACCCCACCGGATAAGGCGGCAATGATTTTTTCGCGGGGTTGTGTAGCTCTGGAGGATTTGCCGTGATGAGATCATAAACGTCATGGTACATATTCATATTTCTTTACACCTTCGTTATTCGGGATCGAAGCAACATGATTCAACCAGCATAAAACAGAATGCCTGACAGATGAAAGAACTTGTCGGTCCGCAAGTAGCTGGGGTATGAAGCACTTTCCGCTGTTGATAACAGAGTTACATCTTGTTCTACAAGTACGTTCATTTGCACTTAACTAAATTGGGAAAAGGTCTCCAACAGTTATTCAACTGCGAATACGCTCCCCAATCGTTCAGAAATTGCTAACACTACTTTGCTGATTAGTAATTGGTTAACAAACCGCTTACCCAGGAATCTTATCATTGAACCGCAAAAACAACAGGCCAATTCAGGTATGGATTAACACGCGTCTGCGTACTCAGCCAACACACCGGGCGATGATTGACGAATACGTTTTCTTTGCCTGCTTTGGTTACTGGATAGACTATCGACCCGTTTAATTTTCATACCGTTACGCAAATGCTGACTCGGAGCACTTTTGATCGGTAACGCCGATCGATACGATCGCATCGATCTATCAAAACGATTATCTTTTGATCGCCACCGTCGATAAGCTATTGCCGAGAATAACTATAACGTAATGTTTTATCTGTTTTTATTCCCATTATCGGGAAGGGCTGACTATTGCCGGTTATCTGGTAAATCAATAATCAGCAGATAAAAGCCATCCCGTTATTTCTGCCAAATTAGGATTGGTGCGCAATGACCCCGATTACCTCTTTTCATTTAACGATACGGAATCAACAGGATAAATCGGCCACCCGATTGAGCCAGGCGATTGAACGACTTTCATCGGGTCTGCGCATCAACGGCGCGAAGGATGATGCCACTGGTCAGGCGATTGCCAACCGGATGACTGCCAATCTGAATGCCAACAGCGTCATCACCAACGGAATGAAAGATGGCCTCAGCCT
This sequence comes from Pectobacterium sp. CFBP8739, assembly GCF_013449375.1. Classification (GTDB taxonomy): domain Bacteria; phylum Pseudomonadota; class Gammaproteobacteria; order Enterobacterales; family Enterobacteriaceae; genus Pectobacterium. The sequence goes on along the minus strand of NZ_JACDRR010000011.1, from coordinate 21,885 downwards.
GATGCAAACGGCCGAGAGCGGGCTTAATGCCATCAATAATCTGCTACAACGTGGCAGGCAACTCGCGGTGCAGGCGGCAAACGGTACGTTGTCAGATACCGACCAGACCAGCCTGAACGGTGAATATCAACAAATCAGGGAAGAGATCGACCGCATCGCTTCATCGACACAGATCTTTGGCCGCTATCCGTTGGCTCCTGCTGAGCCGGGCCCTCAGCCTGCCAAATTGGGGGAAACCTTACCACTGGCTGAAAAGTTTCCCGTCCCCAATATCAATCATCAATTTCCCTCTGGGGTCATTTCGCTGGCTTACATTCCTGCTGGCGCAAAAAATATCACCATCACCATCGACTCATTAAGCGCCGATGACGATATCCAGCTATTCGCACGAGATGGCAGGCATTTGGCCGGTACACCCGCAGAAGGCACAGACGCTGATATCGTCTGGTCAGCAAACGGTGTGACAGATGAAAGCACCATGAATACCGCCGTGATTACGCAAGATAACGGCTTTTTACCTGGAGCCACCTACTCGGCAGATTCGCTCCTACAAGCCGGGGAATACAATATCAATACAGGGGCACAGACAACGTATCAGGGTATGACCATCACCTACAGCGGTGATGGCGACCGTTTTGAAGATGCCAACACCGGGGGATTTAACGATGGGAATGTGGGGGCTGCAAACCGACTGGAAAAAATTCATATTGATGAGGTGACAGAAGATCTGATTGTCATTGTGGTTGGCAGCGGCGTGTTTTACAGCAACGCAAGCTGGGACGAACTGCCCACACCGACAGAGCCTGCCCCTCCACTGCCGCCTTCCGTACCAATCAGCAAAGAAACGACGTTTGTCGTCGGGGCGAGTTTCGGTGATGAATTGCAAACGGTCACTATCAACCCAACGCCCGCAGACAGCCAGTCACTAGGGCTTTCCTCTGTGACGCTAAGTACACCAGAACAGGCCAGTGCGGCATTAGCCACATTCGATAACGCACTGAAAACTCTGGACGGTTACCGCAGTGAATATGGCAGCCAGATGAACCGTTTTGAATCCGTTACTGCCGTGCTGTCACAGGAGAAGGTTGCTATCGCTGCCGCCCGCTCACGCATATTGGATGCGGATTACGCCATTGCGGTTTCCGCGATGGCAAAATCCCAGATCCTACAACAGGCTTCCCTGTCCGTATTGTCACAAGCCAACCAACTGTCGGGAAACGTATTAAAGCTGTTACAGGGATGACGTGCCGCCATAAACATCACGTTGTTATTTTTCTATCGAATTGCGATCGCCATGAGCATTGAAATATTCAGCCGCTGCCCTTTCACCACGGCGGCGTTTACCTGTCTGGGAAATAGGGATAACGGTAATGTGCCAATCACTGTTGTTGATATTGAACACGGTATCGACATGGCACTATTAAGCCACATCATTACCACTGAACACCGGACATTCATTATTATTCTCAACAACCGCAGACATGCACCGGTGATGGTGGCTAAAAAGGTATTGCTATTATCAAAACACGCACAGATGAGTACGATTAAAAAAGTGATCTCTGCCCTGTCATCGTTCAGAGAAATAAAAGGCAAGACGATATCGTTATCACCGAATGAGAAAATATTCTTCGGCTATTGGCTGGACGGAATGGCAATAAAAACCATCGCAAAGAAAATGGCGATAACCCATAAAACCGCCAATAACATGAAAAATAATATCTACAGAAAATATGGCATAAAGGATCTGCTCACCTTTTTACTCATCGCCAGAATCTCACATATGCAAAGTATTACTGACGCCGAAAATCACAGGGTTATCTACGTCGATAAGGTGGCGTAATACGAGATATCGAGAATGGCGAGAGGCTTGAGTCTCACTGATTTTTCGTAGGACATTGGTTCAACTGACAAAAGCCTTAATCATCCATTAATACAAACAAGTAGCACTTTAACGTAGAGTCCAATTTGGCGATAAAATCCCGCATTTAAGAATTTTTTGAAAACGTCTTAAATGTCTCAAGAGGAAGAAGCAGTAAGAGGGCCCCAAAGCCTTTTCTCCCCTTTCTTACCAGCTCAAAAATCACACAATTACGAAGGCACTTTCTAATTTTACGTGAAAAATTCTATAAAATTACGTAAAATATAACATAAAGACACTCTGTTTTTTGCTTAATAAATGGACGAAACTGATGGCTAACATTGACGCAGATTACTGCTACTCATTTCCAGCAATACGTGGCATACAGGCTGGACGTCCCTTTTATATCGCTACTTGTCCAATGCGCATCATCCCTAAAATTTTTAGTTTTGATGAGAGCGAAGTTCCACCAGAGCTACGAGCTCAGCGTATATTGAACAAGTCTCGTATTCCAGAAATGGTTCGTTATCTACTTGAAAATCCTAAAGACTATGTTTTCTCAGCGTTGACTGCATCAATTGCAGTTGATGTACAGTTCGATGAATTTTCTGGTTCGAATAATCTGGGAATATTACGGGTTCCCATGGAAGCTCAAATTCTCATCAATGACGGCCAGCATCGTCGAAAAGCAATAGAGGATGCTCTTGAGGAGCGCCCAGAATTGGGGCAAGACAACATCCCAGTACTATTTTTTGTTGATGAAGGGTTAAAGCGTAGTCAGCAAATGTTTGCCGATCTGAACAAGTATGCTATACGTCCAAGTCCCTCTTTATCGGCACTGTATGACCACCGTGATATCAGCTCAAATTTAGCTCGATATCTGGCTATGTCCGTTGAACCGTTTGTTGGGTTAACGGAACTGGAGAAATCCAGCATTAGCACACTATCCAATAAACTATTTACTTTAAGTAGCATTAAACAGGCAACCAAAGCTCTGTTGGGTAAAGATCCTAAAGAGGGTGATATTGAGGCAAACACACACATTGCTACGCTTTACTGGCAAGCTGTTTTTCAGGTTATGCCAGACTGGCAACTAGCTGCAAGAAAGGAAGTTTCTCCCGCACAGCTACGTCAAGATTATGTACATGCTCATGGTATCGGACTTCAGGCGTTAGGATTGTTAGGTCGTTGTTTGCTTGCAGAATATCCGGAACACTGGCAACAACAACTATCCACACTCAAAACCTTTGATTGGCGTAAAAGTAACCCCGAGCTGATTAAACGCGCAATGCAGCATGGTAAACTGAGTAAAACCAGTACAGCAATCCAGTTAACCTGCAATGCGCTAAAAGCCGCACTATCTATTCAACTCACTCCTGAAGAACAGGAGCTTGAAGCTCAAATGGTTGTCTCATGAGTAAATTAGTTCAGGCCTATGATTTGGCCGAATATGAAGATTTTATAAACCAGGAGCAGTTCGCCGGACGTCCTCTGGCCGAATATGTTGCCGAAGTACAAAGAATTTATTGTGCAGATAAGCGCCCGTGGGTAATTGGTTATAGTGGAGGAAAAGATTCTTCCGCCGTGATCACGCTAGTGTATCTGGCTTTACTCGGCCTCCCCCCGGAAATGCGCAGCAAAGATGTTTTTTTGGTGTCATCCGATACACTCGTTGAAACGCCAGTCGTTGTGGACCTGATTAAGAAAACGATGTCGCAGATTGAGGCGGGCGCAAAACGCAATGGCCTGCCGATTACTCAACATGCCGTGATGCCAAAAACTAATGAAACCTTCTGGGTTAATCTGCTGGGGAAAGGTTATCCGGCTCCAACCCGAAGTTTTCGCTGGTGTACCGAACGGATGAAGATCAACCCTGTCAGCGACTTTATTAAAGATAAGGTCAGCCAGTTTGATGAGGTAATTGTTGTACTGGGTTCGCGCAGTAGTGAAAGTGCTTCTCGTGCGCAGGTAATCGCAAAGCATAAGATCGATGGCTCACGACTGGCACGGCATACCACACTAGCAAATGCGTTTATCTATACACCTATTGATACCTGGGATGTAGAAGATGTCTGGAAGCTGCTGCGCGGAGCTTTTCGCTATGCGGTAGATGATGAAATTGAGGAGTGGGAAAGTCCGTGGGGAGGGAATAATCGCCCCTTGTGGACGTTGTATATGGACTCTTCCGCTCAGGGTGAATGCCCACTGGTAATAGATGAGAGCACTCCCTCTTGCGGAAATTCTCGCTTTGGTTGCTGGACCTGTACCGTAGTCACCAAAGATAAAGCGATGGAAAGTCTGATCAAGAATGGCGAAGAATGGATGTCGCCTTTGCTGAAATATCGCGATCTATTGGCGTTTACCACCGAGCCAGTGAATAAAGACACCCATCGCAACTACAAACGCCGCACCGGTAAGGTGAGCTATCAGTACGCTAAAGACGGTGAAGACCGCAGCGCAGAACGTAAACATGTTCCAGGCCCTTACTGGCTCAAATACCGTCAGCAGTGGTTAAAAGACTTACTGGAAATTGAGCGTGATTTAAACGCCCAGGGCCACACGATTACGTTAATTACCCAGCCGGAGCTGCACGCTATCCGCCAGGAGTGGTTGAAAGATCCTAACGAGCCAGACTGGCACGACACATTGCCGGGGATTTACCGCGAGGTATATCAGCAAGATCTGAATTGGGTGGTTGACGATCAGTCGCGCTTTGATGCCAGCGATGCTGATTTGCTGGCTCAGATAACGCAAGGGTTCGACGTAGTACCTGAAATGGTGATGAAATTGATTGAGCTGGAAACCTCGATGGAAGGGTTAAGTCGTCGCCAGGGGATTTTTGACAAGCTCGGCACAATTTTGAAACAGGACTGGGGCAGCCTGGAAGAGATCCAGCAGCAACAGGCAACGCTGCAAAAACGCAACGATCGGGATATTCATCAGGATGAAGTGGATAAGCTAGAAGCTGAACTTCAGACTTTACAGCGCAGAATTATCGATGCTGGCGAATCGTCTGTGCTTATCGATGAGGAAAATGAACGTGCTCATTAAGCAACTGGTATTACATAATTTTCGCGTATTTTGCGGCACACACACCATCGATCTGGCTCCCAGAAAACGCCCGCATGAAGTAAATCCTCGCCCGATTGTGCTATTTGGTGGTTTAAATGGTGCAGGGAAAACATCTATTTTGTCGGCAATTCGACTGGCACTGTATGGGCGTTTAGCGTTTGGCTCGGCAATGCAGCAGCAGGAGTATGTTGAACAACTCGGAGCACTGGTGCACAACGGGACGTATACAGCAGAGCGTCCGGATGAGGCCGCAGTAGAACTAACCTTTACCTATAACCAAAACGGCCATGAGACAGAATTCACCGTCACGCGTAGCTGGAAGAAAGGAAAGAAAGATCGTCTCTCTTTGCAGCAGGATGGACAACCGCGTAGTGAACTCAGTTATGACCAGTGCCAAGGGTTTTTGAATGAATTAATCCCTCACGGTGTTGCCGATCTTTTCTTTTTTGATGGAGAGAAGATTGCAGAGTTGGCGGAAGATGAATCTGGCAATATTCTGCGTACAGCGGTGCGTCGTTTGTTGGGACTGGATCTGATCGCCAGACTGCAAAATGACCTGATGATTTTTGTCAAACGCCAGCAAAACGCGCAGTTAGGTGGCTCCCAGCAACAGCAGGTCGAAGCGCTTGAGGCAAAGATTAAAACGCTTGCCGGTCAGGCAGAGAAATTGCTGGAAGAGGCCGATTTCGTCAACTCGCGGATTGAATTTTTATCCCAGGACATTATTCGCCATGAGGGATTGTTAAATGCGCAGGGCGGCGCATTTGCCCAGACCAAAGCACAGGAAAAACAGAAAGTTGAAACGCTGTTAAAAGAAAAAGAGCGTCTGGGAAAAGCGTTACGACAGGAATGCGATGGATCGTTGCCCTATGCGTTAGCGCCTAATACGTTGTCGCGGTTGCTGGAAAAAATTGCCAATGAAGCACAGATCAAGCAGGCGAAAAATTTTGAGACGGAGTTAAATCAATTTTTAACTCAACTCAAAAATGATATCGCGTTCCGTTCCAGCAGTGAGAGTAGTACCAGAGCCATTGCTACCGAAGCTATTACCAATAATTTGGACACATATATGGCAGCCAAACCAAAAGGTGACTTGCTGTTTGATATTTCTGAACGTGAAGCCGGTATGCTCCAGCAGTCCATTGAGCAGGACAGCAAAAAAGCATGGCAGCGTTTTGATATTTGCCGCCATCAGTTAGCGGATATTGAACAACAACTGGAGCAGGCCGCTGCTAATATCGCTCGCGCCCCGGAAGACGAGCAGTTAATGGATCTCTTTGCAGCATTACGCGAGCTCGATCATAAGCGCGAAAAACAGCGGCAAAAATATCGCTCGCTGCTGGAAGAGGCTAAACGGACGAAACAGCAGCAACTGGACTGTGTTCGTCAGGTACAAAAAGCACATGACATCACCCGTAGCCAACATGGTTTGAGCAGCGCATTTAAAAATGCACAGGAGACTATTAACCTGCTCGATTACTACAGCGATGTGCTTACGCAGGCGCGAGTGAAAAAGTTATCTGCTAACTTTGAAATGGCCTACCACAAGCTGGCCCGTAAAGAGGATTTACAGCTTAATGCACATATCAATCCACAGACGTTTGATGTTGAGCTGGTGGATGAAAATGGTTCAGTTATTAATCGAAAACTACTTTCTGCAGGTGAAAAGCAGATTTACGCGATCGCTATTCTTGAAGCGCTGGCAAAAACCTCTGGTCGTGATTTCCCAGTAATTATTGATACACCGTTAGGGCGTCTGGACTCTCAACATCGGGATAAGTTGATTAATCATTATTTCCCGGAGGCCAGCCATCAGGTCGTGTTGCTATCCACCGATACTGAAGTGGACGAGCGTTATTTTGTCGATCAGCTACGTGATGATATATCTCATGCTTATGAGATTGTTTTTAATGCGCATACCAAATCATCGAATCTAAAACCGGGCTATTTCTGGGAATTAACAAAGGAGGCAATTTGATGCTCCCAAACAGGATGCAACTCAGTCGCCAGACTGAAGAACAGCTAAAAAAGCTAAAGGGATATACAGGGATCACCCCCAACGTAGCCGCCCGCTTGGCATTTTTCCGTTCAGTGGAGAGTGATTTTCGTTATTCACCAGAGAATGATAATAGGAAATTGGATGGTGCGATGATGCTGGATAAAATTACGTGGCTGGGGGAAACTCTGCAAGCTACGGAATTGGTGTTAAAGATGCTTTATCCGCAACTAGAGCAGAAGGCGATGATTAAGGCGTGGGCGGCACATGTTGAGGATGGGATTTCGGCGTTAAGAAACTATCGCTCTCTAAAAAACTTTGCATTTGGGGTGTGAAATAGTGGGAAACAACAAATCAATATCCACTCTATATTTGCAAAAAAATATGCAAATGGTTCGTAGACACAAATCAGATAGTACAGTTGCCGCGTTGGAATATTAAGCCAGAATAGCACGGCGGACAGGAACGCCGTGCACCGCTAGAAGCGGGCATTCACAACCTCGACAGCAGGGTAAGGCTCCTAGGTTTGGTGATATTAGCGTAGCTTTTGTGTTAACATTGATAATGTTATATCTAAAATTAGAGAAGTTAATGCAAAATTGGGCTACATGAATTGAAGATTTTAAAGCCTCTTTAATAAGTTATAAAAAATAAAAGATTTCCGAGAAAGCATAGAGGATTATTGATAATGAAGAATATGTTTAAAGGATACTTGGCTTTTTTGCCAGAGCTTAAATCAATAGAGCTCAAGAAAGCTACAATATGTTTTGATACTAGTGCATTACTTAATATATATAGATATCCTAAAAATGCTGCAGATGATTTTATAAGGGCTATTGAATATTTTAAAGAAAATATATGGCTACCTTATTTTGTCGCCCTAGAGTATCAAAGCAATCGAGTGACTGTTTTACAGCAGCAAGCAAGGGTATTTGATGAGTTACTAGGAAAAAGTAGAAAATTTAAAGATGATGTACTAGGTCTCTTTTCGGATAAGCAACATCACTCTATACCGTATGGTGATGTCGCCCATTTAGTTGAGCGATTCGATGAGGAGTTTCGAACTTTTATCGAGGGTGTTAAGGAAAAGCATCCAAATTATTTCCGACATGATCCAGTCCAGATTCAATTAATGAATTTATTTGATGGCCGAGTTGGCGACATCCCTTTAAAAGACACACTTGAAAATCTTTATAAGGAGGGGGAGTTTAGATTTGAGAATAAAATACCGCCCGGATTCAAAGATGCCAAAAATAAGGAACATGAAGTTAAGCTATATGGTGACTTAATTATAAAATCAAAATATGCAGATTTTATAATTTGGCATGAAATACTAAATCAAGCCAAAAGTACAAGCAGGCCAATTATTCTGGTTACCGATGAAAGAAAGGAAGATTGGTGTTGGAAAGAGAATAATATTATATTAGGAGCCAGACCCGAACTCGTTACTGAAGTATCAATGAAAGCTGGGGTTGATTTTAGACTTATTTCATCCACTCAATTTATTTCAGTTGCAAGTAAAATAAGAAAAATCAGCATATCAAAATCTACTTTAGCTGACATTGAACAGTCATTATCTCCATCATGGAAAGAATTTGTATTGCAAGCTTTTAGAGCTATTGGGCCAATTGTGAAATTGGAGGAGTTATATTCTTGGATTGAAGAAAATCCTTTGCGCGCACTAACCGCTAACTGGAAAGCAACAGCTAGGAAAACCATATATTATTATTGCAAAGAAAGAGATCTATTTCTTGGCAAAGAAATATTATTTGAGGCATTAGATGACTCAACTTATCAATTACTGCCAGAACATTATCACTTTTCAGGGTAAAATGAGTTTATTTATTCATCTCGATGTAATTGAAAAGAAATCTTATGGATAAATGAATTTGATAATGATGACTTAGTTACCCCATAAAAATCAAATCGTAAACTTTTATCTATGTCTCGATAAATTTTACTCCATGGAAGGCTTTTTTGATTAGAAACTAAGTCAATGTGATTTATTATAGCCATGATATAATTAAGAGATCTTTTTGTTAGTATTGAGCAAGCTTTCATGTCTCCATGGGTTAAATATAATTTATTTCTCAGATCTATCATTTCCCTGATATTCTTATAAAATTTATGATTCTTTATATTATTAACATCTCCTGCCGAGGCATACTTCTTCCCAAACCCACTAACCTTTTTATTATTAATCAAAAAAGCATCTTTTTCGAATAATGCCATCTTCTTATAGCAATCACTAATTGTTGCAATATTGGCATATATTAAAAAACCTTCTATATATGTTTCTATAGTTCTTATTGAATGTAAAAAAGCTGAATTAGGATTTTTATACTCAATAGATAATAATGCAGATTTATATTGAAAGCATGACAACAGTTTATATATCGTTGGGAAGCCATCATGCAAAGAATTGCTCGGACGTGTTTTGTCTATAATATCATTGGGTATTTGTGGAACAACGGGGAGGTATCGCCCTAAAGTGGCTAATTTCTTATTTAGGTATTGATTTATTTTAAGAGAATTATTGTTTGTTAGTTTTTTTATATCCTGCAATGAAGTAATATACTCTTCAAGCTTTAATCCCTCAAAGTCAGTTTTTGTTCTGTTAGAAATATTCACCGATGGATAAAACACACTTGCGCCAATATAATAATTTATAATGCAATCTCTTGCAGCAATTAATACTTTAACTTCATTTGATATTTTATTACGAATTATTGGGTTGCTAATGGTGTTGGCATCAACTGATTCGCCAGACATTAGTTTACTTATAGCTGAATTAATCACTTCCTTGCTCGGAAGTATTTTTTTCTGGCTTAAGTTATCCTCAATAATTATTTGCGTTATCTTAATTTGGCTTTCAAATATATCATGAATAAAGAACGGTACTGTATCAAGCAACCAATTTCGATCAAGTAAAACAATATTACACTTTAGATCAAAATTATTTTTCAAAAATGCAACCACATTTTCAATTATTGCCGATGAATTGCTGATTAAGAAAAATAATTTATCTTTGAAGCAATCAGCTGCCGCAGCAGCTGATAATTTCGTGTCAGAGGAATCATCATATAAAATCGCAAAATATATTTCTTTTGTCGTTTTAAATTTCATCATCAAAAGGCTCATTATCAAATGAAAAATCAAAGTCGTTTGATTTTAAGCAATTTGTTAAATCTTGGTAAGCATTCACTATTCCCTCTTTAGTATAGAATTTTACTAAGTCATCAAACTCAGTATATACCTCGCTTGCATTTTTTTGTTTTATTTCTTTTGTGCGATTTGCTTCAGCCGCAAGTAATTTATCTCTGTCAATATCATCAAGATTATAATTACTACGAAATGTTTTAATAAATGTGTTCGTTTTATCTTTACTCATTTGATTAAGATATGCACCAACTTCACTTTTTGCAAACTTAATGAGAACACCTTGAAGTTCATTATCGATTTTTAAGTCGTTTACTAATCTTTCAATATTAGCCTTTAGAAGTAATTGTGAGAAAAACAATCTGACAATTTGCCTTCTGGCTACTTTTGTTACTTTAATTCTCTGGTTAATATAAATTGTATCTTGTATGAATAGCCTCTGCTCGTTAAATAACTGAACATTTGGTGAGAATGCACTTTCGACACAGTACTGTATTATTTTATCAACAATTTTAAGATCTTTCTTGTATACAATTATTTTAGAGCATAATAAAAACCAAGCTTCAACCATAGCTTTATGGCATATTGATTTAGAAGCCAGACTTGGAACAATTTTTTCTTTTCGACTCTTTAACTCTGAGATTAATTCATTTATTAATGGTAATGATTTTTTTGTTTCTGGATCATTAAGTAAAATATGGTTTTTGGCAAAATAAAACACCCCTGATTCACAACTTCTATTCGATTTAATTTGCGCCTCTTGCTCTTCAAAAAAATCTCTTAAGTTGTCATAGTAGTCTGCAAAAAATTTCGTCTCAAAAAATAAAGTAACTAATGTTTTAGTTAAAGTTTCATTTACTAATTTTGTTAAAATAGGTTTATGCTTTGAGAGGAAACCACTCCATGGAAAAGTTTCCGGAATGTTTGAAACGATATTTTCCTCATCATCTTCGTCGCTCTCGAATTCTGAGAAATCAAATTCAGTAGCTGACTCTCGGATCCCTAAAATTGACGTTAGTATTTTTATACCATTTCTTGTCCCAAAGCAATCCTCTAGGATATTATTGATAACACCAATGCTTGTTATTGTGTAATCTCTAGAAATCTCGAGAGATTCTTTATGCTTTTTAGTATTCCATTCAATTAACCCTAATCCATACCCCTGTCTTTCACTTAATATTTTTTTACAGAACTCCCTACATATTATCGAGCCTAACGTTCTGTCCGAAAGTAAGGTAAGGAAATGTCCACTGACTCTTTCTACAGTAGAGTTAATATCAACAAACAAATTCCTTAAAACCTCTGGTATAGTTGGTACTTGTGCTACAGTTGAGTTAATTAATGTAGAATACGGAGAGTACACAATACAAACCGGAACCACTATGTTTTTTATTTTATCCGGATGTTCTTTTCTTAAGTAATTAAGAGCAAAAAGTCGATGCTGCCCATCAATAACTACAAGTCTAGCTCCGGCGACACCTTCTCTTGTACTGTTAATATTTATAATCGCCTGATTAATGTCAATCGTAATGACTTCATCTTTTATTTCTGAAGCATAATACTTTACAGAGATGGCTTTACCATTTTGTATTTCAAAATTACGAATTTTAAATATACTTGGCCAAACCCGCTCAAATATCAATCCATTATCATCTGTACTACTCAAACTACAATTAGGATAATAGTCTATAAGCTTATTGTTTGAATCAACATTTACGATGGAGACAAGTAGAGGGGGTAAAAACACAATATCTTTCTGAACTCGATCTTCGCTAGAACTGATATATTGACTTATTTCGACCCTAGCTCTTTCCTCATCAATATCTCGCTGTATTAGATAATCAAAATTCAAATCGGTATTAATATCTTTCGAATAAGATAACTGCGCAAGATCATCCACAGAGAATGATGTCATCATATATTCAACTGGAACAGAACCATTTGAACTGAATATTCCAAAAGATCCTGCTTTTTCAAATGCGTATGTATAGCCAGTTGTAGTGCTTCTTCGGATTCCTGACACAATAACTCCCCTTGATTTTCAATGCTACCGCCCTAAGGTTACGGCCACCATAGAGAGATCGCAAGCTTAGTTAATTGAAGTAATCAACTATGTTTATTAGTACGTCTTCTAACACTTCAATAACTGACACTAGATCAACTCCCAAAAAGCTCGATCACGCATCTTATTTACCTGCTTATCACCATCCACATAAAGACTAAAATGCTTCTCAAGCTGTCGAATCTGCCCCATCAAAGACTCCTGCTCACCTTTATCATCGACGTTAAATACAGCCTTAATATCCGCATTCCTAATCTCAGAGACACGATGGATCACCCACGTTAAAATATAGGAGGCATAATTATTTTCCCCGGTTTTAAAGTGAGTAATCTCCTGCGTTGACAGGATCGCACCAACGCCATACTCACGGCCTTCTTTTAGGATCTTACGCAGACTGGAAAAATCCTGACGCATAAAATTATCGGCTTCGTCCACCAGAATCATTTTGGTGAGCTGACGATAATCCCCCCACACCACCGGTTTACCGCGCTTTTGCATCTGCGCGTAAAACAGATCCAGCGTGAGCGCAACCACCAGGTTTTGCACTTCTGGCGGGTAGCCAGCCAGTTCAATCACGGTGACGCCGTCAATCAATTCGTACAAACTGGTCATCTTATCCGGAATGGTTTCGAATATCTTGTAACGCGCCAGTTTAGAAAGTGCTGCGTAAAGCGAATCTTCTTCGACCTTCTCCTGATCGAGGAAGCGCTGCCATACATCTTCAATCGTAGGCGCAGTCCGTGACCATGTTGCCGGATCTTCCGGCGAAATGCCTGCCGCTTCGTAGCATTCTAAAATCAGATTTTCTAATTTGAGCTGCTGTTTATGGCCCAGCCCATATGCTTTCGCCATCGTTTCCGATAGCCCACCAGCGGTATGGATTGGTAGCATTGGCGTGTCGCCAAACAGAGATAAGGGGTTGTAAGGCAGCTTAAATAACTTGTACTTTTTCGCACCCGTTGCATCAAGAAAAGCCTCATCCACATAGTCTGATTTGTAGTCGAAGATCAGCAAACCAATAGGTTTGCCATCAATGTTACAGGACTGATTACGCATCAACTGTGTGACTAGTGATTTAGTAAACTGGGTTTTACCGGTGCCCATCGTTCCAATAATGCCGGTATTGGTATTCATGAATTTCGCGGTGTTGGTTGGCTCCCAATGTAACGGGCTCTGACGCGCAGCATCATGACCAAACAGGATCTGTAATGGAGTATCACTAATATCAGAAGTCGCCACCGGTACAGCAGGCTGTAACGACTCCGACTCCGGTTCCGAAATGGACCGTGCAGTAGCCGGCGTTGTGACTTCTACTACGACTTCGGGTTGTGACGGAATGGCATCACACCCAGACTTAAGCCGATATTTTTCCGGCACCCGGTAACGCTCGGCAAGAGGTAGTTCATCCCCCTGTGCGGCAATCAGCGAAGGCAACAGTGAATAAGGGATCTCAATCTGTAAGATATTCTCCGCCGTCTCTTTATAAGAGAGATCGAAGCAGGTTGCGCTGTCCACATGCGCCACGACGAAGCCGTCCACATAATCGACCAACTCACCTAACTGATAGTCGCCCGTTAACCACCATTCGCGTCGATCCAGCAAGGGAGCCACTTTGTTGCTGTCCAGCACACCGTACAGACGCAGTTTCTCCACCTGCATCAGCACCTGACGAATAAAGAGCGCCCGGTATAATTGTGATGCCAGTGTTTGTGGTTCCAGAATGTCCTGCTGTAAATAACGTTTCAGCTCACGAGCCTGTTGGCCTGCATAGCTGTAGTCAGGCCGCGCCCCGGTTTTAACTTCCAGCGGTAACAGATAGAGGCGGTTTTCTTTGAAACCCACAAAGAGCACATCATCAGAGATCGCGCCGTTACGATAACCCTGTAAATTTCTCGATAAATCGCTCTCTTTCATTTTCAGCCCGACATTGCCGGACACACGGATCATTTCGGCCACCGATAACGGAATCCAGCAAATGTCGGAGTGGTGCAACATAGATTGCACAAATTTGTACGCACCTATAATGCCGTGCTTCTCTTTACGCTCTCTTTCATTGGAGCGCAGCATTTTCAGCAGCCATTCGCCGTTAAAGGCATTAAATTCAGCCAGCAAATGCTGACTATCAACAGCAGGTTGCCCTGACTGGCTTCCGGTCTGGAGCAACCGCAGGAACAAATCAACCTGCTTCGTGACGGTGACGGCATCGTAGCCTGCGCAACTGGTGTACTGGTCAGAATAGTGGATAAGTACCACATCTTTCTGACTGGTGAAAAAGTCGAGAGTGACTTTTGGATCAATAATGGTGGTCCAGAGCGCGCTATTGTAGGAGTAATTGAGCAGCTGTTTAAAATTGCCGCTCACGGCCAGGCCGATCCCTTGTCCATGATACTGGCTGTTGCTTTGACGTGCAGGTTGCCACAGGCAGCCGATTAGTCGGGCAAGACGCAGGGCGCAGTAGGACTCAGTATCCACATCACGCAGTCCAAACGCGGTAAAGTAAGCATCCCCCTGCGTTTCGGCACCTTCCCCAGCGATCAACCCATGACACAATACCCCACTGGACGCATCTTCAATGCGGATCTGGCGGCAATCCACAGGTGCTGTATTGGTGAAAAATGCCAGATGTGCATAGGCCAGCTTGTCGCTTTCTGACGGCAGGACAAACTTGCTGAACGTTAACCGGCTACGCAGCAGGTCAATCAGCATATCGGCTTCCGCTCGCCATACGCCGCTGTTCAGATCGAGATCGTTTTTAAGCTGCTCATAGCTACCACTTTCTGCAAAGTGATCGAACATATTGGGTAGCAAACGTTCATCGTAGCAGTTCACATGAACCGAAATAGCCTTCTCTTTTTCTTGCTTAAAATATTCTACTAATCCCAGAAACAGTTCTTTGGCGTTCCCTTGATTAATGGCATTGATAATCAACGCACTGTTTTCAGCGCTCTGGAACAACCGGGCGTAAGCGTCCGTGAACTCATTAAGTTTGTCTTTTACCAGACGTTTAACGTAGTCATGGCTGACCTGCCGCTGGGGAACCACATCAATCCAGAAGCGGTTTTCATCCACCGGCTGTAGTTGCGCGTATTCATGCTCACTGTGATAAACAAACGGCACTAACCCGGAAACCATCAAGCGATCAAGAGTGATCGGCGGTAGTGTGGCAAATGATGCCGAATCGTGCTGTTCCGACTCCGCAACGATAGTTTCTGCTAGTTGTAGATGGTAGGCCAGCACCAGAGGATGCAGCGGAGAGAGGCGCTCATGGCTATCATTGCGGCAGATCCCAAGATGCAGAAGACGTTTCTCTTGTGCTGTCAGCGCTCTGCTCAGACCTATTTGCTGGAGTGACTGTTCAAACGTAGTAACAATGTAGCTGACCAGTGTGCGATATTCCGCTGACCACGACACCAGACTCGGCAGGGTGTTACGACGATGATAGTAGGCAAATAACTGCTCATAAGCGTTATGGAGGTCGGGGTAGCTGGCAAGAAGTTCATCCAGCGCAAACTCGCTATCGTCACTTCCCGTACCCAGCAGACGTTGCTCAATTAATGAGGCTTCCAGTATCAACAACTGCTGGCGTACACCGACGACCTTGTGTTCAGTATTATCGAGTATGATGCGCCCTTTTAGTCGGTTCCAGGTTGCATTGCCCTCTTCCTTAAACAATTTGTTGAAACGACTTTGGTCAAAAAGCAGTGGCAGCGTTAGCCCTTCTTCTGCTCCCGGTCCCTCTATGTTAAACGACAGACGGGAATCACCGGAAATGATCGCAAACTGAACTAGGTCACTTTGATTTGCCAGCGTCTCAAAATTCACCTGAGCATAATGCTGGCGATCTATGTCTTCGCTCTCGTCATCCAACGTACAGGTCAGGTTGCCAGACTCGGCAATACGCAGCGTGTTATCTTCCAGTTGCAGGGTTATTTGTTCTTTACCTGGCTCAATGCGGTAACAGTGCTGAATATCGTTTAGCCAGAATTGTCCCTGCTCGACCAACAACAGGCGAAATTTATACTCTTCGGCTGAATTATTGCGGTTGGTCAGTTCGAGACTAAAGAAGCAGGGATGCCCATCAAAAGGCACCGACGCCATAATGCGGGAAGTCTTGCCGCCCGCCCGGCTGGTTCGCCAGAAAGGTGCATTCTTTAACTGACGATTATGGGCAATCTTTATCTGGTTATCCTGAAGATCATTACCCTGAAAACTGAACTCCAGCTCAGCCTTTGATTGCCCTGGCTGCACCTGCACCAGCAGGCTGATGTCACGTTTGCCTGCCTTACTGGCGCTTTTCGCCCGTTGCCAAACCTCACCGTTTTCGACGGAGACGTTCTCCAGCACCAGTTTTTGTTCACTATTCTGTTCTTTCTCTTTCCTGTAGTCGGAGAAATCGAGCTCACGCCAGTCATCTTTATCGTAAAAATGCTCCTGAATGAATTTTGAACTAAACTCAGGCAGCACATTCTCCAGCTGTCCACTGTAACGTTCAACACTATCTTCTATCTGGCGATATAATTTCCGGTTTTCATTCAGTCGGGTGCCTAGCTGCTTCTGGCTATAGTTCAGTAGTTCATCATCTTTAAACAGATGAAGCTCGGAGAAATCCAGATTGCCATCATCCAGCAAGCGATACAGCGACGAGAAACCAAATACGGTCGCGCCTTCATCCAGTACCGTCGCCAGTTGATCCTCCAGCAAACAACGAGACAATTCCGAACGGTTACTATCAGTGGTAATAAGCTTTTCCAATTGATGACTGAAAGTTTGTGGGTACCAGATAGCATCCGGTGCCGCTACGTCTTTCGTGCTGTTAATCAGGGTATCGAGCATACTGTTGTGAATAATCAACAGCGCTGTTTGGGCAAAAATGCCGCTGCGCCCTGCAACTTCATCGCGCAAATGAGAAATGTAGTTTTCTGTGAATGCTGGATCCTCGGCTCCGTGCAGTACAGGAATAAGCTGAACACCATTGCAGGGGAGGCAATCAATATATTGCCCTGGCGCAATTTCCAACTGATTGCCATCCGCCAGAGAGACGAATGCCTCCCAGAGTTTTAGGGCATTATCGGGATCGGGAGATTTGAACTGGTAGCGCTCGCCGGGCTGAATGATGCCACCTACCCATTCAATAAAGGTTTCTGCCAGATAGGTTTCATACTGTTTTACGGACATACACGGCGTCTCCACTATCACTCATTCGCTCTACATTTCCCATGCGTTCATAAAACGCCACCAGCGTTTGCGCCGACTGGTTGTCCAGATAAAAACCGCGCTGTTCAAAACCACGCAGCAGTTCATGCAGGCGGAGTTTGTCATTTTTGCCCACAGTGAGATTGGTCAGTAACAGAAGACGATCCTGATTCAGCACCAGCACTTTCCCTGCCCGACCACGGACCTGAATGAAGTCAGTGCAAATCTGGCTTTCCAGCTCCTTAATGTAGTTCTTATTTATATCCGCGCGGTTAGTTTTTTTATCCTGGAATTGCTCTACGGCAACGGATAATAGCTGTTTGAAAGCACTTTCCAGGTTTGTTGCGCGGTCACGAGCAGGAAGATCTCGTTCTTCCTTACTAATAAATTTCTGTATGTAATCATTAATCTCATCTAACACCTGATTTGGGGGACCCGAATAATTCAAACAATCCTGATATACCTGCCAGAGAGGGCGTTTTTTCTCTCCTTTTACCTGCAACACCTCCAGCGCGGAAAGTATCGGGAACAGTTTTTCGCTCTGGCTGGCGAACAGCTTATAGCCATAACGTTTCACCTTTTCCCGTTCGGAGCTGGCTTTTTCGCTATCAAGAATAAAAAACAGTGATTTGCTTTGTGGTTCGCCGTCCTGCCAGTTGTCCAGATTGAGCGCCAGTTGAGCGCACCAGCTAAAGGCGTACAAACGTAGGGTGTTGGTCAATTCTTGTAAAAGGTATTGTGGGTGCTCCGCCAAAAACGCCAGATCGGACTGAAAACACGTTACCATATACGGAAGATACGGTTGCTCTTCGGCAAACGGTCCTTTCCCCAACAGCTTTATTTTTTCATTGAGCTTATTCAGCATTTGCTGCTCGATGAAGTTCAGTCTGTCCTGTATGGGATAACGAAGGCTGAAATCTCCCATCAAATTGGCAAACAGCGTGCCAAGTCGTTTATCTGCCGTTGAACCCGCACTTATTTTTTCACCATTAAACTGGGCGTGGAACAGTAAAAAAAGTGGGGAGACACGGAAAATATCCTGACTGGAAAAATACATCCGTTCCAGCACGGACCAGAATGCAGGCTCATCAAGCAGCTCCTGCAGATGTGTTTTACAATCTTCACGGAATTGTTCGGGATCGTAAGCTTCGATTTTGCGTTTCAGGGCGTAGCTAAGGACCAGACCGGTGACGAATTGCCAGCTAATATCGTTATTTTTATTGCGCACAGGCAGGTAACTATCCAGTTGATTGTTACCCACTTTTAGCTCGTTTGCGATAGGGTACATTCTGCTAACCCTCCATACCGCTAATAGTGATCATATCGTCATCCGCCTTTGCACGATAAACCCGTTGTCTGCCATCATAAAATTTGATTTCGCTGCTGGATTTAGCCTGCTCCGCGATCAACTCAACAATTTCATCCAGTAACACGATGGCATTTTTATCGTATTTATTCGGACGATAGCCATTATTCAATTTGTCCAATAACTCGAACAAATTAAGCCCGATATGGATATGCGGTAGTGGATTTCGCCCCACCTTTAAATAGACATCGAAGCCAGTTGGATGAGCCGTATGTTTATTACGGATAGCATCCCAATCAGGCTTCACCTCTACCGGTGCGGTTATTTTTACCCCACCAAACTCACCCAAGAAGAACTCTTCTTTTTGCATACTTAATTCAGGTGCTTTGCGGTTAGCATAGCGCTGGATACCCGCGATAAGCTCAAAAGCATAGAAGCGATTCAGTGATCTTTTTTGCTCCGGATCTGCTGTGTAATTTCTATGCAAATGCCAGATTTCTGAGTAACGTTCAAACAACGATTCGTTAAAGAACGCGGAAAATCTCCGATGATAATCATTACCCAACGACTCGTGCTGCAACAGCCAGAAAAGCCGGATCAAGGAGGTTGCGTCACCGGGCTTAACGCTCTGGCGATCAAACTTAATGTGCAACGGCTCAAGTGCGGCTAAAAAATCATCGAGACCAGCGTCAACCAGTCCCAGTTCATAGCGCAAAACAAACTGATCAAGTTCATAGGTGTGCAATCTGGCGGGATCAAAATCAGAAACTTTTTTAATCAGATCATTTTCTGCACCGATGAAGAGGTTATCAAATAAGTAGCCAGGCCCCATCAACAGATGATGCAGAAAGTCCAGCAGCGCTCGGGTCGTGACAAACTGGTCTTTAATCAACCGCGCTTTAAAGAGCTGAGTAATTAATACATTCTGCACGCCAGGCATGCAAAGCAATTTAAAGTTTGCGACCTCTTTTAGATCTGGATTAATTGACTCATCGCGCCGAAAGATAAACTGAAATAAATTATTATCATCGTCACGAGTTAAGTTGTCTAATAAGGTTTTAATAAATGATGAATAGTTTTTATTTTCGTTAAACTGGAATTTAGGATAGTGTTCAAAATCAAAAAAAGAACAATTCTCGTTACGGTAAGGACGGCTCGCATCCTGCTGTGCTGATAAAAATGAGTCAATTGCAGATCGGAGCACCTGGTGGCATTCAGCACCTTCTCGGGCAAAGTTGGCAAGCATTCCGGTATTGATGCCAATGAGCAGCGGAGATGATTGCTGATGATGATTAGCAAATAAATCATTCAAAGCATCAATAGCTGATTGTCGAGGGGAAAAGCTATGCGTGGCATCCAAGTGGAAATTAAATCGCCGCTGATAGCGCGGATCTGACTGGAAACGGGTTAAAATTTCGGACTTTCCATCCCCACTACTGCCGCACAAAAAAATGATTTCACCGGGATTAGCAACATCCAAATAACGTTGTAGTTCGGTTTCAATCTCTTGTTTAACAAAGAGTTGATCCTTTAACTTGTCGAACTCATCCTTCTGCCGATGTGTCATGGTGGTTACAGAAAACGAAGATGACTTCGCAAGTACACTCAACGCTTTACGTAATGTGATCGCGCTCATAACCATCTGGTCTTAGAGAGAAAAATGTAACTATATTATACAAATAAGTATGTTCTCTACACCAGACTTAAAATTCGTTAAACTATCGCTCACTACTAAATATTGTGTGCCATATAATTAATTTCGATTATCATAATATGCAAGCTGTATACGATGCAGCCAGAATACAGCCTGCTTGTTTTATACATTACCCCGCCGTCAACTTCCCAAAATCAAACGGACTAACCCCCCTCTCCCGATTTGCATCAAGAAAATCTGCCCACCACTGCAACATCAATCGCCGTTCATCAAGATGCTCCGCCTTATGAATATACGCAGCACGGACGCCGTTACGTTCCTGATGGCTCATCTGCCGCTCTACCGCATCCCTAGACCACAACCCAGACTCAATCAACGAACTACAGGCCATAGTACGAAAGCCGTGACCACATACTTCCGTTTTTGTGTCGTAGCCCATAGTTTGCAGCGCTTTGTTTATCGTCCCTTCACTAACCGGTTTTCGTGACGAATGATCGCCAATGAAAACCAGTTCACAATGCCCACTCACCTCTCTGATCTTTTGAAGGATCTCCAGTGCCTGACGACTTAGTGGAACAAGATGTGGCGTGTGCATTTTTGAGCCGCGCTCAGAGAATTTCACACCAGGGATCGGTTCACGCTCCGGGGGAATCGTCCACAAAGCGCGTTCAAAGTCGATTTCCGGCCAGCGGGCAAAACGCAGTTCGCTGGAACGAATGAAAATCAGCAGGGAGAGGTTAATGACCCACTTGGTAAATTCACGACCTTTGTAACCGTCAATGCGGCCAAGAAGTTCAGGTAAACGTTCGAGCTCCAACGCTGGGCGATGTTCGACTTTGCCGGGCATAATCGCGCCAGCCATATCCTGCGCCGGATTATAGTCAATCAAGCCGTTCTGCACGGCATAGGTCATGATGGCGGTCACACGTTGTTTTAGACGCTTAGCCACTTCTAAACGTCCTGAACGTTCAACGCTTTTAATTGGTGTCAGCAAGTCTCGTGTTTTCAGATTTGCAATATGAGTGCCACCGATGGTGGGGAAAATATTGTCGCTCAGGCTTTTCAGGATACGTTCGGCATGGGATTCCGACCACTTCTTATTATCAGTATGCCAAGCGCGAGCCACAGCCTCGAAGGTTTGCTCATCATCTTGTTGTTGCGTTTTGACTGCTTTTTTATGCTCGTTGGGATCAACGCCAGCAGCAATAAGTTTTCGTGCCTCATCGCGTTTCTGACGCGCTTCAGAAAGGGAAACCTCCGGGTAAACACCTAGCGCCAGCGTCTTTTCTTTGCCATCCGAACGATAGCGTAAGCGCCAATATTTGGACCCGTTGGTATGAACCAGAAGAAACATACCGTTTCCATCGGTAAGTTTATAAGGCTTCTCTTCCGGTTTTGCTGAACGTACCTTGATGTCCGTGAGTGCCATAATGCTTTTCCTTCAATAAATGCGTTATTGAGGGTACAAGAATTTACCATACTGAAGTATACCCGCAATTGTACCCGCACAAGCAAGTTGATGTCAGTTGAATTGTATTGACGTAGGAAGAGTATGGAATGAAGGAGGAGCCAGTAAAACCGTGGG